>JAWUVN010000033.1:0-21736 GCA_034112345.1 Bermanella sp. | reverse complement strand
TTGTTGGTTTTACCGAAAAACGACACTGATTTAATCAGTTTAAATGAAGAGCTTATGGGGTGAGTTATCATAATATTTACTCAACTCTAGGTAGTTTTACTTTGCTCTGTTTCCTAGGCTCTATATAGAACGCTAGCACTGCTGATAGCATTCTTTGATAATACTCGCTTATTCAGGTCTTTAACCCTACTTAACAAAATAGTGTTGGTAACATAGATATAGGTCAATTTTAGCTATGGCTCCATAACTAGAGTAGTTAATTGTAAATTGATTCTGCTCAAGCAGCTTCAGTATCAAAGCTGTTAAACTGAGTTTTTCAACTTGTTGATTACACACGATGATTCATTCCTAGGATAAGCATGGTGATGTTTATTTTTCGTGAAAGAACAGGAGGCGCAGATGGATAATTTGATTTGGATTATTATTGGTGGGTTTCTCATGAGCTCCATCGCGATGGTGGGCAGTGTTACCACGCTCCTCAAACCGGCCAGTCTTGATCGTTTGTTACTGCCGTTTGTTGCCATTGCAGCGGGAACTCTGATTGGTGGTGCTTTGTTTCACATGGTTCCAGAAGGTTCTGCTGCTCTTGATCCATTAGTCGCGAGTGTTTGGTTGGCCGCTGGCTTTGTCACATTTTTAGGGATGGAATTGTTTCTCCACTGGCATCATTCACACCGCTCTCAGCATAAAGGACGCCAACCGGTTACGTATCTGATTCTGATTGGTGATGCCGTTCATAATTTTCTTGGTGGCTTAGGCATTGCCAGTACTTTTTTAATTAACCCTGCTGCCGGTATTGCTGCTTGGGTGGCCGCGGTTGCACATGAGATACCGCAGGAGTTGGGAGATTTCGGAATTCTGGTACGTGGTGGGTTTCCTAAGCGCAGTGCTCTGTTGTGGAATTTTATTTCGGCACTGACTTTTCCTTTGGGGGCTCTCGTGGCTTACTTTGCGGCACAACAATTTGAAATGTCTGGCTTGGTACTTTTTGGCGCAGGTAACTTTATTTACATAGCTGCCTCTGACTTAGTGCCTGAAATAAAAGCTAATAAAAGTTTCCTCGACACTATCATACATTTCGGTTGTTTTTTGATGGGTTTGGCTCTGACATTATATCTTGCGATGTGGAATACACATTAATTTTGGCTTAAAGGCCGGTTACCAATAGGAATGAACAATCACAGTAGTTTATATCAGGGGAGGAAAAAACGTATTTATAGCTGGATGAACTCAAAAGGGGGCTTTTAGCCCCTAATTAAGTTTAGTTATATTAAATTTAAGGTTTTTTTCAAATCGGCTAAATGTTCAAGGTTCTCTTTTTTGCTAAGCGGGATATGCACATCTTTTGGCAGTGCTTTTAATACAGGTGCATCCAGTTTCTCACCTTTAATTACTCGCTCACAAATCTGCTCGTAGTTGCGTTTGAATATTGGATAGACTAAGCGTTCACTTTCAGAACTAATGAAAAACCAATCGGTTGCTCGGCCTGCATAATATACCGCGGGATGTGACCAGGCAAAGCCACTTTTAGGTTGAGGTGCGCGGCAAGCTTCTATGTAAGCTGAGCGTGATTCGGGCAGGCCGTAAAGTTGGTAGGCGTTTTCGCAATAGCTACGTAAAGTTGCTAAATTTGGCAAGTAGCGTTCATGTTGAATGACTTGCTCAGCAGCTTTAAGCACTAAATCGGGTGGAAAATCAGCTAAGCTTTTTAGCCATAGGCGCATGGCAGCCGTTGAACTCTCAACGTCTGGGTAGGCTGCATTAAATTGATTGCCATAATTGATTCTTAATAATTCAAAGCTGGCCGCCAATGATGCTTTTAATTCATTAGAGATCTTTTGCCCAGCTGAGGTCGCTGACGCGTTCGGCAATGCTTGTATTTGTTGCGTAATCTCGTTGAGAAGTGGCTGCGTGACTGCCTTGACCAGTTTTCCCTTGTCCATTTAAGCGCTTGCTCCACATGTGTTTACTGTGCTGTAAGAATTTGCTATTCCAAGATGTATGCAATTGATTGCTGTCGCGCCAGTATAAGACAAATTCTTGTACAAGGCTTTGAGCAAATGCTTTATCAATACTGGCCATGGCAAGTATGTCATAAACATCACTGTCAGGCTGCCAGTTTTCAGGCATAGGAATAGGGTCAGTTGGGTGTGCAACGCTAGCGCTGAAGCGTGCCCATTGGCGCCTTACCCAGGCAATAAATTTGGTATTCCAAGTATCGTGGGCATCGCCTTTTTCCTTCCAATAAAGGATGAATTCACTGATGCAGTCTTGAATAAATGTCGCATCGACTCCTGCCTTTTGCAAAATATCCACGGTAGTTGGTTCGGGTTGCCAGTTAATGTCCATGGCGACTTTACGTTTAGCATCACCTTGAAATACAGCGGGGTGGCTTTGGTCTTCTTTGTTGCGTTTATTCACCCAGCGAATAAACATGGTAGCCCAGTTAGATGCGAGTGTGCCTTGGCCTTGGTGGTGAAAAACAAAATCTTGAACTTGTTGGCTTGTATAACGTTTTGAAATACCCAGGGTTTCTTCTACATAGCGTAAGGTTTCATGATCCGGGCGCCAATTAGCCGCGATGGTATTCTTATGTTGCTGCTGGGCAGATTGATAAGCCTGTTCGGTTTTGCTTTTTTTAGCAGTAGGGGGTGTGTTTTCTTTGAAGCTAAAAAACAATTGTTCACTTTGGCCAAAAGGCGGGCTGTTAAAGTGGACAATGCCTTTGTCGTTTAAGCTTTTGAGAATGCGCTTTATGTCGTGGTCGTTCCAAAAAGGTAACCATTCACGCACGCTGACTTTATGCATGCTTTGCCAATGCTCATCATGGGGTTGACCGCCATCATTCAGCGCTTGAAGCATTATAGACTCTTCAAGGCCGATGGTGGCAGCTAAGCCGGGAGAGACAACAAGCATGCGCTCTGGAATTAAGCTGTGAGCCATAGTGGTATTTATTCAATCTAAAAACGGTACAATACGCAGTAAAGGCAGCGTATTGGCCTGAAAATGTAATAGCAGGTATTAAACACAAGGGTTAGTCGTTAACCAAGAGTGTAAATTGACCAGATGTAAAAACCGTTCCTGCTAATTGCTGGCCTATGCTTTAATTTAATAAAGGCGTGATGTTACGTATTATCACGTCAACAAGGCGGTATCACTGGGCTGGGTGTTTAAAACCCTGAGTGTCTATGTCGGCCCCAAATGTGAACCTCGTATCATAACGTATTTTTACTTAGCAGGCAGTATGGCAAGAGCCACAAGAGCAATAATAAATCTTCATGCCCTTAGGGATAACTATCAACTGGCAAAAGCAAAAGCGCCTGAAAGTCGCGCCTATGCGGTGATCAAGGCTAATGCTTATGGCCATGGTATCTTACAAGTGGCCAATGTACTCAGTTCAGATGCTGATGGCTTTGCGGTAGCGTGTGTCGATGAAGCCGTTTTGTTAAGGCAGGCAGGTATTGTTTTGCCTATATTGGTACTAGAGGGACCAATGGATGAAGCTGAATGTCATCAGGCTTGTGAACTCAATTTAGAACTGGCTGTGCATCAAGATTTACAAGTTCAATGGTTGCGGACCTTGCCTGAGGGCTCATTAAAAATATGGGTTAAAGTGGACTCTGGAATGCACCGATTAGGGTTTTCTTCTCTAGATGTACCTGCGGTTGTTAGTGCATTAAGGACATTACCTGTTGTTGGTGATATTCAGCTAATGAGCCATTTTGCATGTGCAGATGAACCTGAAAACCCGTTTAACCTGCAGCAATTACAGGATTTAAAAACCCTTGCTCCAATCAAGCTAAATTGGAGTATGAGTAACAGTGCAGCCATTCTTACATTGCCACAAGCTCATGGAGACTTAATTCGCCCAGGGATTATGCTTTACGGTACCAGTCCTATCCAGTTTCAGCGGGGGCCAGATATTGGATTACAACCAGTGATGACACTTCAAAGTGAAGTGATTGCCCTACATGACTTGAATTCCGGTGATACGGTTGGATATGGCCAAAGTTTTAAAGTGGACCGACCTAGCAGTATTGCGGTTGTCGCCATTGGCTACGGTGATGGTTACCCAAGATCGGCGAAAAACGGCACACCAGTATTGATTAAAGGTCAGCAATTCCCATTAGCTGGTCGAGTATCCATGGATATGATCACGGTAGATGTGACAGGCGGAGATGTTAAGGTGGGCGATGTGGTGACGCTTTGGGGTACAGGATTGAGTGCTGATGTCATTGCTGATCACTGCCAAACCATTGCGTACGAGCTATTTTGCCAAGTGACTTCTCGAGTGATTCGGCAGTATGTGGGCAGTGTTCCGTCTATAAAACAACCAAATTCAACTATGCTGAATATAAAGCAGGGATTTTGATTTGAAGTGACTGATTTATAAGGAACATTTGTTTATAAATCATCAGCCAATAATCGCAAAAGGCAGTCTAATTCAGTATAATTTCGCTTCATAATTTTGATTGGCGATAAAAATGTCATTCAAGCCCTACTTTTTGGTTTTACAAAGACCACGGTGTGCACCTTGGTGCTAAAGCTATCTTTATCGAACATAGCAACACAGTAGCGGGCAGCAAATTTATATTTAACGAGTGTAGAAACCATGACAGTAAAAACAGTAGACGTATTATTGGTTGGTGCTGGTGCCATGAGCAGTACATTGGCCATGCTGCTGAAGCAGTTAGATCCGACACTTAATATATGTGTTGTAGAGCGCTTAAAGACCGTTGCCAAAGAAAGCACCGATGGCTGGAATAATGCAGGCACAGGTCATGCTGCTTACTGTGAAATGAATTACACCCCTGAAGATGAGCAAGGCAATGTTGATGTGAGTAAAGCGTTGTCTATTAATGCTGCTTTTGAAATGTCACTTCAATTTTGGTCCTACCTAGTTAATAACAGCGTTCTGCCTGAGCCATCTAATTTTATCCATAGAACACCACACCTTAGTTTTGTTTGGGGTGAAAAGAACGTTGATTTCTTACGTGAACGCTTTCAAAAAATGAGTCAGCATCATTTATTCCAAGGCATGGAATACAGTGAAAATATTGAAACATTAACAGAATGGATGCCACTGGTAATGGAAGGTCGAGATTCAAGCCAGCCGGTTGCCGCAACATATATGTCTCGCGGCAGCGATGTGGATTTTGGTTCTCTTGCCCGTTACATGATGGACGACTTACAGCAAAAAGATGATTTCGAATTAATTCTGAATCATGACGTAGAAGATTTAAAACGTTCTAGCCAGGGTGGCTGGTCCGTTATGTTAGAAGACCGAGAGTCTGGTAAGAAAAGTCGCGTAAGAGCGGATTTTGTTTTTCTTGGTGCAGGGGGTGGTGCATTGCCCTTGTTACAGAAGTCTGAGATTCCAGAGAGTGAAGGTTACGGCGGTTTTCCTGTAAGTGGTCAGTGGTTAGTATGTTCAGATGCTGAAGTAGCAAATAGACATCACGCGAAAGTTTACGGTAAAGCGGCTATTGGTGCGCCGCCTATGTCGGTACCACATCTAGATACTCGAGTGATTAATGGTAAACAAGCATTATTGTTTGGGCCGTTTGCAGGGTTTACAACTAAGTTTTTGAAGAAGGGCTCCATCATGGATTTACCTTCTTCGATACGTGGAAACAACCTTATGCCAATGATGTCTGTTGGGATGAATAACATGGATTTAACGAAATACTTGATCAGTGAAGTGTTTCAATCTGATGGTGCTCGTATGGACTCATTGCGAGAATACTTCCCTGGTGCGCAAGATAAGAATTGGTCACTGGCTGATGCCGGTAAGCGTGTTCAGATCATCAAGAAAGATGAGAATGGTAAAGGAAAGCTAGAGTTTGGTACTGAAATTGTGGCCAGTGAAGATGGCTCAATAGCTTCGTTACTTGGTGCTTCTCCTGGTGCGTCAACAGCGGTTCATGCCATGGTTGATGTGATTGAACGTTGTTTTTCTGACCGCATTGAAAACGGTGGATGGAAAGGTAAGTTGAAAGAAATGATTCCGTCTTATGGGGAGTCTTTGATTGACGACGCTAAACTATTAGCAGATGTTCGAGAGCTGACTTTATCAACACTGAAGCTTAAATAGCACCAAGTAATATCTTCTAAAAAAGCAGAGTGAATGGCCAAGGCCGTTACTCTGCTTTTTTTGTGCCCGATGAAAAATTTGATAATAGATGGGCGCATAATTACTGCACTATATAGCCTTAAGCAACTATGTTTACAAAAGGAATTTTGAATCGACTAATTGAAATACACTGTTGCAAGTTACAGCTCTTGTCATCGCATTAAAAGTTTAACATTATTCAAATATGTTGTTTTTTATCGTGATTAAGAATCTCTATGTTGTTAATAAATAAGGATATTTTGTGAAAAAAATTTACACCCTAGTGCTCAGTGTTTGTTTTACTGTGACGTTTTCAGTCTCTGTGCTTGGTGCAGAAGGGGGTACTTTAAAAGATGATGGTAAAGAAACATGGGGTTGGCGAACTGCCATGATCTCCAGTATGTTTTTAACGCTTGCGGCTAATCCATTTCATGCCGATGAATACTCAATTACATTAATGCACAGCGATGCTAATGTAGGTGGTTTTAAGGTAGGTTTTCGTTGGTTTCCAGAGGGGGGGATGGCTTTTCTAGAGGGCACAAATTTCCAACATTATTATCACCTAGCTTATAACTATTGGCAAAGTTTAGAGCTTAATGGGCAAGAAGGTGTAAATAATGCTTTAGAATTATCACCCATATTTCGCTATAACCTTAGTAAGGGTAGTTTTTTTGGTTTTGTAGAAACATCGGTGGGCGTTTCCTTATTCTCACGAACAGAACTCAATAGAAAGCAATTTAGTACCAATTTTCAGTTTGCAAGTATGCTTGCAGTTGGAGGAAATATCACGGAAAAAGCCAGTTGGAATTTACAGTTACAACATTATTCTAATAACAGTATTGAGCTGCCAAATAACGGCATTAATTTTTATAATCTAGGGATTTCTTATAAATACTAGTATGCATGAAGCATTATAATTTCTATCGGTAATGACAGTTATAAGCTATATTCAATGTATTATTTGTTATCGTATTCGGTGCAAAAGTATGATTAAGAGATTGATTGTTATTTTGTTTCTGGGTCAGCTTGGCTCAGTTATTGCCTGCGATAGCGATATTGTAATTGGTTACCCTCCCTTCGTCAGTTCACTGACAATAAATAAGTTCTTTGACTCATTTCATAAAAAGTTGGCATTAGAAATAGATTGTCCAGTTCGGTATGTTCGGAGCAAAAATTTCGATGAGGTGCTAAGCGGGCTTTCAACTTACAAATATGACGCTATGTTATTACCTGGTGCCTATCACTCGGCAGCGATGAAGTTGGGTTATGACTTGATCGCTACAGTAGAGCGTAATGACTCTATTTTTATCGTTGCAAATAAAAAATTCAAAGGGCGAGATCTAGTAGACTTCGCGGGTTTAGATATATTAATTTTGGATCATTTTTCAGAGTCGGGCGCTCAATTTGAGCAAGCGATGGCTGATGTAAATATGCTTTCTAAAGTGAATATACATGAAGGCTCATCATATGAGCGCATGGTGCTCAGTGTTATTAATGATGAGTTTGATATTGCTGTTATTCTTCCTGAATATTGGGATATATTATCAAGCGAGGTGAAAGGTAGGCACCTAAGGGTTGTTAAGAAAATCCCTAGTTTTCAACCAGGAATGGTGACACCTCCTAAAAGTGAAGAATTTAATAAGGTGCTTTATCAAGTACTAATACAAGATACTCGTTTAACCTGGGGTGAACCCAAGATGAGGGTGCAAAATCTACCTATACTCGATGCCTTTATTAAAGAAAAAATGTTGGATTTATTAGAACTGTAGTGCTTTATTTTTCTATATTCTTTTGACTCTCAATATAGGCAATGGCGTCATTAACAGACTGTCTAACCCGGCGGTTGATATCATCATGCTCATGGGCAGACATATAAAATGCTAAATCAACTTCATGTCTAAAATATCGAGTAGGTAAATTGTTTAATGCCAAACAAGCTAGATCGACCATCTGCTCGTTGTCATAGTTACGATTACTGGCAACCTCTGCAATTACCTCAACCACTTTACCTTCATAGTAATTATGAATTTGATCTCTAATTGACATCTTGTTTCTCCCTATTGTTACCCACAAGTATAGACCAGCATTGGCTGTTTAGGATTTAGTGTGCGATAAATTATAATGTCTCACTATGCCTAAGCAAATGATTAACTGAGCGGCGTAATAGGTCAGCATAATGGCAAAGCCGGATCCATAAAAGGGACTTACAAATTTGCTTATAGCAATCAATGTATCACTGCTCATAAATATTAATGCCCCAAGGGCAATGAATAGAAAGTGGGGGGCATTTCTAAATCCTGCACTGATAGCCATTAACGAAATTGCGATCATATATGCAGACACCGGTAATATAAAATCACCGACATGGGGTAGGATAAATAAGGCCAAGGTGATGGTGTAAGTCAAAATAAGTAGCATCCAATAAACTCCTTTTTTGCTCAGTTTAAATTCGCTTAAAAATACACCCGTATAGATAATTTGGGCAATTAAAAATACGCCCAATCCGGGGATGAAGAATCCGTCTAAAGACAATAAAATATCGCCACTTACCGAGAAAAATAAACCAAGTAACACGAATGTACGTATTTTTCCTGTGAGGGAAACTTGGCAAAAGAGCATAAGCAAAAACAAGGGGATGGTTTTTATGACCCAACCAAAGGAAAATGATCCAAGGCCTTCAAGCGCCATGTAAGCGCCTGAAAATATAATATAAAGGGCTAGCCATAGCTTTAACTTACTTTCAGTCATATGCGTTCTCTTATCGTTATCTATAAGCCTATGTTAAAAAGAATATGGTTAATTAAATACCGCTAAACTGGCCATTCTGGAGTATGAAGTTTAAATCACTGATGGTTAAACGCTGATATACGTCAATAAGGGCTATTTGCATGAGTGTAGAGTGAAGATGGATTCACTTATTGAAAGGAATATTCGCTGTGTTTGACATTAAGTACCTGGATTTACAGCTAAAAAATAAGCAGCTAGAACTGGAGGTGCGATCAAAAAAAATAAGTGATGAGTTAACGCATGTTAAAACTCATATCTTAGTAGGCAATGAAGATCGTGCGCAGCGGTTAGTGAATGAAGTGGTTGCAGATGAAATGGCCGAACAAATTCAGCGTGAATTGCAGCAAGTGAATCATGCAATTTTACGTATCAAGCAAGGAGAATATACTCGTTGTGAGCTGTGTCAGGCAGAAATAGACAGCGCTAGACTATCGACACTGCCTTATGTATCGCTTTGTCTTAAATGTGTGAGCTGATATTAAGATTTGTGTTGTCTTTGTTTTTTATGATGTTCACTGGCTTTTTTGTGCTGTTCTTCGGTTAATAATGTATCCAGTTTAGATTCTAATAGTATCAAGCGATCTTCAATATCGCTCATGTGTTGAATATTTTTCTCTTCTTTTTTTAGCATTTCTTTTTCTTCTTTCGCCATAAAAAACGCAGCAAAGCTTGCAGTTAACATGGTAAATAAGCCAATACCCATCAAGATTAAAAAAGCGCCAAACAGACGGCCCGCATTGCTGGCAGGTACTATGTCGCCATAACCAACAGTGGTAACTGTCACCCAAGCCCACCAAATGCCATCAATAGGTGTGTGCACATTAGGATCAATAACTGACATCAGTGTGCCTGCCACCACAATGATAAAAAAGCTGGTAATTAATGAGCTGCCTAAGTGATTGCGACTGAGTACGGTCTGCAATGTTTTAGACGCTTGTAAAATAAGTGAAAAAAATACGACAAGCCTGAGTACTCTAAAGCCAGCAGCGTAGGGAAGCAGTAACCACAATAATGGAAATGATAAAATAATGATCAGTAAATTAACCCAGTTACCACGGAGGTATTGCTTAGGGTTATTTACGAGTGAAGACAATATAATTGTTTCGGCGACAAAGAACCCCCAAATAACCCAATCGCTAATGGCCGATTGAGTGTGGCTGCCACCGCTGCTTTGCAGGTATAAATCAATAATAATCCAGCCTGCAAGCAATAGCATGGGGCCTTCAAACGTACGTGCTACTGATCGAGCTTTGGTATTTTCATGTGCAGATACACCCATTAAGCCAAAAACACGAGGCGGTAGAAGTGTTTTTTGTCTCATTGGGTGTCTCGATACAAATAAAAAGTCAGAGGTAGGTCTTATTATAGAATAAGGTATGCAGAAAACACATTACCCTAAAACGCTATCCATTATATTGATTGTCAGCAACTTCCACTTTATGGATGGTGCCAGTCCAATCATCAAAACCACCGGCTAGCATCTTAATTTTGCTAAAACCCATACTTTGTAAGGTGTCTGCTGCCAAAGTAGAGCGACCACCATTTTTACAATACACCACAATACTTTTATCAAAGTCTGTAAGGGCTGGATTATTGCCTACCATGAACTCTAGCAGGCCTCTAGGGATGTTGATAGCAGCACTTAAGTGTCCCATATCAAACTCATTAGGCTCTCTAACATCCAGCATAATTGAGCCAGAAGCCATCAGTGCCTCAGCTTCCGTTACATTAATAATGTCTAGGCATTGTCTTGCCTGATTAAGTAATTCGTCTTTTGTAAGTGCCATGGTTTATCCTGAATACGATTTAAGATATTAGCAAGATCTAATATTATGCTGGATTGCTTTTTTAGACAAGGTAATCCTAGTCTATATAGGAGAGGCGTCTATGGTAAACTTTAGCCAGAGGAGCGCATATGTTTACACAAAAAGACCTACTGGCATTGGCCAATATGAAAATGCCATTCGGTAAATACGCGGGCAAAGTATTAATGGACCTGCCAGAAGAATACCTTTTGTGGTTTCAAAAGAAAGGCATGCCTGAGGGTCGGCTAGGTATGCTATTGGGTTTGTGTTTAGAAATTAAAATTAATGGCCTAGAATCAATTTTGATGCCGCTAAGAGGTAAGCACTACGTGGTGAATGAGTGAACCTGAAAACTGACAGAAGCTTAGCCCAAGAACCTAAAAGTATTCCATTCGAATATAAGGTGGTTCGATCCAGCCGTAAAACTGCAGCCATACATGTGTCTGCGTATGGGGTTAGTGTGAGAATCCCTCACCATGTGACAGATGACTTTGCATTATCGTTCCTACAAAGCAGAGTGCCCTGGGTACAGGAAAAACTAAAAGCTCAAACTCAAAAACACGCACTTATTCCTAAGTTAAGCATTGGCTCATATATTATGTGGATGGGGCATTCATTACCAATTTCTTATCAGAAAACGAGCAAGACGCGGCTTAATAAGACAGATTCTAGCTTTATAGTCGAAGCGCCTAACACGCCAACGGAAACTGAATTACAAGAGCTGTTTACCCAATTTTTTAAGCAACAAGCAAAGCAATTCCTCACCTTAGAAACCCTCAAACAGGCAGAGGTTATGGGATTACAGGATAAGCTTGATGGGATACGCTTTAGGCGCACAAAAAGTAAATGGGGACACTGCACCAGTAAAGGCTGTATTCAGTACAACTGGCTAATCATGGGTGCACCTTTAAATGTCATTAGGTATTTAGTGGTACATGAAGTGGCGCATTTAAAATGCCAGCATCATCAAGCGGAGTTTTGGGAGCTGGTACATCAGTATTGTTCTGATTATCAAGAGTGCAATAAGTGGCTAAAACGAGAAGGGCTAACGCTAGCTTGGATCTAGAGTATCAATTTATTTTCTAAAGTCGGTTAATTTATTTATCAGCATGAATTAATTGTAATTTCTTTTGCCTGCTTAATTTCTTAATGGCGGCTTCTCGCTTACATGCCTGCGATCTGTTTTCAAAGCTCTCTGAATATAAAAGTGTTACCGGTCGACGTACCCGTGTGTATTTTGCGCCCTTGATTGCCGTTGGGCCTTCACCGTTATGTTCGTTCACTCTTCGTGCTATATCTGTGGTCACACCAGTATAAAGTGTATGATCGGAGCATTCTAAAATGTAAGTAGACCAGCTCATTCAGAGTGCTCAGCCATGTACTTATCAACATACCAGCAGCTTGTTGATACATGTAAATTATGATCGGCAGCCCACTTTAACCCTGTTTGTACAAGTGCTTCAGCAATGCCTTTCCCACGCAGTTTAAAGGGTACGTAAGTATGGGTGAAGTTAACGTGCTTATCGCTTAGAAATTCATAATCTAGGTGTGCTGAATCAGGGTCACTTTCGATCTGAAAAGAGTGATTTGCCATATGGTGAAAGATATTCAACATGAAAAATAGATACCGTTAAAAGATAACTCATTGTACTCTTATTGTAATCCAAACGTAAAAGAGCCATTCAATTGAAGACACTTTTAGTGGTGTTCCACGGCCCATCCGTAAATACTCAAAAGATAATGCAGGCCATAGAAACTGTAGGTAGGCAATATCAATCTCATGATTTCTCAATGTGCTTGAAAAGCCCGTTTGATACCACTGCAGATGATGTTTTAAGCTGTGACGCAATAATCTTGGGCACAACTGAAAACCTGGGTTATATGAGTGGGGCGCTGAAAGACTTTTTTGATCGAATTTATTACCCTTGTTTAGAGCAAAAACAAGGATTGCCCGTAGCGGCTATTATTCGGGCGGGCCATGATGGTACAGGTACCAAGCGAGCACTGGAAACCATTTTGACCGGTTTGCGCTGGCGCTGGGTTCAGGCTCCGTTAATTTGCAAGGGTACTTGGACTGACGAGTTTATAGGTCAGTGTTCAGAGCTTTCTGAAGGAGTGGCAGCTGCGTTAACGCAAGGTATTATTTAGAATTACAATGTTGCAACCAATAACTCCACATCTTGACCTCTAGACTATACTTAATGAACTTATAGGAGGGTGGTCAGTGTATCTGGTGCCATTCATTCAGAGCAATGCATTTTATAAATATCAGATTGGCTTTAGATATGCATATATATTAAATGTTAATTATAGATCAATAGAGTAGGGGTGGGATGATAGAAGGTTCGGAGAGTTAAAGTGAACATAATCGACTTTGAGAAATTGTTATTATCACAAAAAAAAGTTGTTCAATTGCTGGCCACAGATCAGCAATTGGGTACTTGCTTGGATACCATTTGCTCAGAAATAGAATCGCTAATGGATAATGAGGTCATAACAGCATCCATCTTAATCGTGAAAGGTAGGCACTTACATTTTGGTGCAGGCCCTAAAATCAATCCGGAATACAGTACAGCGATCGAAAATCTATTGATAGCAGACGGTGTAGGCTCCTGTGGCACTGCGGCATTCACGGCTAAACCTTTTTATGTTGAAGATATAACTACCAGTCCCGAGTGGGCCAGTTTTTCAGATTTAGCTAAGCGGAACAATTTCTCTGCGTGCTGGTCAACCCCCATCATGTCATCTAAAAATCATGTTATAGGCACGTTTGGTATTTATAGTGATAAAAAGGGATTGCCTTGTGCAACTGAAATCGATCTCATCACTTTTTTTAATAACCTTGCCAGCCTGGCCATAGAAAAAGAATTTGCAAAAACTCGTGAGAAAATTTTAAACAGTCAATTAAATACCACCTTAACGCGGATACAAGCATTTGGGAGCGTGATTCCAGACCTTGGTTTGATCATCTCGGAGGATGGCTATTATGTGGATGTTTATGGATCTAAAGAAAACCTACTTTATCTAAATGTAGCCAACTTATTAGGGGAAAAGATTAGTAGTATTTTCCCAAAAGACTTATCGGGAAACATATTAAACGTTGTCAAAAAAACATTAAAAACTAATCAAGTTCAACGTTATGAATATAAGCATAATATTATGGGCGATGATCGATTTTTTGAAGGGAAAGTAGCCCCTATAGAGGGGTACTTAACCGAAGATAAAGATAAGCGTCATGTGATATGGATGGCAAGAGACATTACAGAAAGAAAGTTCAACGAACTTAAGATAGAAAAATTAGCATTTTATGACTCTCTTACAAACCTACCAAATCGCCGGCTATTAATGGATCGATTGCACTCAACGATAAAAAAAGTGAAGCGGCACAAGCAATTAGCCGCATTGATATTTTTAGACCTAGATAATTTTAAAAAAGTAAATGATACCCATGGTCATAGTGGTGGGGATCAATTATTACGTGAAGTTGCCAATATGTTGCAAGATACCTTACGTGATGCTGATACATTATCGAGAATTGGCGGGGATGAATTTGTCATCTTGTTAGAAAGTCATGAATCAACCAAAGAGTTGATGACCCAAGAAGCCCAGCATGTGTGTGAACGAATATTAAAGAAATTAACCATACCTATTAATATTCAGGGTAAAGATCTTATTATAGGTGCAAGTCTTGGCATTAGTTTGATTGAAGGCAATGGTATTACAGCTGACAGTATTTTAGGCAATGCTGACAGTGCTATGTACCTTGCTAAAAATCGCGGAAAAGGGCAACTCAGTTTTTATCAGAATTGAGATAGAAACGATAACCATCACCTTCTTTTGTATATCTACATAAATACACATAATAGTTTTTAAATCTCTTTTCCTGTTATTACTGGCTTTAAATATCTCCAAACTTCATAATTACCCTATGAATTTAATAAATGTATCGATTATTACAGGTTTTTTAGGCGTTGGTAAAACCACTCTAATCAAAAGACTCATTCAATGTAAACCCAGCGCTGAAAATTGGGCGGTGATCGTGAATGAGTTTGGAGAGATTGGAGTAGATGCTTTACTACTAGAAGATCCCTCAGTGACTATTAAACAGGTTCCAGGAGGGTGTGCTTGCTGCACTGCCCAACTGCCATTCCAATTGGCTTTAAATCAACTGCTTAAATCTAAAGAATTGCACCGTATTTTTATTGAGCCCAGTGGCTTAGGACATGCAGACAAATTAGCTGATGTGTTAAATCAATCTCAATATGAAAACTGGCTAAGTTTAAAGTCGGTAGTGACCCTGATAGATCCGGTTCAATTTTCAAATACAAAATACCGTAATCATGATATTTATCAGCGACAGTTAAGTGCTGCAAATGGCTACCTAGTCAGCAAAAGAAGTCAGGCCAGTGAACAAGATGTCGAAGCGGTATATAAATACGTCGCATCAAAAGGCAGCCCTGTTATGAATACAGAAGCTGAACCAAAAGTGTTATTGGATTGGTTAGACTCTAGTGTGATGAAATTATCAGAAGGTAATAACCATCAGGTAAATGGTACTGAATATTCAGGTACATTGTTCAGTAAATTTAAGAAGGTACCTGAACAACCTAGCGAATCGTTAGAATCTGGGTTTTCTAAGGTATCGGTTCAGCCTGATTTGACCGACATGTTTAACGTGTCTTGCTTGCAATCATTCATTGAAAGAAATGCATTTACTCGTTTGAAAGGCTTGGTTAATACTTCAAAAGGCATGATGTCGATGAATTGTGCATTATCCCATGTATCTATCGAGCCTTATGAACATAAGGTGGAGCAGTGCATCATTGAAATAATTCACCATGAACGAATAGATGAATCAGAGATCAAGCAAGCATTAAAGCAGTGTATAGAGTGAAGGTGCTACAGCCTTAAGCTGGTAGACCTAGACCTAGAGCTTGGTTACGAAAATGAGCAAAGAGGTAAATATGAATTTTGATCAGTGGTTAATTAGTAATGAACCGGTAGCACGGTTATCTGTGTTTGTGGCTATATTGTGCGTCATGATGCTGCTTGAAGTGCTTAGACCAAAGCGGAAGCTGTCTTGTAATAAGCCAGTTCGTTGGATGAATAACATATCACTTGTGGTATTAAATACTGTATTAATGCGATTATTATTACCGTTCGCCACAGTGGCAGTGGCTTGGTATGCAATTGATCACAACCTAGGATTGTTTAATGTACTGTCACTGCCTATTTGGTTAGAAATAGTATTATCAATTTTTATTTTGGATCTAATTATATATTGGCAGCACCGAATATTTCATAAGGTTCCTGTTTTATGGCGTCTTCATAGGGTGCATCATGTGGATCAGGATATTGATGTTACAACGGGGTCTCGTTTTCATCCTATAGAAATCTTTCTATCACTCATGGTTAAATTTTCAGCAGTGATTATATTAGGTGTACCAGTGATGGCGGTTATCCTATTTGAAATTATTTTAAATGCAGCTGCCATGTTTAATCATTCAAACGTGGCTTTACCTAAGTCTTTGGATAAATACATAAGATGGTTTTTAGTTACTCCAGATATGCACCGTGTGCACCATTCTAGAATTGTAAAAGAAACGAACTCAAATTACGGTTTTAATATCCCCTTGTGGGATAGAATTTTTACCAGTTATATTGCTCAACCAAAACTTGGGCACACAGATATGGAAATTGGCGTGAAAGGCTTTGATGAAAAATCTGACACCCAGCACCTTCATAAAATGCTATCACTGCCTTTCAAAGATTAGAAATTTTTTTAATTCAGGTTGATAATAATAGTTCATGGATTAAATACTTATTTAACCCATGAACCGGCTTTAATTAATACTTGGCACTACCGCTAATTACGAATATTCCATCCCTTCCAAATGAGATATGCCACTGGAATAACAAATAAGGTGAGCAGCACGCTGGACAGCATGCCGCCCACCATGGGTGCTGCTAAACGGCTCATAACTTCTGACCCTGTACCATCGCCATACATAATAGGTAATAATCCTATGATGGTGGCGCCAGCGGTCATGAGTACAGGTCTTACTCTCAAGCCGGCTCCCTGCTCAATGGCATTTACTAGCTCGGATTGCTTGATGAGGGATTCGTTGCTATTTTTTTTCAGTTCATTCCAAGCCTGATCCAAATACACAAGCATAATAACACCCGTTTCAACGGCCACTCCAGCCAGCGCAATCATACCCACGCCAACGGCGATTGAAAAATTAAATCCTAAAGCAAACATTAACCAAACACTTCCTACCAAGCTCAAAGGTAACGACAATATTAAAATGCTGACTTGAGTGACATTTCTAAAGTTCATGTACAGTAGAACAATAATAATGGCCAGAGTCAGAGGGACCACGTACATTAATTTTTCTTTTGCTCTTAACATATATTCATATTGTCCTGACCAATTAAGGCTGTAACCAGCGGGCAGATTAACTTGATCATTGACGACTTGTTTAGCATTTTTAACATAACTGCCAATATCAATATTTTCTATATCAATAAAGGTCCAGCCATTTAATCGTGCGTTTTCACTTTTAATCCCAGGTGGACCGCTTTCAATTTTTATTTGCGCCACATCGGTCAGGGTGATTTTTTGTCCACTTGGTGTGATGATAGGCAGCAGTTCCAATTGCTCAGGGCTGCTACGGTAATCTTGCGGGTATCGCATATTGATTGGGTAACGCTCTAACCCTTCTGTGGTTTGTGTCACGTTCATGCCACCAATCGCTGTGCTGATTACCTGTTGGATGTCACTTATGTTAAGCCCGTAGCGGGCGGCTTTCACACGGTTGATATCAATTTTTATGTAGCGGCCACCGGCCACTCGTTCACTGTACACAGACGCTGTGCCATCTACGTTTATTAATACCTGTTCTAACTGCTGCCCTATTCTCTGAATCACATTTAAATCGGGCCCCGCCACTTTAATGCCTACGGGGGTTTTTATGCCCGTGGCCAGCATGTCAATTCGGGTTTTAATGGGCATAACCCAAGCATTGGTGAGGCCGGGTAGTTTCACTAAATCATCTAATTCTTTTTTGAGGGCTTTACTTGTTAAGCCTTCACGCCATTCTTCTTTTGGTTTTAATTGAATAAAGGTTTCTATCATAGTAAGTGGGGCGGGATCGGTGGCGGTTTCGGCACGGCCAATCTTACCAAACACGCTTTCCACTTCTGGCACCGTTTTAATCAGTTTATCAGTTTGCTGTAATAACTCTCTGGCTTTACCTATGGATAGCCCAGGGTAAGTTGTGGGCATGTACATCAAGTCGCCTTCATCAAGGGGGGGCATAAATTCACTGCCAATGTGGCTTAGAGGGTACAGAGCGCTTAATAAAAAAATACCCGATACACATAAGGTGGTTTTTGGAAACTGTAATACCTTTTTAAGTAACGGCATATAAATATTAATAAGGGTTCGGTTAACCGGGTTTTTCTGTTCAGGTAATATTTTTCCGCGAATAAAGTAACCCATTAATACAGGCACTAGGGTGATGGCCAAAGCGGCGCTTGCGGCCATGGCATAGGTTTTTGTGAATGCCAGTGGGCTAAACATTCGGCCTTCTTGAGCTTCTAGTGTAAACACAGGAATAAAGCTGACGGTGATAATTAATAAACTAAAAAATAAAGCGGGGCCAACTTCTGATGCAGAATCCACCACCACTTTCCAACGGTTTTGATTATTAAGATCCTGACCGTTTTGAGTGAGTCGCTCTATGTGCTTATGCATATTTTCAATCATAACAATGGCGCCATCTATCATGGCGCCAATGGCAATGGCGATGCCCCCAAGTGACATGATGTTTGCGTTTAGCCCTTGAAAATACATGACGATAAATGCGGTCATAATGCCGATGGGCAAACTGATAATGGCCACTAAAGAAGAGCGAACATGAAATAAAAATATGACGCATACCAATGCCACCATAATTAATTCTTCTAGCAGCTTGTGCCAAAGGTTTTCCACTGCTCGATCAATCAAGCCTGATCGATCATAAACGGTAACCACTTCGACACCTTCAGGTAAGCCTTTTTTTAACTGCTCTAGTTTCTCTTTAACGCCATTAATGGTGGCCAGTGCATTTTCACCGTATCGCATAACCACAACTGCTCCGGCCACTTCGCCTTCGCCGTTAAGTTCAGCGATTCCTCTGCGCATTTGTGGGCCAATACCCACATCGGCCACGTCTTTTAACAGTAAGGGGGTGCCCTTGTCGTTAATTCCTAGGGGAATGGTTTCAATGTCTTTTACGCTGGTTAGATACCCTGAAGCACGCACCATGTACTCGGCTTCGGCCATTTCAATAACAGACGCGCCAACTTCTTGATTTGATTGCTTGATGGCCATTTGAATATGAGAAAGTGGAATGTTAAAAGCACGCAGCTTGTTTGGGTCTACCGTTATTTGATATTGCTTGACCATGCCACCAATACTGGCCACTTCTGAAACACCGGGAACCGTTTGAAGCTCAAATTTTAAAAACCAGTCTTGCAATGAGCGTAATTGGCTTAAGTCATGCTGACCTGTTTTATCAACCAGTGCGTATAAATAAACCCAGCCCACGCCAGTTGCGTCTGGGCCTAATTGAGGTTTTGCATTATCCGGTAGTGAGGGGGCAACCTGACTCAGGTATTCCAAAACCCGAGAGCGAGCCCAGTACAAATCTGTTTTCTCATCGAAAATAATGTACACATAGCTGTCACCAAAAAAACTGAAACCACGAACAGTCACTGCCCCCGGTACCGAAAGCATGGCGGTGGTAAGTGGATACGTCACCTGATCTTCAACCACTTGTGGGGCTTGACCCGGAAAGCTGGTTTTTATAATAACTTGCACATCACTTAAATCAGGAATGGCATCAATCGGCGTATTCTTAATTGAAAATGCACCAAGGCCGATCAATATTAGAGTGGCCAGTAATACAAAAAATCGATTTTGAACCGACCACTTGATAATGGAGATAATCATATTTATTTATGCTCCATGGTTGAGTGATCCATCTTTGAATGATCGACATCGGAATGACCCAGTGCAGCTTGCTTACGGGTGTCTTTTTCTAAAACGGTGACTTCTGTTACAACAAATTCCCCATCCAGAACCACAAAGGTAAATTCAATATTATCCCCCTCAATTAGATCTTTTATGTTCAGGTCAGTTGAAATAGAAAAATCCACAATGGCGGCTTCGCGATTCCATTTTTCAATGGGGCCACGACTGATATTTGCCGTGCGTGTTTTGTGATCAATGGTGTTGATAGCACCCGTTACAGTGGCCGAGGGCAGGTCGGTATTGTCTGTTAGTGGATGGCTCATACGCATAAAATCAGATGTTTTACTGGATTCGCTGTCTAATAAAAACTGTGCGCTGCTCACTATTTTTTCATCGGCGGATAAACCTTTTACTATTTCAACTTTGTCATCGGTAATTAGGCCAATTTTTACAGCCACAGACTTAAACCTTCCATTGCCAAGCGCCAGTACCACGCGGTCTTGCTTGCCTGTGCGAATTAATGCTTCTCTGGGAATGGTTAGTCTTTCGGTTGTGTCGTTGCTGTGAATAATGATTTGCGCAAACATGTTGGGTCTTAATAATAATTCTTTGTTATCAAACCGTAGGCGCGCTCTTAACGTACGATTTTTATTGTCCAGAGATGGGTAAATATAGTCGACGGTACCTTTCCAGAGTTTCTCGGGTAAAAAATCCAATGTCATGGATACGTTTTGATGAGGGGTGACCAAGCTGGCTTGTCGTTCAAATATTTCGATCTCGACCCAAACACGGTCCAAAGAGCCGATAGACATCATGGTGGTATCGGGCTTAACGTAATACCCTTTGCGAATGTTTAGCTTATCAATGACACCAGACTGGGGCGCATAAAAGGTCACGGTTTGTTTGATGTGTTTTGTTTTTCTGAGTTCTTTAATTGTATGTTTGCTTATATTCAGAGCACTTAACCGTTCTTCGGCTGCTGCTATCAGGTCTTGATTATTACCGGCTAGTTCGGCAATAAACTCTTGCTGAGCATTGACCAATTCAGGGCTGTATAAGTCGTATAAGGGCTGACCTTTTTTAATAGGGTTGCCCACGGCTTTTACATATAAATTTTCTATCCAGCCTGCCACTCTTGGGTGAATGTGAATCAGACTGTCTTGGTCGTACTGCACTATGCCCACCGTTTTAATATCTTGAATAAGAGGGGCTAATGTTACCTTGGTGGTGCGCACGCCTAGGTTGTTTATCACAGCAGGTGATACGGTGATGGTGCCTGCTTCGTTATTACCAGCGGATGAATCTTTGTAAACAGGGACTAATTCCATGCCCATAGGCGACAAGCCCGGTTTGTCTCGGCGGTAATTAGCATCCATTGGGGCCACCCAATATAGAGGCTGGTTTTCATCTTCTGAGTGACCTGTAGCAGGCTTTGAAATGTATTGGCTGACAGCCAGTCCGAATAAGACGCCACATATTAAAAGTAGGGTGCCTTTTTTTGAAAGCCAAGCCGTCTGATTGTTTTTAGGGTTAGACATGTTATTACCGCGAAACACAAATTAATAAGGGCGTCGTATTCATAACTCATGCTGAAAATACAAGCATAGGGTTGCTGAAATTTAGACGGATTAAGGGTGTGTTAAGCGAGGATGGGAGGGCGGTACAAGCTTGCAGAAGGATAGGAAAGGTATAGCAGTACCCTTTCTGTATTGTGAATACGGGTAATGGTATCGGTATGGGTTAATGCCAGTTGTGCGAATATAAAGCCCACAACAAATGTGTTCATGGGGCAAGATTCATCGCCGCAGCAGTATTCCATGTTAGCTGAGTCATCAGTCATAGACGACATGTCATGATCAGCCATATCCATCATTATAGTATGGTCGGCGTGACCCATGGCTGCATCTAACATGGGGCAGGGTGCACTGACAGCATTCACCGCCTGAGCAATAATGCTCAGGACCATGAAACAAACTGTCAAAAACTTAAAGTGCATCACTGTATTTAAAAACC
>JAWUVN010000032.1:0-27599 GCA_034112345.1 Bermanella sp. | reverse complement strand
GAATAGCACTAACCAAAGAGGCGGGCGTTTGGTTTTGCTCAAAAATTTGTTCAACAGTTTGCATTAGACGAACCTATGGAATAAAAAAGGAGATCAATTTGGCGCGCATTTTACACAACATGCGCTGTTTAGGCTATGTGTGGAATAGGGGAATCAGGGTGAGGCACTTTAAAATTGATCTTTCATCTGTCTTATTACCCTGAAAATATCAGACTTATTACTTAGCGGAGCGCCGTTAAAGTGCTCGGCTGCTCGAATCACATCTGGTTGATCCAGTCTTACAAAGGGATTACTTTTTAGTTCGTCAGCAACGTTTGTGGGCAGGGTAGGTAAGCCTTTTTCTCTTAGTTCGGTGCAAACATCTTGCCTGTGCAGTGTATAGGTATTGTTTGGTTCAATGTGTAATGAGAAATTGATATTGGCTAGCGTGTATTCGTGGGTGCAATAAATTTTGGTAGTTGGGGGAAGTGCAACCAAACTGGCTAAAGACGCTTCGAATTGCTCTGGTGTGCCTTCGAACATGCGACCACATCCACAGGCAAATAAGTTGTCGCCACTAAATAGATGGCCCTGTTGTTTAGAGTGTGATTTTATACCGTTATCTTCTTCTGGGTTTGTTTCAGTGTAGAAAACAATATGATCTAAGGTGTGGCCAGGTGTGTGCCACACCTTCCATTCTAATCCTAGAACGTTAAGTGTTTCCCCTCCCATGAGTGCTATTTCTCTGCATGGGATTTCATGGTGCCCAGTGCCGTAAACAATGCACTCCGGAAACGCCGCTTTTATTTCAGCAATTCCGGTGACGTGATCCCAGTGCTTATGTGTAATAAACATGAAATCGAGGGTGAGATTGCGTTCTTTTAAATAAGCGATTACGGGTTTAGCTTCACCGGGATCAAATATAAGATTTTGACCTTGGTTCTGAACCAGCCAAGCATAGTTGTCTTCAATAATTGGAATGGGTGTAATTTTGAACATAATGCAATCAAACTAATAATGTAGTCCTAGTGTAAACTGAATGGCCATTTAGATCAGTAATTGTATTTATTATGGTAATATCTCAATAAGTTCTTGAATAGACATGGTTTTTTTAAGACAATGCCCACGCTTTCTAGCAAGTAACCTAACTTGTGCAACACAGAAAGCCGAAAATCGTCAGATTTTCACATTATGGTGGCCTCCGGTCCCCTCGCAATTTGAAGCTGTGAACTCCCCCAGACCCGGAAGGGAGCAAGGGTAGCAGTGAATGATGTGCCGAGGTGTGGCTGGAGGTCCCTCCAAACTCCCCCCCCTTATTGAATATCATGCTCGCTGAGCAAATTAAAAAATTGCTGTGATAGTATCTGTTTATGCTAAATAAAGAATTCTATCGGCGTGGGCCAATCCATCAATCAAATTCCCCTGCGGACTTTTTAACGATCCGAAAGCAATTTCAATTTCGTTCTGTCGAGATTGGTAAATGGGTTAAAGAAGCCGAAAAACAAAAAGCGGCACCTTTATTTTACGATGCCTTGTGCGATCTCATGCTTATTTTAGGCGGTAACGAATCTTTAATATCTTTACGTGAGACGTTGGCGTTGCAATATGGTGTAGGTGGTCAGCGAGGTGTATCTGCTCATTATGACCCTCAAACTCGCAGTTTTGCTTTAGCTAAAAACGCAGGTCCAGGGAGTATTGCACATGAGTGGTTTCATGCGTTTGATCATTATATTGGGCAAAAAGCGTTTGAAGATGTGAGTCGGCATGAGTTTGGTTCGCGAGCCTGGCTAGATAATGCAGGTGAAGTTCAGCACCCGCTTAATGAAATGTTAATGCACTGTTATCAAACCGTTATTTTAAATGAAGCTGGCGACGAGCCAAATGATTACTTTCAAACAGCCGTTACTATAGATGCTGCATTAGACAGTGATTATTACAGTCGCCCTGAGGAATTGTGCGCTAGAGCGTTTGAAGCGTTCATTCAAGATGCCAATATTAAGAATAATTTTTTAGTTAAAGGCACTAAGGAATCAGAAGAGGCAAAAGTGGGGCTTTACCCTAAAGGTGAGCATCGCATACGGATTAATCAAGCATTTAGACTCTATTTTATGAATCTTGGTGGTGCACTTAAAAATAATGCATCTAGATCGGAGCAGGGTAAGGGCCAATTAAAGTGATCAATAATACAGATGAATTCATTGCCCCTGTTTGCCATGATCAAATTGAAATTTTATATCAAGATGAATCGATATTGGTTATCAATAAGCCCAGCGGACTGTTGACGTTATCAGGTAAAAATCCACTTAATATCGATTCGGTTCACCACCGTTTGGTTAAAGACTTCCCCGAAGCTTTGATGGTTCATCGATTAGATTTTGGAACGTCAGGTATCATGCTGGTGGCTTTATCAAAAGATATTGTGAAAAAATTGAATCGTCAATTCTCAGAGCGACAAGTATTTAAAGAGTATCACGCAACTTTAGATGGCGTTTTAAAAGAAAGCAGTGGATCCATTACTTTTCCTATTGCAAAGGGGGAGTTTCCCTATCAGAAAGTTTGTACAGACACTGGCAAGTTAGCTGAAACACAATACAGGGTTCTTGAGCGGTTAAAGGATCGTACGCAAGTGGTATTTATTCCTGTTACAGGTCGTACCCATCAGCTAAGGGTGCATAGCCAAGCAATTGGCCACTCTATTATTGGATGTGATTTATACGGCACGCAAAGCAGCTTATCTAAGTCGCAAAGGTTGATGCTGCATGCGTCTAGGTTGGAGTTTAATCATCCAATTTCAAAAACTAGAATGGATATAAAACACTTAGGACCATTTGAGTAGAAGGTACTTTTTGGAGTGGTGTTTTGATTAATGAGGACTTACGTTAAGTACACTTGTTAGGAGGCTTCCCACTCTTCTTTAATTAATTAATGTTAAACGTAATCATCTTTTTCCATTACTGTTTTCGCTTTTTCAATATTTAACTCTTCTGTGGTGATTTTTAAATAAAAAGGCAGCTCGATCTTGCTATTCATCTAGCTTGATCGTATCAGCTTCAATTAAACGCTCAATAACGGAATTGAGTGTTTAAATTACCTAGAGGCTAATTAGTGAATTAATTGTCTTTTTAACCATGATGCACTGTTCACTAGTATTAATGTGATAGCACCAAGGGTTAAGCCGATCACTAAGTCAAAAATCATGGGTGTGACAATGCTGGCAACCGTTGCCAAGGCTGAGATGTTGGAGCTCCATGCCAGTAAGTTTTCTAATACATGGTGCAGTGCGGGTAAGCCGTGATTAATAATGCTGCCACCCACTAAAAACATGGCTGCGGTACCCACCACAGATAAGGTTTTCATTAGTCGTGGTGCAAACCATAATAAACCGCCTCCAATTTTTCTATAAACGGTATGAGAGATCGACTCATTTTGCTTTTGCAGTAAATAAATACCCGCATCGTCTAGTTTCACGATACCTGCAACTAACCCATATACGCCAGCAGTCATGATTATGGCAATGCTACTCACAACTAAAAATTGATTCAGCAGTGATGCCGTAGCAACCGTTCCTAAAGCGATCACAATGATTTCAGCAGATAGGATAAAGTCAGTGCGAATAGCCCCTTTAATTTTATCTTTCTCAAATTCCACCAAATTCTGCTTAGGGTCTAAATACACATTTAATTTTTCCTGGTGCTCAGTTGTATCTTTTGTGTGGAGAAATGAATGAACAATTTTTTCCATGCCTTCAAAGCACAAATAAGCCCCGCCCAGCATAAGAAGGGGTTGGATTAACCAAGGCAGTAGGGCGCTAATAAGTAGCGCGATGGGCACCAATATCAGTTTATTTAAAAAAGAGCCTTTGGCCACAGCCCAAACAACAGGTAGTTCTCGGTCGGCTTTAACGCCACTGACTTGCTGGGCATTTAAGGCTAGATCGTCTCCCAGTACGCCGGCGGTTTTTTTAGCAGCAACCTTGCTCATAACAGCAATGTCATCTAGCAGGGCAGCAATGTCATCTAATAGTGCAAATAAACTTGAGCCAGCCATTATTAGTCCTTATGAGATTTTGATAGTAGTGTATCTAAAAAGGGCTAATAGGTCAGTTATTACGGGCACTTGAGGCGGGATTAAAGAGTATCTTTGTTTGCTATTGGAGCTTAGTTATCAACTAGTAAGTTTTGTCCGACTCCGATATGATTCCTACTTAAATTATTATTAATAAATTCCATCAAAACAGCCAGTTACCAGAGAGAATCGTACGATAATTGATCGCTGTTTAGGGTAAAGATCGAATACATGAGTTATCAGGTACTGGCCCGTAAATGGCGCCCACAATTCTTCAAGGATATGGTTGGTCAAGAACACGTGATGCGTGCGCTTATCAATGCACTTGATAATCAACGCCTGCATCATGCCTATTTGTTTACAGGTACCCGTGGTGTAGGTAAAACGACCATTGCTCGAATTTTGGCCAAATGCCTAAACTGTGAGCAAGGCATTAGTTCTGAACCTTGTGGCACATGTTCCAGTTGTGTCGAAATAAGCGAAGGTCGCTTTGTTGACCTAATTGAAGTGGATGCTGCATCTCGAACTAAGGTAGAAGACACCCGAGAAATTCTAGATAACGTGCAGTACGCACCTTCTCGTGGCCGCTTCAAAGTGTACCTAATAGATGAGGTGCACATGCTTTCTAACTCTAGTTTTAACGCATTACTTAAAACGTTAGAAGAGCCTCCTGAGCATGTGAAGTTTTTACTTGCGACGACAGACCCTCAAAAATTACCAGCGACTATCCTAAGTCGTTGTTTGCAGTTCAGTTTAAAAAATATGACTCCAGAACGCATTGTTGGATATTTACAACATATTTTGGCTGAAGAAAAAATTCCTGCTGAAGACCCTGGTTTATGGTTGTTAGGCCGTGCTGCAGAAGGCAGTATGCGTGATGCACTAAGTTTGACCGATCAGGCTATTAGTTTTGGTGATGGCCAGATTAAAGAAATGGAAGTGGCCACCATGTTGGGCACGGTTGATCGTGGCCGAGTTTTCCAGTTGGCCATTGCGTTAGCCGAAGCCAATGCCGCCGATACAATGGCCTTAATTGCACAAATGGCTGAGCATGCGGTTGATTTTAATAACTTATTGGCCGACTTAATTGGCCTAATACACCGTATTGCCATTGCTCAAGCCGTACCTGATGCAGTAGACAATAGTCAGGGTGATAAAGAACAAGTGATGGCCCTTGCTAATGCAATGAGCCCTTCAATGGTTCAGTTAATTTATCAAGTTGCTTTAACGGGTAAGCGAGACTTACCGATTGCACCAGACCCAAGAGCAGGCATGGAAATGACCCTGCTACGCATGTTGAATTTTGCACCCATTGGTCGGCAAGCGGAAGCCAGTTCGCCGCCTTTTGGAATAGGGGCGCCCCCAGTAAAAAAGTCTGATCTGGCGCATCTTAAGCGCCAAATAGTGAACTCAGTTACTGAGAGTTCACTACCTACTGCTGTGGCAGATATAGCGATAGCAGAAGACTCAGCTAATCATGTACTTACTGATGAATCCAATACAGATCAGTTAGTCGTATCTGAAGTTAGTCCGTCAGCACCTGAACCTGTTTTAGAGCCTGCATCACCGCAGGCAGGAGCTGCTTCAGACCATCTAGCTTCAGACCATCTAATTGATGAGCCGCCTTTTGATGTACATGCACCGGCTTACCACACTGATGATCAATACTCGAATGATAAAGACCAGCAAGCAGTGGCTTCTACTCAGCCTGTTCAAGAGCTAGAAATCGTAGATGCTGTACCTGATGCCATTATTCCAGAGCCTGCTGTTGAAGCAGTACCTGCAGTTACACCTGAGGCAGTTGAAGCAACGTCAATGGCAGCTGCGCAAATACAGTCGGAACCAGAGCCTCAGACACAGCCTGAGCCTGTAGAAATAGATATGACCTTAAGTCCTGCCAGCTGGGCTTTGATTTTTGATCACCTTCCAGTCGAAGGCATGCTGCGCAATCTGGTTGCTAATAGCTGCTTGATTCAAATGAACGGTAATGAGCTGTTATTTCACGGTGATTCAGGCCATATGAGGCTGTTCAGTGCGACTCACCAGCAACGCTTTAATGAAATTTTAAACCAAACGTTGCAAGTCAATTACACTTTACAGGTG
Source organism: Bermanella sp. (assembly GCA_034112345.1). Taxonomy (GTDB): domain Bacteria; phylum Pseudomonadota; class Gammaproteobacteria; order Pseudomonadales; family Oceanobacteraceae; genus Bermanella. Next base: position 21,452 of record JAWUVN010000032.1, on the reverse strand, counting down.
ATTGATGGGCCATTGCTTCATGAAACCCCAGCGCAACGAGCTCAGCGCTTAACGGCTGAAAAGCAGCTAGCAGCAGTTGAAAGCATTGAAAATGACCCAAATGTACATGCTATAAGACAAGCATTCGATGCACAGGTTATAATGGAATCCATAACGCCCTTGCATTAAATTAGGGCCGATAGCAGTAGACAAAGCAGTGGTTGAGTAGTCCTGATGGACTAAATTTAAAAAACTCCCAGTTTTAATAAATGACATAAAGAATCGAGGAAAGAAAGATGATGAAAGGCGGCATGGGCAACATGATGAAACAAGCCCAAAACATGCAAGAAAAAATGCAGAAAGTTCAAGAAGAACTGGCTAGCGCTGAAACCACTGGTGAAGCGGGTGCAGGCCTTGTAAAAATCGTAATGACAGGCCGTCACGATGTTAAAAGCGTCGCGTTAGATGACAGCCTAATGGAAGAAGATAAAGAAATCATCGAAGACTTATTAGCTGCAGCAGTTAATGATGCGGTTCGTAAAATTGAAGCAGCGTCGGCTGATAAAATGGGTGCTATGACTCAAGGCATGGGCCTTCCAGCTGGCATGAAGCTACCGTTCTAAGATTATTATATTTATAGCTATTTTGATCTTCGCTAGCGGATGATTTAAATGGATTATATTAGAACCGTTATAAAGGTGGGCTTTGCCCACCATTTTTATTTTTTAAGTTAGTTAAATTTATGGCATCACTCAGTCCCCTTATTAACCAATTGGTTGAATCCCTTACCATCCTTCCGGGGGTAGGGCCCAAATCTGCTCAACGCTTAGCTTTGTATTTATTAGAAAAAGACAAAATTGGAGCTGCAGCACTTGTTGGTACTTTGAGTGAAGCATTAGAAAAAGTAGGGCACTGTCAGCAATGCCGAAATTTAACTGAATCAGAATTGTGCCCAGTATGCGATGACACCAAGCGAAACGATGATCAGTTGTGTGTGGTAGAAACACCTGCAGAATTACTGGCAATTGAGCAAACGGGATTTAAAGGTCGCTACTTTGTTTTATTCGGGCGACTTTCTCCAATTGAAGGCATAGGCCCAGATGCTTTAGGTTTAGATAAGCTTAAAATAAATGTAGATAAAGTAGGTGTTAAAGAAATTATACTTGCAACTAACCCCACTGTTGAAGGTGAAGCAACTGCTCAGTACATCCAGCAAATGTTTGTGAATACGGATGTAGTTGTTAGTCGAATCGCCCACGGAGTTCCGTTGGGTGGTGAATTAGAATACGTAGATGGCGGCACACTCGCGCACGCCATCGCCGGTCGAAAATCCGTATAAGGCTTGTATATGAAATATATAGAAACAGATAGTGCACTAGAGCAAGCCTGTGAACACTGGTTAACGTTAGATCGAATCGCACTTGATAGTGAATTCATGCGAGTTGATACATTCTTTCCAATCTTGGCCTTGATTCAAATTAATGATGGCACAGAGACTTATTTAATAGACCCTTTAGAAATTAACAACTGGGAGCCCTTAAAAGCTGTGTTTACAGCTCAGTCAGTTGTGAAAATATTGCACTCACCAAGTGAAGATTTTGATGTGTTTTACCATAACCTTGGTGTGTTACCTTCGCCTATTTTAGACTCACAGTTGGCTGCAGCTTTGGCCAGTATGGATGGCATAATGGGTTATCAAAAGCTTGTAAAAGCATTGGTAGACATTGATTTGGATAAAGGGGAAACCCGTAGTGATTGGTTAAAGCGCCCATTAACAGATAGTCAAATTCATTACGCAGCTGAAGATGTTAATTATCTATTTGAAATGATGGATAAATTAGAAGAGAAATTACAAGTACTTGGCCGCTGGCAGTGGCTGGTTGATGACTGTGAATCCATGGTAAGCGCTTGGAAAGCGGCACAAAAACAAGCTTACGGTTTAGACCGAGTTAAAAAAGCTTGGACCTTGAAAGCTCATCAATTGAACGTGTTAAATCAGCTGCTCATATGGCGTGAAGCAAGATGTCGAGAAGTGAATAAGCCTCGAGGTCATATTATTAATGATGCATTACTGATTGAAGTAGCAACACGGTTGCCACAAACCATAAATCAACTATCTTCAATTAAAGGCATTCGACAAGCCATGATTCGCAAAGAAGGCGATCAGGTGTTGGAACTAATTGTTAGCTGTAAAGATTTACCACAAGATCAATGGCCTGCACGCTTAGACAGACCGCTTAACCAAAACGCGGGCGAATGGTTTAAAAGCATGCGAGCACTGGTCACTAAAAAAGCCGAAGAATTAGATGTGCCACCAGAAATGCTAGCACGTAAGAAACCGTTAGAAGCCATGCTAAGAGCAGGGTATTCAACAGGACCATTTCCATTGCCTGAAGCATTAAAGGGCTGGAGAGAAGATGTAATATCAAATTCTCTTGTGGAATTATTAAATAAATTGGCTGGACGCTGATTAACCATCAATTGATTGGCGAGAAATTATGAAAAAATTACTAACAGTATGGTCAAGCCCTAAAAAAGAAGAAATGTATTTGTATACAGATCGTCTAGAAGGTTTGAAACGCGTACCAGAAGAATTGTTAAGTATGTTTGGCACTCCTAAAGAAGTCATGGGTCTGCCTTTAAGCGAAGACAGAAAACTGGGCCGTGCAGATTCTAAAAAAGTGTTACAAGAAATTAAAATTAAAGGGTTCTATCTTCAGCTACCACCAGCTAAAGAAGACTATATGCTAGATATACATAAAGATACGTCTGCAAGATATACAGATATTATCTAAAGCTCAAAATTGTATTTAACAGCCTTACTTAAATCTGATAGTTAATTTAACGTTTAGGTAGGGTTGTGATCAAACCAATCAGAGCAGTATTGAATTAGCATAAAATTTTAAGCTAGCTGTATCAGTTTTAAGGCGTGAATTGTGGCCAAAAAAGAAAAGCCATTTTGGGAAACCAAAAAACTCGACGAAATGTCGAAACAAGAATGGGAAAGTCTGTGTGACGGCTGTGCAAAGTGCTGTCTGCATAAACTAGAAGACGAAGACACCAATGAAGTTTTTTATACCGAAATAGTTTGCCGCTATCTAGATCGAGAAAACTGTAATTGCACCGAATATAAGCGTAGACAAGAGCTGGTGCCAAACTGTGTTTGGTTGAAGCCCGAAGATGTGAACGAATTTCATTGGTTACCAGGCACTTGTTCATACCGTTTGATACACGAGGGTAAGCCTTTGCCTAAGTGGCACCACCTAAAAACCGGTGATAAAAATACAATACACAAATACAATCATTCTATGCGTCGTAAAGGTATTCCTGACGATAAAATTCCAGAAGATGATTGGCAAGACTACATTATTTGTATCGATGACTAGTTCATTAATTTGAACCGCGAAAAAGAGTTTATTATGGCGTATCAAGAAACATATCAATATACATGGATTGTTTATCTACTGGCTTCAATCGGCATGTATTACGTGGTCGTAAAATTGAGTAAATATTGGCTTAATGAAGACCGAAAAAATTATTTCAGAATGATCTCTGCTGTAATTTTGTTTACACCGGCCAGTCACAGTGCTGATGGTATTTCTGCCATTGCACCTGCCTATATTGTTATGTTTGGTGAGCTGCTTCAAAATGGTGTTAAAGCCGCCATGTCAGGCTTAGTACCCTTGTTATTTGCTACCTTGATAGGCGCGTTAGCACTAGGTATTGAAGCTTATATCGCATCTAAAAAAGCAGCGAAACACGCTGCTCAATCTTAATCTTACCTAGCTGTTAATATGCCTACTCTTTTGTTAAAACTTAAAAATGTCCCTGAAGATGAACACATTGAAGTGTGCGAGTTGTTAGAGCAAAATAATATCCCATATTACGAAACTAATGTGGGTTTTTGGGGGATCGGCATGGCGGCCATTTGGCTTTATGATAATACGCAAATTGCGGCTGCTCATGAGTTATTAAATCGTTATACACAGCAGCGTCAGGTTGTAGCGAAAGAAGCTTACGAGCAGGCTTTAGTTTCTGGAGAAGCGCGAACAATACTTGGAACATTCAAGCAACAACCCCTTATGTTTATGCTCTATCTTTTAGCATTGATTGGTATTGCTGGATTAAGCATATTGCCTTTTTTGGGCATGATGTAAAACTGTAATAAATTTATTGAATGTTTTGTGAGTTGTGAATTCCTTGTTAGGTATCACGTTTCTTACTTAAAGGTTTAATGTCTTTTTCTATCGAGATGGATACAAGTGGAGAAGCGGGTTCGTAAGCTTTTTTTGGCTGACATTTAATGCACGTACAATCTAGCTGGTGACCATTTTTTGTATTCGTTTTAGGTAGAAAATCTTCAATAATATCTAGGCTCAATTTTGTTTGAATCGTTTTCCTTACTACTTTCTCTGTCCCTTCTTGAGGACTTTTTATTATTTCGTCTGCTTGGCTGGTTAAGGTAGGCACTTCTGAATCATTCCAAGTAATTCCCTTCAAAGACTGATTAATCTCAATCAGGGTGTCTTTTTCTTCTATTACTCGATTACCAGTCTTATATGCTTGAGGACTGTTTTTATTAATGGATACGTCCTTAATAGCCATGATGATTTCCTTTATTTTTATTATATCGGTGGTCTTATTCAGCAAGATAGGAGTGTTTGATAGGAATGTCATGATGCTTTAGTCTTATTTGTTTCAGAACTAAGTATTAGTTTGTTGTTTTATGACACAGTTCAAACAAATGTGGCGCTATGCATCTAAAGCTACTGATAGTAGAAAGACATTAAATTCAGGTAATCTAATATCGCTTAAAGTAGTGGGTTACATGACAGAGGAATAATGAATTGGGCTGCCTATGTTTTTTTTATATTGCGCCACGGGTTAAACCCCGTCATATATAAAGGAGAATAAATATGTCTTATAAAGAATACAAAGTAATCAATGTTGTTGAAGGTGGCCTAGGTAAAGTATTTTTAGGCGCATCTGGTATTCCAATGAAAAAAATGGAGTTAGAACTAAACAAAGAAGCAGCCGAAGGTTGGCAGCTAGTGTTTCAGGTTATTGAGCAAAAACGTTTTTTACTTTTCTGGAAGCGCGAATCCGTTGTGATTACTTTAGCTCGATAAGTAAACCATAGATAAGCAGGGTTTTTAGGATTGATTATGTTGAATAAACAGATTGTCGAAGAGCAAGAAGAGCAGATTAGAAAGCAAGTAAGAGAGTTAAGTGATGCTCAAAGACAAGAGTATTACAAAACAGTTGCTTCAAAAATTAAAGACCCTGATAGTTATGCAACTTTAAACTACATTGTTGTAGCAGGTTTGCATCATTTTTATTTGGGTCGCTGGATATTAGGTTTAGTTAATATATCGGTATTCACTTTAGGGGCTATCATGATCTATTTTCATAAAATAGAGATTGGTGTTGCGTTTATTGTGGGGATTATATTATTTGAACTGTATGAATTAATGCGTTCTCAAGTAATTGTTCAAGACTACAATAACACCCTATGCCAAGAGGCTTTAAGGTGCATTGTTGAAAATGATTAAGGTATTAATATAATACCTTAATTCTGTCTTGTAGGTGAGGGTGGCTATTAAAGTACCCTTGCTTTTTCTCATCCTTGTTACTTTCTATTGTATCTCCAGTTGATTCTTTTTTAGCGGCTTCATTCTCGGCAATTCGAGTTAAAATATTAAAAAGAAGCTTAGGTTCAATTTCTCGTTTTTTCAGTTCATTAATGGCGTACAAATCTGCTTCAGATTCCATTTTTCTAGAATAATTTGAATTCAATAGAATAGCGGGCAATCCTACTAACAAAGTAGACAAACTGGCCAAGTCACCACTGACAGTAATAGCGATTAATAACAGAGTCGATGATTGCACAAGTGAGCGTATTGCATGACGGTGCTCCACATGTCCAATTTCATGAAGTAAAACAGCCTGTATTTCATGATCATCTTTTGCGAGTTTGATCAGATCATCTGTAATAACAATATCCCCAGATGGAAATGCAAATGCATTGGCCCCCAGTGACTTGCTTTTTTTGATGTGAAGTTCATATTTAAACCCACTGGCAATGGTTGGAAGCAATGTTTTAAATTGAGACTGTAGAGACTCAATGCGTTTACTATCTAATTGAGAGTCAGTGAAATGAACGTCGTTTATGTTGCCATAAGCCTCTTTACCTTGCTTGATCAATATTTCAGTAGGAACCATTTGAGCGACTTTTTTAGTACTCTCTGTTACGCCAAATTTAAAGAATAGCCAAGTAAGTAAAAGCACTAAGGCCAATAGTAAAAGGCTTATAATAGTTTTGGTTTTACTTTTATCTCCCAGTTTTCTGAATCCAAATACATTTGAAATTTGATCTATTTGATTGTTATCAAGGGTTTCAAAGTGCAAGCCGTTCGGCAGAGTAAGGTACCGAATGGAATCTTTAATTCTAGGAGATACGATAATTTTATTAGATGGATAAGCAATGTTTTCATCAGTAGATGTAAAGCAACCCGTATTGTCTACTGTAAAAGACACAGGCTTCTTCTTCCCTGAAGCTGCATTTACTAATGTTCCATTTAGTACAACCATAATGTGTATTTCCTAATACGTTACTGCGTCAAAAGCTTTAGAAGTATATTTAATCGGTTTCAGGCATGTCGTAAACAGTCAGGCCTGATAAATCTTTCTGGGTCGGGAATATTTTAGCGGCTACTGCGTAAGTCACCACAAACATAATCACGTTACCCACAAAGCCTGTGTAATACAGATCGAATGGAACGGTTAGGCTATCAGGTAATAATCCATTTTTACTTAGCAGTGTCCAACTAGTAAATATCATGGTGCTCACCAAACCAGCCCATACTGCACGGGCATCCCCTTGTTTAGTAAAGAAACCGATTAAGTACAGGCCTAACAAGCCGCCGCCTAAGATGCTTGTTAAAATAGTAGCTGTATCTTGCAATGTCTTGGTTTCTGCGTTGGCTAAATAAATAGCACCAGAAATCATTAATACGGCCGTAACAGAAGCAATTACCCATGCTGCTTTAAGGTAATGACGATCGTCTTTACCTGGTTTTAAGTGACGACGATAAATATCAACAACCGAAACGGTTGATATCGCATTAATAGAGCTGTCTAGAGATGACATGGCCGCTGCCAATGCCGAAGCAATCACAAGTCCCGCAACACCAGCAGGCAAGTGATTACTAATAAAGTACGGCAAGATACCTTCAGCAGCACGAGTGCCATCTAACATTTCAGCGGCAGGTACAGCAGGAAACTGCTGAAAGAAAACAAACAATGCAGTCCCTAAGAACATATAAAATGCCCAAATAGGTAATGAACTTGCAACAGCAATAAACATAGCTTTACGTGCTTCATGGGTCGACTTAGATGCACAGTAACGCTGTACTGTATTTTGGTTTGAAGAATATTCAGTTAACCAAGCAATCAAACCAATAAACAGCATCATGCTGATGGTCTTTTCATCAAAACTGATGCCCCAATCAACACTTTGTAATGTACCGTTTTCTAGCACACTGAAGCTGAATTTATTAAAGTCATCTGCCACTGCAAAAATTTGAGAAAGCCCACCGGGTAGGGCGTCAATAATTACCCATAAACACAACAAGCCACCGAGTAGTAAAACAATGGTTTGCATCACATCGGTCCAAATAACCGCATCAATACCACCAATAATGGTATAGACCGCAACAATTACGCCCCCAAGAATAATGGCCCAAGTAGAGCTTAAACCGGTTAGCTCTTGAATCAGAAGAGACAACAAGAACAAAATCATGCTCACTCGTACAATTTGCGCAATGATAAACGCAATAGCACCATACACTCGAACAGACGGACCAAAGCGATCTTCTAAATATTCATAAGCCGATGTTACCTTGCCACGGCGAAAGAAAGGTAAAAAGAAATACGCCGCAAATAAAATACCAATAGGCAGCATTAAGTTAGGCACAAAGCGTAACCAGGAGGTTTTAAATGCATCCCCAGGATAGGCTAAAAAGGTAATAGAACTAATAGAGGTACCCACTAAAGATAAGCCAATCACCCAGCCACTAAAGCTTCGGCCGCCTACAAAGTATTCTTCGGTGCTGGTGTTTTTTCGAGAGAAGTAAAACCCTACCCCGGTAATGATCAGTAAGTAACCAATCAAAGCTGCCATATCTAAAAAATGTAAGTTCACGCAAGACCCATCTTTATTATTGTGATTTTGAATGATTGTAACAAAAAGCGGCAGGCAATCCTAAGTGGACTGCAGATTTAGCTAAACCCCCACTTGCAAATGAGAATCATTACTATATATTGCATGCATAATAAATATAACAAGAAAGATAACACGTGATTGCCTGATGAATTTTAGTTAACGCATATCCTATGGGGTAAGTATGCAGATTAAATTTAAGGTGCTGGCACTTGTTGTAGCCGCGCATTCATCACAGTTATTAGCAGAATCAAATCAAGCGTTAGAAAATGACAAAGAACCAATAGTTGCAGCCTCGCCGTCAAATGCAGCCAGCTTGGCTCTATCCAAACAGGTTATAACAGGTTCAGAACAGCAGGGCTTTTCTGTTCGTGAAAACTCAACGGCCACCAAGTTAGACCTTTCTTTGCGTCATACACCTCAAAGTGTATCGATTATCAATAGTGAACTATTAAAAACCTTTCAGCTTGATGACATTAATCAAGCGTTAGCGTTAACACCGGGTATTCAAGTAGATAAACCAGAAACGGATCGAATTTATTATTCGTCTCGTGGTTTTGATATCACGCAATTTCAATTAGACGGCATGGGCATGCCATTAAGTAATAATAATATTTATGGCGACATTGATACCGCCATGTTTGAGCGCATAGAAGTACTGCGTGGTGCCAATGGATTAACTGCTGGAGCGGGTAATCCATCGGCTACTATCAACTTTGTACGCACGCGTCCTACCGAAGAACTAGAAGCTAACGTAACAGCCAGTGTGGGTTCATGGAACAAAGCGCGCTTGGTGGGGGATGTTTCTGGTGCCATCAGCGACAATGTTCGCGGTAGAGCAGTGCTGGTAAAAGAAGATAAAGAATCTTACCTTGATCGCTACGAACAAGATAAAGCCTTGGGTTATGGTGTGTTAGAAATAGACCTGACAGAACGTACATTATTAACACTGGGCCACAGCACACAAAGCAATAAAACAGATGGCGCATTATGGGGCGCATTGCCGTTAACATACAGCGATGGCACTAGCACTAATTATGATCGATCAACCAGTTCAGCGGCTGACTGGAGCTATTTTGATACTACCGAAAAACGCAGCTTTGCAGAAATAAAGCATTCGTTAAACAATGGTTGGAACATACAAGGTTCTCTTAACTATGTTGAATTAGAGACTGACTCTTACTTATTTTATGTGGCGGGTAATCCAAGCCCTGTGGATCAATCTGGCGTGATTGCGGCTTATTCAAGTGAATACGATTTGAATGAATGGCAAACAATGGCCGAAGTATATACATCTGGTCCGTTCGAAGCATTTGGTCAGGTACATGAATTGGTGGTGGGTTCTAGCTACAGCAAAGTAAAAGTATTTCAAAACTCACTCTATGACGCAACAACCGTGGCTGGATTTTCAGATCTAACGGCATTAACGCAAATCGATTTAACGACCTTTGATGGAAATTACCCTACACCAGTATTTAACATCCCTGGTGGCGGTGGATCTTGGGAAGAAACTGAGCAAGCGGTATACGCAACAGGTAAATTTCAAGTATTGGATAACAGCTTAATAATAGCGGGTGTACGCGCAAGTAGCTGGATCAGTGAAGGTGAAGCCTATGGTTCTGACCGTGGAAGTGATGACACGGTTGTATTGCCATACCTAGGTTTTATTCATGACTTAAATGATCATCTATCTACTTATGCAAGCTACACAGAAACGTTTTTACCTCAGTCTGAACTTAACTCAAGCCTTGAACGTTTAGAGCCTAAAACAGGCCGTAACTTCGAACTGGGTTTAAAGGCTGAATTAGATGGCGTTAATGCGACGGTAGCGGTCTTCTCTACTGAGCAAAACAATGTCGCTACGTTTGCCGATACTATCAATGCTGTCGATGTCTACACAGGTGAAGATGGCATAACCAGTCAAGGAATTGAATATGACCTTGCCGGTAAAATTGGTGAACGCACCAGTATTTCTACTGGCGGTACAGTATTAAGTATTCAAGATGCAGATGGTCAGAATACTAATTTATACACCCCAGAAAAAACTGCCAACCTAGCATTAAGTTATGAGCTAACACCTTCTGTCAAAGTGGGTGCTATCGCCGATTGGCAAAGTGCTATTACTGGCAGTGTGAAGCAAGACGCTTACACCCTGTTGGGCGCCATGGTTAGCTATGACATTTCTTCATCTTTAAGCACACAGTTAGTTGTGAATAACCTTACCGATGAAAAATACATTAATAGTCTGAAATGGGCGCAAGGGTATTACGGCGCACCACGCAGTGTTGTCGCATCACTTTCTTGGGACCTATAACTTAAATAAGCCAAGCCTTCGGGCTTGGATTTTATGTATGTGAGAGAACATAGTAATGAGAAAGAAATTATTTAAGTGGCATGGTTATGCAGGATTACTGGCTTGCTTACCGATTTTTATTGCTTCTATAACAGGAAGCATTTTAGTATTTAAATACGAATTGGATACCTTGATTCGAGGAGAGATAGTTTCTGTTGATAGCGTAACCGAAAGACAGCCAATAGATACTTTGATTAATACCGTGAATGAAAAACATCTGGATCATGAAATTGTAGGCTGGGTTTTGTTTCAAAATCCAGAACGCAGTGATGTGGTGTACTTAATACCAAAAGGTCAAAGTGACTGGTATCACATTTATTTAAATGGATACACAGGTGAATTTCTATCTATCCCAGCACTGGCTACAGAATATTTTACAGATTGGATAGTGGAGTTGCATGCAGCATTATTGCTCGATCATACCGGGCTGGCTATTGTAGCAGCGTACTCGTTAATTTTGATGTTTTTAGGAATCAGCGGCCTAATATTACATCGTGCTTTTTGGAATAATCTATTTAAATTACGGACAAAATCTCGTCGTATTTTATATTACAGTGACTTACACAAGTTAGTGGGTGCGTGGGGCAGCCCAATATTATTAGTATTAGGTTTTACTGGTGGTTATTGGAATATTGCGCATCTCGTTCACGAACTTGATCATGTAGATGAGGCGCCGTTTGTTATCACTGATCGTATGTATAGCCCGGCATTGTCATTTGATGATTTAATGCAAGACACGCAATCACGAATAGAAGGATTTGAAGTGACCTACATTCGGTTTCCAAATGAACCCGACGATCAAATTATCTTTTATGGTGATGTGCCAGACAGTTCTTTTTTGGCTAGCCAATATGCCAGTAATATTACCTATGATCACGAAACAGGAGACTACCAATCAAAGTCTGATATTCGATCAGCAGGAGCTTTACATCATATTATTGATAGCTTTAGGCAGCTTCACTTTGGTACGTTTGGTGGGTTAGTTAGTCGAATCATTTGGTTTGTGGTGGGAATCACTCCTGTTATTTTAACGATTACAGGTTTGTATCTGTGGTTTAAGCGCAGAAAAGCCAGGCAAACTAAAAAGCAAAAGATTGCCAAAAAGCATCAATCAGAAAAGAAAGTTGAAAAATTGAATACAGAGGGCAAGAATGATCTAGGCGAAAAGCCAGTGTTAATGTGACAACTTAAGCTGAAATTATGTTTATTACACAGGTAAAAAACATAATAAGCATTCACCGAAATTGTTTTAGTGGCTCAATCACGTAAATCCGCTTTACCTTTAAAACGTAATGCGGTTTTCTTGCTTTTACTAAAGCGAAAAACCATAGTTATGGTCAATACACAGCAGCACCTACGTGCATATCAATAATTAAATACACTAGATAGTCCTATGCCCTTGATACAGTCGCCATTACCGATTACCGTTGGTGCAAATATTTCATAGCTGTACCACCAAGAGTGCGTAATAAGCACTCTTATGATGCATGGCAAACAACAATAAAGAGAATCCCCCGATCATGATCACCAGTTTTATAATATTTCTTTCTCTGTTTGTGGTCGTTGGCCTAAGCTCGTTTTTCTTTAGCCAAAAAAGCAAACAAGATTATTACCTAGCAAGCGGTCAGGTTAAGCCTTTCTTGGTGGGTTTATCAGCTGTGGCCACCAATAACAGTGGTTATATGTTTGTGGGCTTAATCGGCTATGTGTACGCCGTGGGCTTACAATCCATCTGGCTAATGGTGGGCTGGATTGTAGGTGACTTTATTGCCTCTTCGTTCGTGCATCATCGATTAAAATCCGCCACTGTAAGCAGTGGTGAAGTCAGTTACGCAGGTGTGCTTAGTAATTGGTATGGTCGCAAAAATGAATCGGGTCAATCATCTATTAATGGGCAACCCAACTTACAGCGAGTGATAGGCGTTATATCACTGATATTTTTACTGGCTTACGCCGCCGCACAATTAGTGGCTGGGGCTAAAGCCTTTCAAGTACTGTTTGATGCACCTGTCTGGGCAGGCGCAAGCATGGGTGCAGCACTCGTCGCGCTTTATTGTTTTGCGGGAGGCATTCGAGCTTCAATTTGGACTGATGCAGCGCAATCCATTGTCATGATCTCAGGCATGGCAGTATTACTATGGGTGGCGTTAGATGGGCTAGGGGGCTTTGAAGCCTCGGTTGTGCAAATGAATCAAATTGATGGTTTTCTTGATTGGTTTCCAAATGAACTACTGTTACCCGGAGCAGCAGGAGCCATTTTATTTGTATTAGGTTGGGTGTTTGCGGGTTTTTCAGTGATCGGGCAGCCTCATGTGATGGTTCGCTTTATGACACTTAATACCGACTCAGGCAGCTCATCCAATAACCGCTTTTCTAATATGGCGCAGGCGCGCTTTTGGTATTACCTTTGGTTTATTGTATTTTGGACAGCCGCCACGGGCGTTGGCATGATCTCCAGATTGTATTTATCAGATTCGGGCAGTTTTGATAGCGAACTGGCACTACCAACTTTGGCACAACAATTACTGTCGCCACCTTTTGTGGGTTTATTGTTAGCTGGCTTATTTGCAGCCACTTTATCCACGGCCGATTCACTTGTACTGGGTTGCTCTGCTGCCATCAGTCATGACATTTTACCCCGCAGTATTCAAAACACATTAATATTAAAAATCATCACTGTCATCGTAACAGGCGTTGCGTTGTTATGGGCACTGGCAAACAGCGCCAGCGTATTAGATTTAGTGATACTGGCATGGTCGGGCCTTGGCAGTGCCTTTGGGCCCTTGTTGTTAGTAATGTGTTTTGGCGGTAAACCCACAGAGCGTGCAGCTATATTCATGGTGGTATCTGGATTAGTTGCCGCACTGCTTTGGCGCTTTGCCGATTTACATAATTTATTATATGAAGGTGTGCCAGGCATGCTAATGGGGTTCGTTGTGTACGGGCTACATAAAGTGATGGTAAAAAAAGGTGGGTAGGTTTTTATAATATTGTTTAGAAATTAGTTAAGTGACGGGAGACGCGTCATGTGACGACACAATATAACGTGTCGTCACATGGCGTTTTTTTGTAGGTTAAATTCTATAACTGGTAAGATCTGCAATAATATTTTTATGCTCTGAAGCCCTTAAAGTTATGTTGCCTACTTTTGCTGATTTTAAATATTCCTAAAAGATAGAGTTGTATGAATATTTACAATACTGCTCCCGTCCAAAATAAAAAATTTAAGTTAGTGAGTAAATTGAATATAAAAAGGAATTAATATTAATTTTCCTGCTATTTTTGAATGAAGTTAGAGTGAATGAATAGCTACGCATAGGCTAATTATATTTCATGGGAGGAAAGCCAGTATACTGACAAGGTGTCTTCTAGTTTTTAGTGTTTGTTATCCTATTTTGTATATACGGAGGTCGTTGAATATTTTATTGATTAATCTGTTAAATCATAATTTTTTAGAGGCAGCGCTTAATTAATCGATTTAGTTATGCTCCTTTATTTTAATTGGCTAAGTGATCTATACGGTTAAAGAATATGGGAGAGATGGAAAGTAAATAGGCTGCTTCAATATAGTGCTATGCCATTTCTCCCCTGCACTGGTTGTGCACAAAAAAGGGTTGTTTATTCGTTCATTTAGCGTGAATGCTAGAAGAAAATATATATTCTCACTTTATGAAAAATATTATTTTCAGTATAAATAAGCTGTTTGCATCAGTAGGGCCGAAAAAAATGACTCTACAGCCCAATAGCCACTAAGGCTTAGACAATACCCATTGTAAAATGAAAGGGTTAAATTCTATTATTCCTATGTTCCGCAGAGTATCTTCCCCTGTCAGATTATCTTGATAATAACTGTATAGATACTTAACTATATAAAAGTATTAGAAATAATTAAGGTAGTCCCTAATAATGATATCACTTGATAGTTTAAAGTTAAAAACCCTCTTGGCTGGTGGAATGGCTTTAGCCCTATTACTGACCATTATCATTAGCTCATTCATTAATATTAATCAGTTTTCGAATATGTTCTATGAGGTGACGGAGAATGAGCACCTGCCTAATGTGACTGAACGAGCAAAAGCACAAATTCATGCCAGTTTAGCAACACCGATTGCCCTGTCTAAAGGCATAGCTCAAAATCATTACGTTCAACAATGGATGTTAAATGGAGAGGATGAAGCAGGAACGGAGACTTTAAAAAACTATGGTCAACGTTTTATCAAAGAACAAGGCGCCTCTGCTTTTTTCTTAGTCTCAAGTTTGAGTAATAATTACTACACCCAAGGAGGGCTTTTTAAGCAAGTATCGAGAAGTACGACTAGGGATGGATGGTTTTTTAACACGATAGATAGTAAAAAAGATCTAGCACTGAATCTAGACTCTGGTGAAGAGACTGGCGCCTTAACGGTTTATGTAAATGCTCTGGTAAAAAGCCCTAGCGGACAAATTTTAGGTGTAGCAGGGTTAGGATTAGATGTCACAGATATCATTCATCTTATAAAAGAAACTAGGGTTGGTGAAGAAGGCTACATGTTTTTGTTAGATGGGTCAGGTTCCATAACTGCTCATAAAGATAGCAGTCTACTTAGCCAGCCTCTATCGGATGTTCCTGTGTTTTCTGATATAGCGTCCTCTATTAATGATAGTAAAGGTACGTTTACATTAATAGATGGTGTTGTTAATAATGAAGATGCTTATGTTGCCGTAACCGAACTTGAAGAATTAGGTTGGAAACTTGTGACCGTGCAACCTAAAGCAGAGTTTGTAAGCAAGGTAAATGCAGTCGTTCAATTATCTGTCATCTCTGCTGTGATACTTGGTATTGTATTCGTATTACTCTCTGTCTATATCGCAAAAAGAGTAAGTGGGTCAATCACTCAGATTGGGGATAAACTTCACAATATGTCAGCTTCTGGTGGTGATTTAACGATGCGCCTTGATGACAGCGCTAAGACTGAACTTGGTTATTTAGCTGGTGGGTTTAATGCCATCCTTGGTAAGTTTTCTGATCTGGTGAAAGAAATTAAAGAAGCTCAAGGTGCAATCAATACAGGTGTAAATAATTTGAAACGTACCTCTCTAGAATCTGTTGAGTATGCTGAGAATCAGCGAGGACAGACAGATATGGTAGCCTCTGCTATTACCGAGATGGGACAAACTATAAACGAAGTTTCATCTATTGCTCATCAAACGGCTGCAGATACATCAGATGCCGTTAAAGACACTCATGAAACTAATGATGTGATGCTTAATCTTGCTAACACCATGACAGAATTGGCTGGCACTATGAAGCAAAGTGAGGCCTCTATTTCTGATCTTGCCAGTCAAACTGAATCCATTAATTCTGTTGTGGATGTGATTAGTAGTATATCTGAGCAAACAAATTTATTGGCACTTAACGCGGCCATCGAGGCTGCTCGGGCAGGAGAGCAGGGCAGAGGTTTTGCCGTTGTTGCGGATGAAGTACGCACACTGGCTAGCCGTACCCAAGATTCTACTCAAGAAATTCGTAGTCAAATTGAACAGTTACAAGTAGCCGCTACAAGCAGTTTGAGATCCATACAAGATGGCAGTAAGAAAAGTTTAGAGTTGTCTGATATTTCTCAAGCAGCCTCTACTTCATTAAGTACCATACGCAGTCGCTTTGATACAATCAGTGATGGTAATCATCAAGTGGCAGCCGCGACAGAAGAGCAAGCATCTGTGGTGGATCATATTAATGAATCTGCTCAAAATATTTCGATTATGTCGAATAAGATTCATGACAGCTCGAAAAGCCAATTAGAAGAAATTGATACCCTTAATTCAAGGGCGCAGCACATGGGTGTTATGATTAGCCAGTTTAAAGTTTAAAAACAGGGCCATACATTCAGTTCACCTAAAAGCTGTTAATAATCACATCGTATAATAAAACAGGTTGTAAGTGATAAGCCACTTATTGCCTGTTTTATAATATAACTTTAAATGAAGCAGAATTTAATTAGCCCCTGCATCCATACTTAATCTTAGGTACTGGGCTCTAACTGCAGTGTTTAATGCGCAGTAAGTGTTGATTTACTGTTGCATTAGTGGGTGCAAAAGTCATTCGCCAATAAACACTCATCCTATTTGATCCCATTAAAGTCTATTAAATACACCAGATTGAATACCGAAGCATTAATCAGAATGCGTAAGGATTTAGTTTAAGCGGGCGATGGCAAAATATTTACCCTCTCTGTAGAGTACTTAAAACACGACTTTAAAAATCTTTACAATCCCAAGGGGTGAACCATCCAATATTCAAGTGTATAGTCTTTTCATGCTTACTTTGTGGATACGGTATCTTGTAGCCTAAGGTCACGCCTTAATCTTGAAGGAATTAATATGAACCTCTTTATTCTACATTCCCTTAAATTGTTTTTTCTTTCTTTTTTTCTCTTTAACTCTACGGTAGTTTCAGCCGAATTAAATAAGTACAGCATAGATGTGTGGGCTGATAATTGGTTTACGGCTTATCTTGATGGTAAGCCACTATTTGAGGATTCAGTCTCTATTAAAACGGAGCGGTCTTTCAATGCTGAAACGCATCATTTCTCTGCACCCAATTCTTTTGTTCTAGCATTCGTGATTAAAGATTTTAAGCAGAACGATACAGGGCTTGAATATATTGGTTCAAATCGTCAGCAAATGGGAGACGGTGGGTTCATTACCCAAATCAAAAATTTGAAAACGGGACATATGGTTGCTGTTTCTGATGCTGCCATGCAATGTAGAGTTATCCATAAGGCACCATTGAATAGCACGTGCTCAAGTTTATCAAAGCCGGTAGCAGGCCAAGGGGAGTGTCAGTTTATATCTGAAGCTGAACCGGCCTTATGGAATACGCCAGATTTTGATGACAGTTCATGGGTAAATGCGACGGAGTATTCGGCTGCCCAAGTAAGGCCAAAAGATGGTTACGATAGAATTAAGTGGGATTCAAGCGCAAAGCTTATTTGGACTGATGATTTAGAAAAAGACAATACTTTGCTTTGTAGGCTTGTTGTTGATGGTAAGCGAGAAGTGACCAAGGCTCACAGTCATATGCATGAACATTTTCATCATTTTGAAGAAGTGAAGACCAGTGAAGATTCAGACTACTTACTGGTTGAGTCTAACGGCTTACCTGAACACAATATGATGGAAGGTATTACAAGTTGGCAGCAACAAGTTCCACTTCCGCAAGGCTATACTGGTAACAATAGCTGGAAAATACCTCTTAAACCGGTTTTAGCTGATGAACCAATATTAACGAAAAACCATTTTCATAGAGGCGCAATTGCCATTGCAGTTAATGGTGTGCCTATTTTTAACGCGCTGAATAATCGCGGTGAATATGCCGTTGATATAGGTGAATTAGATCGCTGGGGCGGTCATAGTGGACGTGCGGATGATTACCACTATCATGTGGCTCCAGAACATTTGGAAGAAGTGGTCGGTAAAGGTAACCCCATTGGTTATGCATTAGATGGTTTTCCCTTATATGGACAAACCAAGGAAGCCCTTGATAAATATCTAGGCCGATTCAACAAGGAAGGCACTTATCAATACCATGCGACGGATTATCCACCGTATTTAATAGCAGGTTTGAGAGGCGTGGTGAAAACAGATTCTCCGGCGAATGCGCCCGAAGATCAGATTGAACCACAAGCAAGATCTTACCCTGTTCGAACCAAGGATTATGGCCCCTTAAACGGTGCCAAAATAACGGGCTTAAAGAAGATTGCAGATAATAGTTATTCATTGGAGTATACGATTGGCAGTAAGCAATTCCAAGTGAGCTATGAGTGGGAGGAAAAAGGGCAGTACCAGTTTGAATATGTCGATGGGGATGGTAAAAAGACAGTCGAAACTTATCAGCTAAACACACAGAAAAATGATCGAGAACAAAAGTCTCCAGCTGACAAGCGTAGTGGATCACACGTATCGCCAAATAATCAGGAACCACGTAAATATTGCGGTGATGGAATTTGTGACAATACTGAAAGTAAACAACAGTGCCCTGTAGACTGCCTTAAATAAGTGATAAATAGATTAGCCAAATTAAAAATTACTTGCTGCATAATAAATATATGTATCGGCTAATAAAAGCAGAGTTTCTTCGGCTCTCTACTTTTGTAGTCGGCTGATGTAGGCGCTATACCTCAATACGGATTAATCTGTGCACACATTACTAATTGTTATAGCATCAACTTTGTTTGCTGGGCTAGCCATGGCTTTTGGTGCTGTGATTGCTTACGTTGAAAAGATTGGTGAAGAATGGATTGAAGAAGAATTCAGACATGGTGTAATGGCTTTTGGTGGTGGCGCGCTATTGTCTGCCGTTGCTTTAGTACTTGTGCCAGATAGCATAGAGGTCCTTAATCCTTTCTCAGCCTGTATTTGGTTTGTATTAGGGGGCTTTAGTTTCATGCTTCTTGATATTTATCTTAAAAGAATAAACACACCTGCGAGCCAATTAGCTGCAATGCTTTCTGATTTCATTCCTGAATCAATCGCACTGGGGGCCGCATTCGCAATGGGGAATAGTAACGCAATGTTGCTTGCGGGTTTAATTGCCTTGCAGAATATACCCGAAGGGTTTAGCGCATTTAGGGAGTTAAGTGCGACTTCGACGTATAAACCCCACAAAATAATCATTACATTTTCGTTAATGGCATTACTTGGGCCAATTTCGGGAGTAACAGGTTATCTTTGGCTTGCAGAGGAAAAAGAGATAGTTGCGTGTATCATGCTTTTTGCATCGGGTGGCATTCTTTATTCAATATTCCAAGATCTAGCACCACAAGTGAAGTTAGAAAAGCATTGGGCTCCCCCTATAGGGGCCGTTTTAGGGTTTATGCTGGGAATGTTAGGTTTAATGCTTACAGTATGATTAGAAAGCATCCAGTATAGAAATACAATTAATTGGGACTTACGCAGAGCATACTTAATCTATTTTCGCTGCGTTAGTCGTCAGGAAAAATACATGTTATTTACGAAAAAACATAAAGCATCACGCCAAAGAAAAAGCAGTAAATCTCTAGGTGTTCCTGAGTTAATTGCCATTGCACTTGGTGGGATGGTTGGGGGCGGAATTTTTACCGTTCTTGGGATCTCTGTCGCGCTAGTTGGTGTATATACACCATTGGTGATAATTATTGGTGGAATAATCGCTTCTCTTGCTGCTTATTCGTATGTGAAGTTAGGTGTCTATTACAAAGATGAAGGCGCCACGTATTCTTTTTATAAAAGAACTTTTCCAAACTCTTCTTTTGCGGCATCACTGATTGGTTGGTGGGTTATTTTTGGGTATATCAGCACAATAGCTTTATATGCGTATACGTTTGCGTCTTATGCCATAAGCGGGTTCTCTTTTGCTGATAGTGAGTTGGCAAGAAAAATGGTAGCTGGTGCGATTATTCTTACCTTTACACTTATTAATATCTGGAGTGTTAAAGGGATGGGAAAACTAGAAGACATTATGGTTTATACCAAACTGGTTATTTTGGCTATCATCTCATTTGTTCTTATCAATAATAGTCAAACAACGATTCCTGATCTGATTCAGAATCATACTGATGTGAATATATTGTCAATTTTTATCGTTGCCTCACTTACATTTGTTGCATACGAAGGTTTTCAACTTGTTATAAATGCCGTTAATGAAATGGAGTCACCTGAAAAAAATATACCAAAAGCGATTTATTCCTCATTATTTCTTGCCGTGTTAATTTATTTTCTTATTTCATTAGGCGCAATCTTGGCCATTCCCTTTGATGAAATCATTAAAAACAAAGAATATGCACTTGCTTCAGGTACTGGCAATGTACTTGGCCACTGGGGAACTGACCTTGTGATATTAGGGGCGCTATTGGCCACCAGCAGTGCCATTAGTGGAACTTTGTTTGGCGCGTCGAGGCAGATGGCCGTTATAGCGGGTGATGGTTATTTCCCTGCCATTATGGCTAAGCGAAACAATAATATACCTGTTATCGCCATAGTAATTATGGCTTCTTTGGCGTTTCTTCTTGTGCTTGCCGGTAGTTTAGAAGTGATACTGGAATTTGGCAGTGTTACATTTTTATTAGTATCGTTGTTAATGGCGTACGCCAATTTTAAGATTCGAGATAAAACTCATTCATCTCTGTTTATCACACTGTTTTCTATTTTTGCTCTTTTCATTGGAGCAGTGCTTATTCTTTATTACGAACTCATCAATCAACCTCAGCAGTTAATATTTATTATTGGTATTTATATATTATTAACATTGTGTTCGTGGTTATTTTCACGAAACAAGGCGCATCAAGCGGGTAAATAATAACGGCATCTAGCGGACAGTAAAAATAGGTGTCATGTATATACTCTTCGCGGGTTTCGAGTCTCTTTATCTATACAAACTATTGCCTAAAAAATAGGAGGCAGAAATCATGACAAAGCAAGCAATCAACTGGAGCATCTGCCCCAAGTGTCAGGGTCGTGGAAAAATTAATAAAGGCATTCGTAAAAAATTAAAGCTGCGGTATCAACGAGAATTAGAATGCTTCGAACAAACCAATGGCACAGGCCCTGCGCCTATTGCCCCGAAAGGTCACCTTGATACTTGTGTGTATTGCAAAGGGTCTGGCTTACTTAATGTTGATAATGCAGTTGTTAATGATTTGAATACGCAAGCGGCTGATCAGTCAGACTACCCACATATTGCGATTATCGGTGGGGGAATAGGGGGAGTGGCCCTTGCTGTTGCGTGCTTGCATCGCCAAATACCATTTACGCTTTATGAGCGAGACAACAGCTTTGATGCTCGCTCACAGGGTTACGGACTCACCTTGCAGCAAGCAAGCAAAGCCATTGAAGGGTTGGGTGTTTTTGGATTACAGCAGGGAGTGGTGTCAACGCGGCATC
>JAWUVN010000031.1:0-27686 GCA_034112345.1 Bermanella sp. | reverse complement strand
CGGCTTCTACCAGGTCTGTGCCTTTGGCTATTTCTTGATTGATAAAGTCTACCAGCAGTATGGAGTTTCGCACTATGATGCCTGCTAGGGCGATCATGCCGATCATACTGGTGGCAGTGAACTGGGCACCAAATAATGCGTGGCCAGGCATCACGCCAATGATGGTTAGTGGAATAGGGGCCATGATGATCAAAGGTACTAGGTAGCTTTTAAATTGGGCCACTACTAACAAGTAAATTAGAATCATGCCCACGCCGTAAGCAATGCCCATGTCGCGGAATGTTTCGTAGGTAATTTGCCATTCGCCATCCCATTTTATGCTGGGTTTGTTGGTCACTTCTGGCTGACTAATAAAGTACTGTTCGGGTGCAAACCCTTCGCCTGATGCTTGGTTGTCGTCCATTTCAAATGACATATCAAATAGGCCATACAATGGGCTGTCTAGTTCACCTGTCATGTCTGCATTTACAAATACAACGGGTAATAAGTTTTTATGGTAAATGGCTTTATCAATGATGGTTTTTTCAACGGTGATAAATTCAGATAACGGAATCAACTGCCCTTGCATATTGCGCACGGGTAATTGCATCACAGCTTGCCAGTCGGCTTTGTTTGCTTCGCTAAACTCTAAACGAATAGGGGTGGCGTACTTTTGTGATGGATTATGAATAAAACTTACATCGCTGCCTGCAATGGCGGTATCAATGGCCGATACAATGCTGCTGTAAGGCACTTGATTGATGGCGGCTTTTTGGCGATCTATTTTAGCGGTCCACTTTTCTTGATCGGTTTCGATTGAGTCATCAATGTCTACGATGTTTTTAGTGGCACTGTAAAAAGCGCGCAGCGACTTGGCTGTTTCGATTTGTTTTTCATAATTAGAACCGTATACCTCGGCCACAATCGGTGACATTACAGGCGGCCCCGGTGGCACTTCAATCACTTTTACGTTGGCATTAAACTGATTGCCAATGCGTTGCAGTTCTTCGCGCATACCTGCGGCAATGTCATGGCTTTGTTGGCTGCGTTGTGACTTGTCTACTAGATTAACTTGAATGTCACCCATGTTAGGTTGTTGACGCATGTAATACTGACGCACTAGGCCATTAAAGTTGATCGGGGCGTTTATGCCTGCGTACATTTGAAAGTCTTTTACGGTGTCTTGGGTTTTAAGGTGTTCACCAAGGGATTCTAATACCGCTAGGGTTTCTTCCATTGGCGTGCCTTCTGGCATGTCGACAATGATTTGGAACTCTGACTTGTTATCAAACGGCAGCATTTTTAATACAACTAGCTTCATAACCGGCAGGGATACCGAAAGCAGCATCACACCAATAACAAAGCCCAGCATTTTAAGGCGGTTTTTCTTGGCGTTGTCGCCTTGAATTAATGGGCGCACCAATTTATTAAATAGGTTGTATACCTTGTTGTTTTGTTTGTCGGCTTGTTCATCTTTTTGATGTGTGTCGGCCGTTGTGTGGGCTTTGCGGCTTAATAATTTGTACGACAACCAAGGGGTCACAACAAACGCTATGGCCAATGAAATTAACATACCGGTACTGGCGTTAATTGGAATAGGGCTCATGTAAGGCCCCATTAGGCCGGTTACAAAGGCCATTGGCATAAGAGCAGCAATAACGGTGAAGGTTGCCAGTATGGTAGGGCCACCCACTTCGTCTACGGCTTTAGGGATGATTTCAAGAATGTCTTTTTTCTTTGAAGCATCGTTTTTACTTTCTTCGTCGTTGTTGTGCAGGTGTCGGTGAATATTTTCAACCACCACTATGGCGTCATCTACCAAAATACCAATTGAGAAGATTAACGCGAATAACGAAATACGGTTTAACGTAAAGCCCCATGCCCAGCTGGCAAATAATGTAATGGCCAGTGTGATGAAGATAGCACCACCTACAATGATGGCTTCGCGCCAGCTCATGGTGGCCAGTACTAATAGCACCACGGCAGCGGTGGCAAATAATAGTTTGGCAATTAGCTTGTCGCTTTTATCTTTTGCGGTGTCGCCGTAGTTACGGGTCACGTCTACATGAATGTTATCTGGGATGGATACGTTTTTAAGTTGGTCTAAACGTTTCTCTATGCCGCTGGTGATATCAAACGCATTTTTACCCGGCTGTTTGGCAATGGCGATGGTCACAGCTGGCTTAGATTGGTCCATGCCTTTTTCATAATGAAACACTTGTGTATCTGGAGTGTCTGCCATGTATTCCACGTCGGCTACATCGGCTAGGTAAACAGGGCTGCTTAATCCATTATTAGATTGGGTACTTAAACCTACAATTAATTGTGATACGTCTTTTGCAGAGGTTAAAAAGTCACCCGCTTGAACTTGTATGGCTAGGTTGTTGTTCACAACGTCGCGGGAAGGGGATGCCATGTTGTTGCTTAATAAGGTATTGCGAATGTCATCAATGGCAATGCCGTAAGCGTTTAAGCGAATAGGGTCTAGCGTAACGTTAACCACATTGCGGTGCTCGCCTTGTGTGTAAATGTCACGGGTGCCGTCTATGCGTTTCAGTTCTACTTCTAATAAGTGCGCTACTTGTGTCAGCTGCATTTGCGTCACGTTGGTATCGTCAGACCACAAGGTAAGCGACATGATCGGCACATCATCAATGCCCTGTGGTTTGATTAATGGTTGGCTGGCACCTAGGTGTTGTGGCAACCAATCGCCGTGGCTATAAATTTGGTTGTATAAATTTAGTATCACTTCTTCGCGGGGCAGACCTACTTCAAACGCCACGGTTAACACCGACATGCCCGGTTTGCTCACGCTGTAGATATCGTCAACACCTGCGATCTCGCTTAATACTTGTTCGGCTGGTGTGCTGATTAGGTTTTCTACTTCGCGGGCTGATGCGCCAGGAAAGGCGATGAACACGTTGGCAAAGGTCACATCAATTTGTGGCTCTTCTTCTTTTGGGGTGACTAGAATGGCAAAAAAACCAAGCAGCAATCCTAAGATAGCCAGAAGCGGTGTAATGGCATTGTTTTGAAATGTTTTGGCAATGCTGCCACTGAAGCCCAGTTTTTGGGTGTCAGCGTTAGTTTTCGCATTTGAATTTGTCGGGTCTTGAGAAGACATTATTTAATCTCCTGCTTTTCCATTTGAGCGTAGCCATCAGCGGCAATCACTTCGCCGCTGCGTAAACCCGATAAAATATTGATTTGGTTTTCGCGGGTTTCACCTAAACGTACTTGGCGTAATTTAAAACCGTTATCCACTTTTACGTATACGCTGCTTAATTCACTTTTTTGCATCACGGCTGTTTTAGGCACCATTAGAGCTTCTTTTTCACCCATTGGGATGTTCAGCTTTACCCACATGCCTGGAAATAGTTTGCTTCCTTCTGCGTTTATATCAACACGAACTTTAAAGCTATGGCTGTTTGCATCGGCGTATGGAAACACAATGACTTTTTCGGCTTTGAATACTTGGTCTTGGTTTACTACTTGAAAATCGGTTTTGTTACCGATGTTCGGTGTGAAACGTTGTGGAATATCAGCAATGGCTCGCAGGTTGGCTAGCGATAGGCCTACGATTAATGGTGAGCCAGGATTAACCGTTTCACCTACTTCAACTAAGCGAGATTTTACGATACCTGAATAAGGGGCGGTTATTTGGGTGTAAGAAAGCTGTTCTTTGGCTTGCTTTAATAGTGCCTTAGAGGCAATTACATTAGCAGCGGCTGATTGGCTGTTGGCTTTAATGGTATCGAACATGCCTTTCGAAATAGAGCCCTGTTTATATAAAGGCGTGCTTTGATCCAGCTTCGATTGGGCATCTTTGTTACTGGCTTGTGCTTGCGTTAAGCCCGCTTGAGCTTGTTCAACGGCTGCGCGCTGCTGTTTATCGCGCAATTGGATGATTATATCGCCTTGTTCAACGTAGTCGTTTACATCAACGTTGATGGATTGAATGCGGCCACTGGTTTCTGCACTTAGGGTACTTTCGTTTACCGCTTCCATTTTGGCTTCAAGGGCATACCAATTAGGTACTGTTTGCGAGGTAACTGTATACAGGTTGTCGGCGGCTGCCGATAGGCTGGTTAAACTAAGTAGGCCTGTGGCAATGATGCTTGATAGATTTAGCACGCCAAATTTCATTTTTTTGTTCATGTTTATTCCTTGCCTTTAGGCGGCTTTAACCCCGTTCTACATTACTTGTTAGTGTAGAGCATTGCCGGAGTTAAGGTGCTTAGTGGGCTAGATTAGCCGTTTCTAATATAAGTTTTAGCTAATATATAGAATTTGATGGTTTTTTCAAGTGCTAGAGGGGCCAACTGAATGGAATTTTAGTATTAATGCTGCTTGTTAAAGTGGGGTGAGTAATGAAAAAAGGTGAGTTTATATGTGGTGTGCTCAAGGGGGGAGTTACTAAAGTATGGGCTTTGCATTTTACCGGTAATTTCTTAAAAGCACGGATGCATGATAATTAAGTGACATTATATATAGGGTGCAGACTTCTCACCTTTTTTAAGGAAAATATATTTTGAATATTACAGATATCATAAAAGTGTAAGTGTTTGTTCATATAAGTTTTACGCAACTGTCATTTTTCTCGTCTAAGTTAGCGACCAGGAAATAACTCCTAATCATAATAAAGAGAGAACACAATGCTATTTCTACGTAAACCATTATTAGGTGCAATGATGCTTGCAACACTGGGGATGCTAGCAGCTTGCGGTAGTGATGACGGATCAGAAAGTGTTGCTGGACGTGATGGCAGCCAAGGTGTTGATGGCGTTGATGGTGCTAATGGCGTTGATGGCGTTGATGGTATCGCGGGTTTGGATGGATCTGATGCTTATATTCCACGCGTTGAATTTTCTGAAGTTGCCTTACCTGAGTCAGACGACGCAAAGCGTACAATTCAGTCAACCACTGATGTGATGATTGATGGTGTTTCTCAGCCAGTGTCTTTCACTCGATTAATGGCTACTGGCGATACTAATAATGGCGAAGTATTTGGTTTATCTAAAGATATTTCGGGCAATGTGATTCAATTTGAAGATGCTTCAAATTATCTTTGTAACGGTACCAATGATGGCGTGGGTTCTGGTTTAGATCACGTTTCAATTATTCAAAAGCACGACAAATTATTTATGGTTGCCCAGTTTGAATGTCAAGTTGGCTCTATGTACAGCGCTGAATTAGAACAGACTACTGAAGGTGTTTTAAGCGTTAAAGTAGATAGCTTACAGTTTGTTGATCAATCAAATGAATTTGGTGGTTGGGTGCACTGTGCAGGCCAAACCACTCCTTGGCAGTCTCATCTAGGGTCAGAAGAATATGAACCAGATGCAGCCGGCGTAGAAACTGCTTTGGCTTCTGCTGCGGTAACGGGCAGTAAATATTATGATGAAGCGGCGCTTTACCATTCAACAGAAGCCGAACGTGCTGTTAGCCATGACTCTGCGAAAGAAGCGGGCATTCAACGCATGAGCCCGTATTTTGTAGGCTGGACACCTGAAGTTACGATTCTAGATGATACTGGTGCTACCGAATACGTTAAACACTATTCTATGGGTCGTTTCTCTCACGAGTTAGCTTATGTTATGCCAGATCAAAAGACGGCTTATTTGTCGGATGATGGTACAAATGTTGGTTTCTTTATGTTTATTGCTGATACCGAAATGGATCTTAGTGCCGGTACTTTATACGCTGCAAAATGGATTCAAACGTCTGATGCCAATGGTGGTCGCGCATTAATTGACTGGGTGAGCTTGGGGCATACTGATAATGCAACGGTTAAGTCGGTTATTAATGAAAACCTATCTTTTAGTGATGTATTTGATACAGATACACCTGTTGATCAAGCATGTACTGATACTTCGTTTACCTACGCTGCTTCTTATGACGAATGTTTAAAAGTGAAAGATATCGATGGCGTAAATGGCATCGATGCTGTTGATAACGAAATTGCTTCGCGCTTAGAAACTCGTCGTTATGCAACCATGATGGGGGCCACGCTTGAGTTCCGTAAAGAAGAAGGTATTACTTATGATGCAGATAACAATAAAGTTTATGTTGCTATGTCTGCGGTTGAAAAGGGAATGGAAGATGGAGCCTCTCAAGATTTAGGCGGCAACAACGATATTCGCTTGCCTAGCAACTCGTGTGGTGCAGTGTACGCAATGGATGTGTTACCAGTGCGCGGTGTTGATACTAACGGTAATGCGATCGATAGTCGTTTTGTTGTGGGTAACATGAACGCCATTATTACGGGTACTCCAGATTCATCTGTTGCAAACAATGCATGTGATGTAAATGGTATTTCTAACCCTGACAACGTGACTTATCTGCAAGGTTCGGATGTGTTGGTGATTGGTGAAGATACCAGTAAGCATGAAAACAACATGATTTGGGCTTTAAATGTTAAGAGCAATGAGTTAACACGTATGATGACGACTCCGCTTGATGCTGAAACCACTTCTCCATTCTGGCATCGTGATGTAAACGGTTTTGGTTACATGACTGCGGTTTCTCAGCATCCGATGGATGATGTGGATGATGCAACATCAGACGAAAAACAATCTGAAGTAGGTGTAATTGGTCCAATCGATTTCACACAACTGCAAAAATAGAAGATTACTATCTAGTTAGTGTTTTCATCAGGGGAGCGCATAGCTCCCCTTTTTTGTAGGTATGGGTAATGATAAATAAAGTAATAAGACACAGAGCAATAATAATCTCATTTTTGGCAACATTAGCTGCCTGCTCGAATGAGCATTCGTCAATATCTGAGGCGCCACCTTCTTTTGTTTTAAAAGATAGAGAGGTTGTAAATACAGATAGCGCTTATATTCCTGCACAGTGTTATGCGAAAGTTAAGCAAAATAGTGGTCATGTCTCTAATCCTTGTTATGGCTGTCATGTGGATGGCGTTAGACCTAATTTTTTACATGATGACAGTGGTTTACAGCAATCATTAGATTTTTCAGAATACAGTTCAATTAACCGATACAGCAACTTATTTAAAGACAGGTCAGTCGAGGTTAATAATATTACCGATGACGCGATCAATGTGTACATTTCAAAAAGTAATTACTTTGATGACAAAGGCGAAATTAAATTAGCCAAAGTACTGCAAGACGTGCCAGAAAACTGGGATGCCAATCAAGATGGTCAGTGGAACGGCTTTATCCCTGACACCTATTTTAATTTTAACCAAGCTGGGTTTGATATTGATCCGCAAGGCAATCCTACTGGTTGGGTGGCATTTTCATATTTTCCATTTTTAGGTGGGTTTATGCCTACTAATGGCTCAACCGATGATGTACTGATTCGTTTGCCTGAGGTGTTTCGACAAAATATAAAAGGAGAATTTGATGGCGGTGTGTATAAGTTAAACCTAGCCATTGTTGAAAGTTTGATTCGTGAAAAAAACATGAGTATCGCGGCGGTAAACGAAGTCATCTACGGTGTTGATATCAATAAAAATGGGACATTGGATGTTGCAACCGAGGTGGTTTATGGATGGTCGCCTTTGAATGATGTGACTATGTCTTTTGTGGGAAAGGCTGAAAATTCTTATGCAAGAAATCAAATATCCGCAGGCCTGTACCCAAAAGGAACTGAGTTTTTACACTCGGTTCGATATATCAATACAGAAGATAATAAAATATCCATGGCGAATAGGCTAAAAGAATTGCGGTATTCGGTAAAAAGTAGCTGGAATAACTATGCCCAGTTAAGTCGATCAGTTTCGTCTGAATTAAAAGAACGCCATGATTTTCCTAATCGATTAAGTCAGTATCATTCACCCCGAAAAGCTGGAATTGAAGCGGGTTTAATTAATGGCCGTGGTTGGAAATTTCAGGGGTTCATTGAAGATAAGCAGGGTGAGTTAAGACCTCAAAATCATGAGGAAACCTTATTCTGTATGGGTTGCCATACAGGTGTGGGTGCAACCACAGACAGCAGTTTTGCGTTTCCGAGAAAATTTGGGGCGGATAGCTTTCGTAACGGATTTTATCATTGGTCTGACAAGGGCTTAGAAGGCATCGAAGATCCAGTACGCGAAGATGGCCATCACGAATATACGTATTATTTACAAAACACTCTGACGGCGGATGAATTTGGAGGCAACGATGAAGTGGCTAAAAAATTCTTAAAGCAGGGCAAGTTAATACCCGAGAAAGTAGAAGAACTTAAGCATGATATATCGCTTTTGCTATTACCCTCTGTTGAACGGGCCACCCAGTTAAATAAAGCATATAAAGTGATCGTTAACGAACAAAGCTATGTGTATGGCCGCGATCCTCATGTATTGCCTTTAGAGAATATTCATAAAACCGTGCCTATTGGTGAAGAGACCGGGGTCACTAAAGCCATTACGGCCAATAACCTCTAATGGACAGTTTATTGTTAAATCATTTTTTATTTTCTTGCTTGGTAATGGGGTTGGGCATTGGTATCGATGTTGCCATTGCCACGTTTATTCGCGCCCCTGCCATGCAAGATAGATCGGTCGCAATAAAATGGGTGGTTGGGGTTTCAGCGACTCATACCGTGTTTCCTATGGTGGGATACGTGTTGACTTATTTTAGCTTGCAAGCTCTGCCGATCATTACGCCCTTGGTTGGTGTTATTGCATTTGTGCTGATTGTGTTGTTTTTAATGGATGAACTGAAAGGGTTGTCAGAGTCCAATAAAGAAAGCGAGCGATCTTATATTAGCTTTGCTTTGGTGCTAGCGGTTAGTTGGGATGCGTTGTGGTCAGGCCCGGCTAAATCGGCACAGGTGGCAGGCTGGCCAGAGTGGATGGTTTGGGTGTCGTTCTTATTGGTCGGGGTAGTGGTGACTGTTTTTTGTTTAAGCAGCTTATATGTTGCTAAAAAAGTGAGTGTACTGGCCAAAAAATGGGAGACTTCAACTTATTCAGTGGTGCTAGGTATGAGTCGATGGGTGCAATATTCGGTCATTAATTATTTTGGGATGTTGGCATTAATAAGATATACATTTTCTTCTGACATTAACTGGTTATACATTTTGTGTGGTAGTTTTGTTGTTATGTATATTGTATTACAAGTGTTGCAGTATCGATCGACTGCTTTGAATAAAGTGTATTCTTGATACTGAAAATTCAGTAATGGTCTGTTTTACTATGAATCCATTTCCTACAATAGTCTGCAAGCAGGCCATTATAGGTAATGCAAAATATTATAATTAATTGAGTGGAGTAATTTTATTGTGAAAACTCGCTTAAAGCATATGAATCGGTGTGAAAGTCGGGTTCGATCAAAGGGGCTCGCTGCATGGGCATGGTCACTTTAGCAACCGAGACTTTTTTTAATACATATGGGCCGCTTTCTTGTGCATCTTGAATCATGAGTCCCGAAAAGCTTAGAGGGATCCAGTGATTGCCTTTGGTTAATTGCTGGCTGAATTGCGTCACGCCAATGGCGACCTGAGTTGAGCTATAAAGAGACGCCTGAATATAAAAGTTGTTGTTGGACCCAATACTTACTTCAGCATCAATCACAAGATTACCATTTTGATCAATGCCTTCTTTGTAGTTTCCGGTTAACGATATATCAGGTTGGGATAAGGTGAAGGTTAGCGAGTCGGTGAGTTTATTTTTAATATCTTGAATACGCACCTTATAGATTCCAGGGCCTTTACTGAGTGTGTTTTGCTGGGTTAGTTCTAATTGGCCTTCGTATACGCCGTCATTGTTATCGTCTGTTAGGGCGATATCGCCAATAGATTGGTTTTCATCAAAGTAAGCCGTTGTGATAAATGAAGTGGGTATTTTTGTCCCTTCAGCGTCTTGAATGTAGGCGTAGATGTTAACGCTATCATTCAGTAAGTAATATTTCTCATTACTCCAAATGGTCAGTCCCATGTTTTTATCTTCGTTTAGGGTGGTGCGTTCATCTACTGCATATCGTTGTGTGACGGGGTCTTGTGCTTCTGTTTCAAATGCGTTGTTTTCAGGTGGGTAGCGCTTAAATTTATCGTATTCTTTTACTAAGTTTGTTTTTAAATCACTTTTATCAATTTGGCTACGAAAGCGTTCTATGGGATTGTCGTTATGATTTTCGCCATGAGGTTTGCTGAGTGCGACAGCATTTTTGTGTTTAACATTCATTATAGACTGAGAATTTTCGGATGCTTTATCTTTGGGTGGGCTTGTGTGTACGACCTCTTCAAGACTGAAATCATTGGATTGCACAATATGTGCTTTTTGGTTTAAAGAAAAAACGCTGCCGATTGCAACAGCCCCAATAATGGCGCTGATTAAATACTTGTAATTCATATTGGGCTACTTTTGTTTTTATTCTTTTAATTTTAATGTTGTAAAAACGGTGCTATTAATAAACCAACGACCATAGTCGTTGGTTTATTATTCACTGAAGCAAGGTTGCTTGTTCAGTATGGTGAGTTATGAGCTACTGAGTACAAGAAGCAACGCGTCCAGCCATGTTTTTACCGTTGCCACAGCTTAAGCCATTTTCAATGCTTGTGTAGCTAGGAGAAGCAATGCCACCGTTACGTTCTGCATCATGGTCGGTGTAGACACTGGCCATGCTGTAAGTACGAGGCGTACCCTTGTTGCTGTTATTGCATTTAAACTTAGGGCTGCCGTAAGCAATGCCAAAGAATGTTTTGTATTGGTTAGCATCATCCCAAAGAGAGCGCTTAGGTGAGCCTGCACAGCTTAATTGAGATGCCAGATTGATGTAGCCATCGTCTTCGCCGTTTAACAAACCTGCTGAAGCACCTTGAATACCAGGAAAGCTTTTATAGCCACCCATTACGTACATAGGTGCCGCTAGATTAGACCCTATTAGGTTGCGCGCTAAATACGAATCATTGGTTTGCATCCACTTAACACTGTTGTTGCAGTCTTGGCCTAAGAATGCAGCGTTAATAAGTGAATCTAACCAGTTGCCATTACACACTCGGTCAGCACCTTCAGTACCGCCGATGGCACCACCTAGAGTAAACACGCCCAAAATTCCGTTGAATGCTTCTGTGTAAGGAACAGATACAACCGAACCTGCACTGTTGAATGCTGTGTTGTAGTAAGGAGAACCAGAAGCTGCGTTACCTGACATGAATGTCATTTGCTGTGCACCCTGACTGTGGCTGACAACCCAGAAATCATCGTTTGCAGAACACTGTGTGTTTGCTTGATCATGGGTATAGCCGTCACCGTTACCTTGTTTGATAGAAACCATTTGGCGTGCAATTTCACCCGCGGTTTCATCGCGCCAATAAGGGAAGCCACTTTCATCTGTAGAATCGTATCCAACTACGCCGTAGTTGTCGTTTGAATCAAGTAGGTAGGCTAAAAAGTCACTGTTTTCGTAATTATCGAAATGGGAATTACGCCAGTAATCTAAAGCAGGTTGGTTAGAGGCATTTTTTACATCACCTTGTGCACCATGGCCATGTACCATGATGTAGCAGTTATCTGCCATGGCTGAGCTTGCCATAAACAAGCTGGTTGCAACTGCGCATGCAGATACAATAGAACGGGTTATTTTTTTCATTATAGGCCTTCAATGCGTTATTTTTATAGTTGCATCCTGCGTGCCTTACAACAATGTAATACACATCCGGTGTATCAGGCTTATTAAATATAGTGGGCTGTGGAATTGCTGCCATAACACTTTAGGACAAGTGTTGTTTCTTTAATGGCCAATTCTAGTCATTTAGGGCTATTTTGCCTTTTTTGTAATTTTTGGGCGATACCCCATACCAACGTTTGAATGCTCGGCTTAGGCTAGATGCGCTATTGTAGCCAAGAAGTTCGGCTAATCGCTCTAGAGAAATATCCTGCTTTTCAATACGCTTTACCGCAATATTTTTACGTTCATTTTCGAGCAGTGTTTTAAATGAAACGCCTTGGGTGTGTAAATGCCTTCGCAGTGTTCGGGGACTTATATGCATGGTGTCAGCAAGTGACTCTAGGCTGACTTGATTAAAGGGCATACTACGAATAGTGCTTTTAACTTTGTGTATGACTTCTGTATCGCTGGCGAGCTGTTTTAAATTAAGTGTGCACAGCGCTTCGTTACTTATGGCGAATTTTTTATTTGAAAATATGACACTTTTCTTTAACGCTTCTTTGGGGATTAATATGCGATTTTTATCGCAGTTAAACCGAACCGTATTTCCTAGGAATGTTTCGAACGCTTCTTTGTGCCCTTGGTCTTCTCTTTCAAATTCAAAAATCACCTGTAAATCTTTATCACCTAGGCAAAATTTTCCAATTGAAAAGATTGTAGAAAAAGAATATTCGATAAAATGCCAGGCACTTTTCCCCAGTGGGATTTTTTCTGTTACAGATAAAACACCATATTGATCTTCGATTGAAAAATCTAACGATAATAAATTTGTTAACAACGACTGGTATTTAGATAAAAGCTCCATGGCTTCTTGCGTGTTTTCACAGCTCATTATTCTGCAGGCTAATATGCCATCGTGATTAATAAAGAAATGCTCACCTAATTTAAGTGCGTATGTAGGGTCGTTAGATAAAACTCGGGCATTATGAATCAATCTTATGTGTTGATTAAAGTAAATGTGTTTATTTAAGTCTAAAAAGTCAGAGAGTTGAATATCAGTGCCTTGCAGCAAGTCTGTTAGGTTAATTCCATCAGAGACAAGAAGCTTAACCAATGGTTTTATATTGGAAGCAGGCACGCCCAATTCGTTATTGGCCGAGTTGATAAATTTAGGCGTTGTCATATTCAATTGAAATGACGATTTGAATGTCATGGAGCAGATCCGCTGAAAGCACGTTTGTTATTTTTATATGGCTCTATTTAATATTGCTAAGGCTATCTGTTTGTGGTTGTAATTTAAATCTTTTTTTCAGGTTTGTGATATTTAGGCATTTTAAACGAAGTTAGTGATTGTATTTGCTAATACTTTTAATCGAATAACATATCAATTAAACGCTAATTTAATATCTAAATAAAAATACGAGTTTTACCTTCGTAGAAGTGTGTCTTTATTAGAGACTGTTAGTGGCGTGATAGGAGAGTATTGGTTGATAAAGCGCTAATTTAATAGCGCGGGTTTTATAGGGGGCAGTCAGTATTAATGGTCCTTACTTAAGTGATGTTAAGTATTCATTTACTTCATCCGCCCATGTTAACCAAGCTTGCTCACCTAAAATGCCTTTTCGTAAGGTTAAGTAGGGTAAGGTGAACGGTGTTTTTTCATCATCTTGCAGTAATAAGTATTGTTTTTCTAAGGCTAGAAAAGTGTTGAGCATGCGTTGATGAATCACTTTATGTTTGGTGATTTCTTTACTTAATATTCCTGGTTCTACTAGGTGACCTGCATACAGCTTTACGAGTAATGCATCATTCACCTTGTCGACTTTGACCGATCCTTCCATCCAATTTATTAATGCTTGCTTGCCTAGCGCCGTCACATGATAAACCTTGCGATCAGGCCGCCCATGTTGGGTTTCTAGTTCAAATTTAAGGAAGCCTTCAGAAGTCATTTTTTTAAGTTGAAGGTAAATTTGTTGGTGGCTGGCGTTCCAAAAAAAGCCAAGCCGCTGCTTAAATCGCTTTAATAGGTCGTATCCTGATCCTTCTTCTGTCTCTAGCAGAGTCAAAATAGCGTGTTTAAGTGACATGTCATATCCGGCCAAATGTAATGAGGGCCATTATAGAGTATATGCATTTAGTTGCATATATATCCTGCATTGGTATTCTCAGTATCTAGTATGCAATTTGTTGCATATGTAGGCGGGTATTCATCTTGTAAATAAACGATGAGTCGAAAGTTTTATAAAACACATTTATTGAAAGGCTCTGCACACATGGCAAAGGTAAATAAGGTAAAAGTTCGTACGGGCAAGCGCTATCGTGCGGGGCGTGCTGATGATCACTATGACGCAATTGTGGTCGGGTCGGGTATAGGTGGTTTAACCAATGCTGCTTTGCTGTCTCTTTTGGGGAAAAAAGTGTGCGTATTAGAGCAACATTATACAGCGGGTGGTTACACCCATGCTTATGAGCGTGAAGGATACGAATGGGATGTGGGTGTGCATTACATTGGTGAGGTGCATAAACCATCTACTATGAAGCGCATGTTTGATGTGATCAGCGAGGGGCGTTTAAAGTGGGCCGCTATGGACCCTGTGTATGACAAAATTGTATTGAAAAATAAAGAGTTTGATTTTGTTGCTGGGCGTGAAAACTTTATTGAAGAGTTGTGTAAAAATTTCCCGCAAGAACGCCAAATGATTACGGATTATGTTCAGCTTATTCGTAAAATTAGTTCAGAAACCCCCAAATTTTTTGCTGGCCAAGCTATGCCCAGTTGGATGAGTAAGGTTTATAACCTGATACGTCCATTTTTAGTTTCAAAAGAGTTTTTTAAGAACACCCGAGAAGTATTAGAGGGGATGACAAGCAACCAAGAGTTGATCTCAGTATTAACAGGCCAATGGGGTAACTACGGACAAACTCCTAGAGACGCGTCTTTTTTAATGCACGCACTGATAGCCAAGCACTATTTAGCGGGTGGTGCATATCCGGTTGGTGGTGCTGCAGACATTGCCCGTTCAATTATTCCTACTGTGCAGAAAAGTGGCGGCGAAGTATTTACCTATGCTGATGTGTCTGAAATTTTAATTAAAGATAACAGTGCTTACGGTGTCCGTATGGCCGATGGCAGTCAAATTTTAGCGGATACTGTATTTAGTAATGCTGGTTTTATGAATACCATTGAAAAGTTACTGCCAGAAGAAAGTAAGGTTCGACATAACACGGCGTCTTGGACTAAAAATTTACATCGGTCTAGTGCTCACTTATGTATTTATGCGGGTTTTAAAGGTACGACAAAAGAACTGGGGTTAAACAGTACTAATTTGTGGCTTTACCCAGATGGAGATCACGAGGCTAATTCTGATAAATATCGAGATGATCCAACG
The DNA here is from genome assembly GCA_034112345.1 of Bermanella sp. GTDB lineage: Bacteria > Pseudomonadota > Gammaproteobacteria > Pseudomonadales > Oceanobacteraceae > Bermanella. Next base: position 12,757 of record JAWUVN010000031.1, on the reverse strand, counting down.
GCAGATTTTCCTTTGGTTTATATCTCGTTTCCATCATCAAAAGATCCTGATTGGGATAACCGTTTTCCGGGTAAGTCTACGGTTGAAATTGTCACACCCGCTAAAATGGAATGGTTTGAAAAATGGGAAGGTACCGAATGGCAAAAACGCGGTGATGAGTATGAGGCGTTTAAAGCACAATTTTCTGATCGCTTGTTAGAGAAGTTATATGAGCGCCATCCTCAGCTGCGCGATAAGCTAGAATATTTTGAATTATCAACACCGTTATCAACTAACTGGTACCAAAAAAACAGCGCTGGAGAAATGCTGGCACTGGACCATTTTGTAGAGCGGTTTAAGCAATCTTGTTTACACCCTCAAACACCAATTAATAACCTGTATTTAACTGGTTCAGATGTTATGACCGCAGGAGTAGGTGGTGCAGTTATGGGTGGGGTGATGAGTACTATGTCATTGTTGGGACTTAAACAAGGCAAACAGGTGATGTCGTTATTTAAAAACTACCAAGAACCTAAGCCAGAAACCAATATTGAAGCAGAAGATAAAGATAAAGTTAAAGCGGCGTAATGTTGTAATTAAAATCGTGCAGGCACTGCACTCATATAGTTTGAGTGTGGTGAGCTACTGACCTGATGCGAGTGGTGTTATTAAAAAACCTGTATCAGAAGGCACCAGTTAAGAGATAGAAAAGAGAGCTTAGTATGACGTTTGTTGTTGTTGAAAATTGTATCAAATGTAAGTACACCGATTGTGTTGAAGTGTGTCCGGTGGATTGTTTTTACGAAGGCCCGAATTTTTTAGTCATTCATCCTGATGAATGCATAGATTGCGCATTGTGTGAACCTGAGTGCCCAGCTGAAGCAATTTATGCCGAAGACGAACTTCCAGCAGGGCAAGAAGCGTTTGTTGAGCTGAATGCCGAGCTTGCTGAAGTATGGCCAAACATTACAGAGATGAAGGGCAAGCTTGAAAGTGCCGAAGAATGGGATGGGATCGAAGGTAAAATTGGTCAGTTAGAGCGTTAAAGTATTGGTCTTAAATCACACAATGAGCGCGTATGAGGGCAGCTTCTGAACGATTAACCCATTATGTCATAAGGTGTTAAAATAACAGGGTTTCAACTTACCAGTAATTGTCATGCCCCATATTTTGTATTCTTTTCGTCGTTGTCCTTATGCCATGCGAGCCCGCTTGGCATTGCAAATTTGCTTGCCTATAGGGTCTCTTGAGTTACGAGAAGTGGTATTAAAAAATAAGCCACAAGCCATGTTGGATATCAGCCCTAAGGCCACTGTGCCTGTGTTACAGCTACAAAATGGCTCTGTAATTGATGAGAGCATTGATATTATGCGCTGGGCATTCCAACAAAACCCTGAATTAGCATCGAAATATTATTCTGTAGAAACCCAGAATGAAATAAATCAGTTGATTGCCGAAAACGATGGAGATTTTAAATGGGCGTTAGACCGTTATAAATATTCCGATCGATACGAGCACGATGAAGATTATTATCGATCTAAAGCTTCTATATTTTTATTAGCGTTAGAAGAAAGGCTGGCGGGTCATGATTTTTTATTGGGAAATGAAATTTCATTCATCGACTTGGCGATTTTTCCATTCGTAAGGCAATTTGCTCACGTGGATAAAACATGGTTTGAAAAACAAGTCGCGTATCAAAAATTGAATACTTGGCTACAAGGGTTTTTGAATGGGGATTTGTTTAATTCAATTATGAGAAAATACCCTGCCTGGACACCGGATTCGAATATTGAAACATTCCCGGTATCTTAGCACTTGGGTTTAAAGGACTTATTCTACAACTTCTTCCTCGGCCTCTTCCTCTGTTGCAGTGGCTGCTGTCGTAGAATTAAACCTTTGCCATAAAAACTTGGTGTTATCTTGAATTAAAAAATGCAATGAGCCTTCGCCATCTATAAAGGCGACACCTTCAACAGGGCTATTTATAGATTGATTAAATTCAGAGCATTCTTCTCTTTCAATGCTTAATTTCAAGAATCCATTTGAAGGTGAAAATAAATCACCTTGCCACTGGCAGCCAGTAGCACTACCAATTATCCCGCCTTGATCATTAATGTATAAAACAGAATCTGTGGTTCCCCATGTACCCTTTACTCTATCTAGATTTAAATCACTTACTTGCCCGCTATCCAGTGTTAAATCTATGCTGCCACTTCGAGTGTCATTATTAAAATTAGCAAATATGGTTTGCTCTGTTGTTTCTAATGAATCCAGTGTGATGCGATTGCTGTTACGAGTACCTACGTAAAAGTTATTGTCGGTGTCAGGTGTCGCATAAGAAAATACTTCTGTATCCATGGTGATATGACCATTTTTTTCGACGGTGTATGTGCCTATTAGCCCTTCGTCTTCCCTTAATATAAAAACAGTAGGGCCATTGAATAATAGGTGGGTAGTAAAATCGGTGTCAGTGCTTCCTATGGTTTCTGTGGTTGTTCCAATCCATAAACCGGTTTTTTGACCAGAGCCTCCAGAGCTGTCATCACTTCCACAGGCGCTTAACAGTAGGCTTAGCATGATATATGACAACAGTATGATTATGTTGGGCATAACGACTTCCAATATTATATCTATAAAAATATACCTAGTTTTAGCATAGCAGTCCTTTCGGTACTTTCTGGTCATAAGCGTCATTTGTTTATTCTAAAAGTGAATAGCGAATGCCCGTCGAGTTAATTATTCCCTGCCTATACTTAGTTTTATTAGAAAGAAGATAGGAAGGCTCTTTTTATATAATGAAAACGTATTTAGCTGTTGTGTTTTTATTCCCCTTATATTTTGTATCTTGTTATTCATGGGCTTCAGAAGAGGCCGATGAACCAACCACACAAGATTCCTTCGGGTTTAATGGTGATGTGACTGCCAGAATTGTGGGTGGCGAAGATGCTGATCAACCTTATCCATGGATGGTGTCTATTCAAAAGGGCAGGCATTTTTGTGCCGGCGCATTAATTGGTAAAAACTGGGTTGTTACCGCAGCTCATTGCCTTGATGACGTAGATGCCAGCCAATTAACATTAATGATTGGACCGCAAAATTTATCTTCGCTTAGTGGTGCAGAAGTTCGAAAGGCAAGCTGGATTCAAATTCATCATGATTTCCAATCAAGTCAATTTTATAGTGATATCGCAATTATTAAGCTGGATCGCAGCTCGTCAAAAACACCCATAAAAATCATTGATCAAGCCGCTCGAAATGGTTTGGCTCAAAATGAGAAAATGCGTGTGATTGGATGGGGGCTGACCGAAGAAGGCGTAAGCGCCAGTTTTTCTTATGGGCTTCAGCAGGTAGATGTGAGTTATCAAGACGATAAGGTGTGTGATTCTAAGTATGGATCTTATGGTGTCAGTGATTATTGGAATAAGAGTTTTTGTGCGGGTGAAATATTAGGTGAAAAAGATGCCTGTCAGGGCGACAGTGGCGGCCCTATCATGGTTAAGGCTGAAGGTGAGTGGGCCTTAGCAGGCTTGGTTAGTTGGGGCGTTGGTTGTGCAAGAGAAGGGCATTATGGCGCGTATACTGAGGTGGCGGCCTTTGAAAGCTGGATAGAGCAAAGACGAGAGGGTGTCACTATTCTGGGTCCTGACACAATGGGGTACCTGGGTTTGGATCTAAGTACGTCACAAGCCTATACCGTTATGAATCTAGGAAAAAATAATGCAGTGGTAGATGATAAATTTATCGAGCAGTCTGCCCTAAATGTATTTTCGATTGACGAATCTAGCTGGTTATTAGGCAATGAAATTCCAGCGGTGCATGAATGCAGCTTTGTGGTAAATGCACAGGGGGGAAATGCAGGTGAATTTAATGGCGACTTACAATTGAATGTGGGTGGAGAAATTATCCACCAAGCTTTAAATACCAGTGTATTAAACACAATAGATGGCAACTCATTAGATGTTGATTGGACATTTTATAGTGGTACGTCTGATTTATCAGAGCAGACACAAGGATGGGCTAAAACAGGGGCTGACATCAGCGCTGATTCGGTTGATGATTCTTCTCTTAAGACAGAAGGCCGTCATAACGAGCGATCTGTTTTATTGGCCTATATAAATGGTTCAGGTAGTGAAACTTCTCATTATTTAAAGTTTGATACGAAAATAACGAGCACTGCATCGGATGATGCCTTGTACTTGTATGTGAATGAAGAAATTATCAATCTTGAAAACCTGTCGGTTGCCAGTGCCAGTGCCAGTGCCAATGACAGTGACAGTGGTCAGTGGAGAAGCTACGGTGTTGAATTGCCAGCAAACATTAATCATGTGAGGTATGAGTATGTTCAAAATAGCGGTGCTGATGCTGCCTACCTTGATAATTTTAGAGTGTGCCTAGACCCAGAAGTTGAAGCCACTTGCTCTAATGCTTCTAACTATTCTAATACTGATAGTCTTGAAATGACGGCTAACTCAGTCTCAGAAGATAGCTGGCAGTCTGTTTGTACTGAAGTGGATTATCAAGATAATCCAATTGAATACGCAAGCCGCTCTTCTGGTGATGCCGAGTTCGGTGTGTGGCCAAAGAAAAGCTCAAGGAGCCTTGGGCTTGGCAGTGTGGATCATCTACTGGCTTTATTATTGGCCTTCCTATTTGTCCGTAAGCCTTTGGGCATGTCTTAACCTTGGGCTAAGTGTTCTAAGCACATCAAAACTTGATGTATTCTCTATTCTTGATTTGTTCGTATATTGGTTAAATCGATCAATTTTCAATCTAGTATCGAAAATCATGTGTACAGGTTCATAAATTAGACTTTTGTCTGATTAATCAGTCTATGGAACTAACGACAAAGTATGAGGCTCTACTTTATACTGAGTCCACATATGAAAAGATTGCTTATCAAGGCCCTAAGGAACAGTGGTAGATGGATTTAATTAGAGTGGTTTTACTTGCTTTTACAGCTGTATTTTTTAACAGTTCGGTGATTGCGAGTACCAGTACTTCGTTTGAAGGTGTAACCCCTAGAATTGTAGGTGGTGATCCTGTGTCAACAAACAACCCATATCCTTGGATGGTGTCTTTACAAGTTACTGATGGTCTCTATTGGTACCATTTTTGTGGTGGCAGCCTAATTGATTCAGAGTGGGTTATTACTGCTGCGCATTGCTTAGAAGGGGCCGATACGAGTAATAAGCGATTGGTCATCGGCGCGGTTGATATTTCTGATACTGATGATGGCGAAAAGAGAGAGATAGATTGGTACAGTATTCATCATACCTATGACTCAGATATATTTTATGGCGATATTGCCATTATTCATCTAAAAACCCCTTCAGATAAAACCCCTTTAGAAATGATAAGCACGGCTGAAATGTCGGGGTTGAATCAAGGTGAGCAGTTACGCGTCATGGGTTGGGGTTTAACTGAAGAAGGCAATAACGAAAGTGCTGCAAATACCTTGCAAGAAACGGATCTGACTTTTCAAAGTGATGCAGTGTGTACGGCAACCCATGGAGACGTATTTGAGGATCAGCCAGGCTTGTACTGGTCAAAATTTATATGTGCCGGTGAAGAGATTGCTGGAACCGATGCATGTCAAGGCGATAGTGGTGGGCCCTTATTATGGGATGCCGGAAGTTCTAATTTTAAATTAGCGGGAATTGTCAGTTGGGGTAAAGGTTGTGGCCAAGCCAGTTCTTATGGGGGCTTTGTAAAAGTCGCGGCATATTCTGATTGGATTTCTGACCGGTTTGACGGCCTTACTTTAATTGGACCAAATAAAATTGGATTTTTAGGGTATGGACGAAAAAAGAGTGAAAGCTATCGACTGGTGAATCGTGGCGACAGTGATTCAACGATTATAAATGCGCAAATGGCATCTGGTCATAATGCCTTTTTTGATTTCTCATCTTCATTGGACGGGTTGACGGTTGCATCAGGTACAGAAGAAGATTTGAATATAGATGCTGTAGGCAGTTATTTAGGGGAACATGACGACACTGTAATTTTAAATGCCGGAGGCGCTGATTTTGGTATCACCTTAAATTCTAAAGTGCTTTACGATTTAAATACTAATGTGCTGGGTGTGAACTGGGATTTTTATAGCGGTACCAATGAATACACCGAACACGCTGAACCTTGGTTTGAAGTAGAAGACTCTGAAAAGGGAATCGTATTACGATCTGGAATTATAGGTAATGAGGAGCGATCAGTATTACTAACGTATGTAAAAGGCCCAAGTACTGGTAGTTTATATTTAAAGTTTGATACAAAAGTAGATGCTGAATCAGGCGATATTTTATTGGTCACGGTAAATGAAATAGATTCATATACCGCTACCTCAAGTGATTGGTCTACGAAAGGTATTGAGTTGTCCTATGATGTAAATCGTGTTCAATTTATTTATATTAAGGATGATGCGTTAAGTGATGGGGATGATGCTGCATACTTATCTAACTTAAGAGTTTGCACAAGCTTGACTGATGATTTCACATGCAACCAGTTAGATGAATGGAATGTTTCTGATTCGACGGCCAGTGAACTGGAAACGAATATAGGGACCATTGGTAAGGGTGGAAATGCAACCTACGATGGCGATGGCATTATATTAGAGCGTAAAAGCTCTGTTGGAGGATTGGCTTGGCAGTGGTTTGTATTGCTAAGCCTGTTTGTTCTTATTCGCTCACGCCGTGAACGCACGTAGGCGTTTTAAATAATAATTCAGCGAAAACCCAAGGGTTTTCGCTAATGGTTTTACAATTTCTTTATCAAGGTAGTTTGCTGGTGGGTAAGCTTTACCCGCATAAATAATGCTATTACCGCCGCCGCTATTACATACAAATAAACATTCAAAAGTTTGATGTAATTGCTCTAAAAGCGCTTCGCTTAAATCATGGTCTAACCAGTAATTTAATACCAGCCATCCGTTATCAGTTAATACGCCTGCCGACTTTTCAATGAACTCAGCTTCTAATTGCCCCTCATCAACGCCATCGTGGTGATAAATATCTGCTACCAGTAAATCAAATTTTAACGGCGTGTCTTTTAAAAAATCATTGGCGTCGGCGTTATGAATATTAAGTTGCGCGTGCTTATCTAATTGAAAAAATCGTTTTGCGACTCGAATGACCATTTGTCTAAGTTCAACAGTATGAATATCAGCGTCTGGCAGAGCATGTAGGTAAGCTTGAGTGAGTGTTCCGCCACCCAGTCCCATTACGCATACCGATTTAGGCTGGCAAAATAATAGGCTTAGCATGATGGCTCGGCCGTATTCATGTTGTGGGATATGGGGAGTGGCTTTTATTTGTAAGCTTTGCTCATCTTGATTACCAAACGTCAGGTAGCGTTTGTTACCATCATCTAAAACATCAATGGTGCCGTGTTCGTCGTATGTTTTAAAAATGGACTTGGCCATGAGAGATGATTGAACTCAGCTTGAATGGGGTGGTTACTGTTCAAAGCTAGGGGATTTAACAATATAAAATAGGTATGAACATAACAGGAGCAGGATAAGAGATTTAACGGCTAAAAGCGAATGAATCAAGGTAAATAAAACTTATGGTAAGGCAGGTTTAGGCATGACACCTATTGGCGGGAAGCACTATAAAACTGAACACCTTGGTTTGATTTAACCATGTCTTTGCATGAGTTACCGCATTGGCCACAATCAGTTGCTACACCCAGTTCATCACGAAGGGTTTTGTAGTCTGCACCATTGTTGATGGCACTTTGGATTTGGCTGTCGGTAATACCTTTACAAAGACAGATGTACATGTGAATTGCTCAGTTTGAATGTCAGTAACTAAATATTAGTGCAAATGAGAATGATTGGCAATTCTTTTTAGGCTCTTATTTTGATATGAGTCATATTTCACATATTTTGTGTGTTTATGCGCCATAGCTCGCTCAAATTAAGAGGGTTATATAAGATTTTAGTGATCACAGGAATGAATAAGAAAGAATATGCGGGACAGAGGTGTTATCTGGTGGGGGTTTCAAAAAGATTTAACTTAGCTTGGTCTCTCTTTGCTTGAGTTTTCGCCACTTCAAAGGTGATAGGCCGGTGTCTTGTTTAAATGCTTTTGAAAAGGCGCTGATATCGCTATAGCCTAGGATTTCAGACAGTAGAGTGATATCCATAGAGCTTGCCTCTAGATGCCAGCAAGCGGTTTTTAAGCGTACATTGCTCAGTATGGTTTTGAAGCTTAAGTCGCTGGCTTTTAATTTTCTTTGAAGGGTGCGCTTGTTCATACGCAGTAGTGTGGCTACATTCTCTAGGGTCATATCTTGAATGCCTAAAGATTGTAATATGAGCGCAGTGATCTTCCGTTCTAGGTCATCGCCATATTGCGAGAGTGCCTTTGATAGGCCTTGCTCAAGCAGAAGTTTATTATCGGTACTTATGCTCTCAATTTCATAATCTAAGTAATGGCGCTTTACCACAACGCGGTCATGTTCTTGGTTGAACAATACGTCGCATCCAAACAAGCGCTTGTAGGTCGCGATATCTGAAACGGGGGTGTGGGCAAATTCCAAGCGTTCTATCGATACAGATCCTTTAATGATGGTTTTTATCAGCTTTAAGCACACACCAAATGACTGTTCTTTAAATTGTTTTGCGTGACTGACTTCTTGTGAAACACTAAAACGTTCTAGAAAGGCAAGATCACCTACTTCACTTAATCGCCAATATTCCGCCTGGCTGTGTACTGCGATATATCGTTGCGTGCAGGTGAGAACTTCTCGCGCATTATTGCAATGCAGCATAAGCAGACCAAGATTTCCTAGGGCATGAACATCCTGTTGAATACCAAGTGTTAATCCAAAGCTGGGGCAGTTTAATTGCTGTGCGCTGAGTTCAAGTAGCTCAACCATTACCTTAAAGGGGATCATGGTGTCAGGAAGCAATAAATCCTCATGACTTAAATTGCAATGTGTTAATAAAGCTTCTGGGTCACCGTTTAGGTTAAGTACCAGTTGCTCATAGCCAGCTAGTGCACCGCTTCGAATTAAATAATCCTGTTTCACGTCATAGTCATCAATGTTGTCGTAAAGGGTTCATTATCTTGCTCTATGTGTCGCCTAATGACAAGAATGATTGTTTTGATCCAGATAATCTGACCTGACTGACCGAAAATAATAGATCAAAGAGGTTGATATGAAATACGACATTATTATTCAAGGGGGCCGTTATTTTGATGGCACTGGAGAAACATCATCATTTCAGAATATTGCCATTAAAGATGGCAAGATTGCCTTAGTTACATCAGAGCGCATTAACGAGCAGGATGCAGGCAAAGTGATTGATGCTCAGGGCCAGTGGGTTACCCCTGGATTCCTAGATACTCATACCCATTACGATTCTGAATTAATCGTTAGCCCCAGTTTAAGTGAATCGGTACGTCACGGTGTCACCACAGTATTGGTGGGCAGTTGCTCGTTAAGTATGATTTGCAGCGATACCGAAGACGCCTCTGATATTTTCACTCGCGTGGAAACGGTCCCAAGAGAAAAAGTTCTGCCAATTTTACAAAAACATAAAACGTGGAACACGCCAAAAGACTGGGTGAAATTTGTTAAGCAGCAACCTATGGGCCCCAATGTGATTAGTTTTCTGGGGCACAGTGACATGCGAGTAGGCAGTATGGGGTTAGCTCGAGCGACGGATTTAAGCATTGAGCCAACAGAGCTTGAGATGCAAAAAATGGAATTGGACTTGAAAGAAGCCTTAGACGAAGGTTTTTTGGGTTTATCCACGATGTGCTTAAAGTGGGACAAGGTAGACGGAGACCGAGAGTGGTCTAAAAGCTTGCCAAGTACTTATGCTAAATGGAAAGAAGTATCGCGATTAAATAACCTAGTGCGTAAGTACGGTCGTGTTCATCAAGGTGCACCTAATGCAGCTGCAGTGCTTCAAGTAAATCAGTACATGCGTGAATGCATGGGGGTGTTTAAAAAACGTTTAAAAACCACCTTGATTAGTCGAATGGATTTAAAGGGCAGTGCGTTTTTAAGTAAGTTGATGAATATCGCGTCATTGGTTACAAACTTCTTTAATGGAGACTTTCGCTGGCAGGTATTGCCAACGCCTTTCACTGTTTATGCTGACGGTATTGACGTGGTGTTTTTTGAAGAATTTGGAGCCGGTGAATTGGCCCTTGATCTGAAAGATGCGGTTGAGCGAAATAATTTATTGAAAGATGAAAAGTATCGTCGTGACTTTAGAAAGTTTTACGGTGAAAAACTTAGCCCAAGGGTATGGCAGCGAGATTTTGGTGATGCGATGATCCTTGATTGTCCTGACCAAAGCATAATAGGTAAAAACTTTGCCGAAGTTGCCATAGATCGAAATATTCACGTAGTCGATTTATTTTTAGATCTAGTAGTAGAGCATGGTAAAAAACTGCGCTGGTATACCACTGTGGGTAATCACAGAAAAGAAGTACTTAAAGGCATGGTAAAAGATAAGAAGTCTTTAATTACGTTTAGTGATGCTGGGGCACACATTCGTAATATGGCATTTTATAATTTGCCATTAAGAATGCTAAAACTAGTTAATGAAAGCATAGAAGAAGATAAACCCATGATGACCATGGAAAAAGCAATATGGCGCATGACGGGTGATCAAGCCAACTGGTTTGGCGTTGATGCAGGTCGCATAAAAGTAGGCGACCGAGCAGATGTGGTAGTGCTAGATCCTAAAGGATTTGATCAAAATCTTGAGGATGTTCATTGGGCTGAAATGGAAAACTTTGGCTTGCAGCGCTTAGTTAATCGAAATCCAGGCTTAGTCAAGCACGTGATGATCAACGGCAAGCTGGCGGTTGATAATGAACAGCTAGTGCCAGAGCTGGGAAAAGAAGCGGGTTACGGCACATTTTTAGCGGCCAAATAGTGCAATATAAGCCGCATTCATTTTGTTGAATGATGCGGCTTAATTTACTGGTGAATTGTCTTAATTAAACAAGTCTTGATCTCATTTCCCACGCTATGATACGCATAGAATCATGTAATTAAACAAGCGGATAATGTGGGATTCCTTGCTGGAATCTTATGTTGAATAAAAATAAACCTGAGCAGTCACACAATGAAGTTTAAAAATGTATTGGTAACCGGTGGGTCCAGCGGCATTGGATTAGATTTGGCTAGGACCTATGTCAAACAGGGGGCCAATGTTGTGTTGCTTGCTCGGAATCAAGCTCGGTTAGATGACGCGGTAAAGATTTGTTCCTCCGTTAAGGTAACAGCAGATCAACAGATACTGGCGTTCAGTGTTGATGTGGGCAATAGGGATGAACTTACTAAAGCTGTGAGTGAGATTAAAAATAAAATTGGCACATTGGATTTGATGATTTTAAGCGCCGGTATTGTTCAAAGTGTACGCTTTATGGAACAAAGTGATGATGACTTTAATAACATTATGCACACTAATGTGGTGGGCAGCCGAGCGGTAGCCAAAGCATTTTTACCTGACATGATCAAACAAGGGAAAGGCCAAGTGTGCTTTGTTAGTTCTTTAGGTGGATTGATCGCTACATATGGTTACAGCGCATACAGTGCTTCTAAGTTTGCCGTAATAGGAATGGCCGGGGCATTAAGACAAGAGCTGTACTCATCTGGTGTGGGGGTTTCTGTGTTATGCCCGCCTGAGGTAGATACACCCATGGTGGCAAAAGAAGCCGCTCATATTTTACCTGAAACCCGTTTTGTAAAAGACATTGGTGGATTGTTAAGTACCGCTACGGTAACCAAGGCCACGGTTAAGGGGATTAATAAAAATAAATTTATTATAGTACCGGGCATAATGGGAAAAATTTCATATATGCAGGCACGGTTTATGCCCAATTTATTTGGCTGGTTTATGCAAAAATTAGTGGGATTAGCGGGGCGTTTCATCAAGTAAAAACAACTGCATACGTTACTTTATATAGAAAAGGCCGCTTATTAGCGGTCTTTTTCAGTGTGAGCTAAATATTTAGAACGAAATAAACGGTCGTTGATAATCCCTCATCCTGTTACCTTCACAATACTGTATATTACGCATTAACAAATTCTGTATCAGACTCTTGGATTAATCGTTGAAAGCACATTTCACATTTACCGTGACAAGCAAGTTACATCACCAACTACTTTTGGATTATTTGATTTCAAATATGCCGCTTGTGGAGGACGCTTATTGGCAGGTGTTATTAACTGAAGGTGGTATTACCGTTGATGACGTTGTTGTGCGCGATAATCAGTTGATGGAAGAAGGTCAGGTTGTGCAATACGACATAGATAATTATGAAGAAGGCTCAGTGGATACTCGTTGGTCAACCTTATGGAATAACCATGAAATATCTGCGATTCATAAACCGGCTAATTTGCCCGTAAGTCGCACCACTCGAAACGTATACAATACACTGGTTCAAATATTACGCCGTGAAAGCCCTTGGCCAGATGCACATTTATTGCATCGTTTAGACTTGGAAACCTCGGGCATTATTTTAATTGGGCATGACAATGCCAGCGCAAGTAAGCATCAGCCAAATCTTCCGTCACTGATCAAACGTAAAATTTATCATGCCGTGGTTAAGGGGTTGCCGGATTGGACGTCGCTGGATTATGAGTGCGATTTGAATACTTTAAAAGACAGTGCCATTCGATGCCAGATGCATAAAGTAGAAAGTGGAAAAGCGAGTCGGACCAAGTTTAAGGTGTTAAGAACCAATGGTGACTTCACATTGATTGAGTGTGAGCTAATGACTGGCCGAAAACATCAAATACGAGCGCATCTTGC
>JAWUVN010000030.1:0-18797 GCA_034112345.1 Bermanella sp. | reverse complement strand
GTCGACATATCGAGCATACCTTGCATATCTGCTAGGTCATTCGAAAAATTACTAATCAATTTTTTAGCTTTTTCTTTAGCAGCCTGAATTCGCTCTGGTGTTCGCTCTTTCTTAGCCACCTTTTTAGGTTTTGGCTTAGGCTTAGGTTTTGCTTTAACTACAGCCTTAGGCTTAGGTACTGGCTTGGCTTCTACCTTTTTAACCTCTTGCTTCTTCTCAATCTTCTTTTCTTGAATTTTAGGAACAGGCTTAGGTTTTGGCTTGGGCACTTCCTTTTTTCGCTTTAACACTTTTGCTAACTGTGGCGGTAGCTTTTCAGCCTTTTCACGAGTAATTTCTGGTAAAGAAATATTCGGAACCAGCACACCTAAAGCCAGTGTTACTAATAAAAATGTTAGTAATATGACTTTAAATAAGTGCTCTTGCTTGCCTTCTGACCAAGGTAATTCAGGAGTGCGATAATTAATACTGCTCATTATGCCTCCTTATTATCAGTCTTTTGTACAGCTAATGAAATTTGCGTGTACTTAGCTTTCTGGCAGGTCGCCATAATCCGTTTTAAAACCTTATAAGGGATACCTTTATCACCCATAATAGTAATTAAACGACCCAGTTCTTGCTCTTGAGCAGTGGCTTGAGTCTTACTTGCAAGGTAAAGCAATTCTTTTTGAAGCTCAGGAATTAATTCCTGATCAGGTTTCATAGCAAGAATATCTTTCACCGATGCAATCGCCCTGCCCTGAACCACAATATCCTCTGCACTAACAATTAAGTTAATGGTATTTTTAGGCGGTGCTTCAGCAACACTACCCGGCAATTTAATACTGTCATTGCTCATAACTTCTACATCACTTTGATTCATCATTAAGAAGAACACCATGATTGTAAAAATATCCATAAGCGATGTCAGGTTTAAACTTGCATCTTTTTTATGCCGGCGATGACTACGAGCCATACGCTTTGCGCGACGAGAAGATTTCATTATTTACCTCCTCCAATTGCAGTTTCATCAGATGCATCACCAAGCGATACATCGGGAAACAACACGGCATTAACTACACTTGCTGCCACTACAGCAGGAAATGTTTTGGCCGTATCAATCACACTAATTAAAACCTGATAATCAATATCGGGCTCTGACAGGATAATAATATCGGTACGATCTCGGCCAAGTTTCTTTTTCATGGCCTGCAAAACCATGGACAAACGGTTTAGATCAAACTTACCTTCTTTCTTATTAATAGTTTCAACAGGTACAGGGCCTAAATTAACGCTAAAGCCTGTCTCTCTCACTACTATTTCTAGAGATAAATCATCAGGATTAAGATCCTGTTGTTTTAACTCTTCGTCTAAGGGCAATACCAATTCCAGAACAGTGATGTGATTAAACACCATGCTCACAAGTAATACCGGAACCAAGATTATCATCAGGTTCATAAAAGAGGTTATGTCTAATTCCGCTTCATCTTGTGCTTTTCTATGGCGTCTCATGAGCCATCCTCCACTTCAAATAGCGAAATTATTTAGCTACTTTAGGAGCAGCTGTTGATGTTTGCGCAGGGGCTTTACGCTCTGTGATTAAGTTTAAAAACTTAACCCCTGCCATTTCCAAGCTATCGATAATTTCAGCTGTTCGACTTTGAAGCACGGTATGAGCTAACAATAACGGTATAGCCGATATCAAACCAAATGCAGTGGTGTTCATAGCAACAGAAATTGACTGTGAAAGTAACGTCGCTTTTTCTGATGGTGCTGCTGTTGCTACTGCTGTAAATGCAGCAATAAGACCAATAATAGTACCTAGCAGTCCCATTAGCGTTGAAATGTTCGCCAATGTAGCAATATAAGCAGTTCGTTTTTCAAGCTTAGGAATAGTTTCCATTAAGCCTTCTTCCATTGCATATTCAACATCTTCACGCTTGCTGCTTGTTGGCATACGAGAAATACCCGCACCGTAAATCTTGGCAATATCACTGTCACTTTGACCAGCATAATTTAATGCAGCCTTATAATCTTTACGCTGAATCATTGGTAACATTTCTTCAAATGCAGCCCTGTTTTTCTTTTTAGATGAACTAATGCTCATTAGTCGCTCAATGGCTATTGAAAGCCCGACTACTAAAATAACGGCTATTGGGTACATGAACATACCGCCATCTTGGAAAAAACGAATAATCGTATCCATTGTGTACTTCTCCTATCGGAATAGATTTTATTGTGTGGTTTATTAATATTCAGAAATTTAAATTTATTATTATTATTTTTGTTTCAGGTTAGTTATTGCTACTGGCATTAAAAGCCTAATCACTTACGAGGTCAATGACCGATTTGTCACTATTTTTCCATTGCTCATGAAGACCAATTTCTAACTCAAAAGTATAAGGATCTAAAGGCTTTAATCGCTCAACCTCAGTCCCTGTAACCGGTGTGTAAAGTCTTTCTGCGCCTTCAGGATTTTGCCAAGGAATGATATACATAACCTGTGGTGCTTCACTATCTGCTTTTATTTTAATCCCCTCTAACTTAACCAATGTTTCTTTTGCCTGAATATTTAAGCTAAGTAACACAACAAGTACGATAAAAATAAATTTCATTATGGAGCCTCAGAAGCAATCTGGGTGTTATTAGCTTTAATACCAGCACGACGGTTAATATCAACAATCCAACCGGCTACTTTTCTATCAGGCGAGTCCTGTAAGCGTTGATACTTCTGATAGTAATTACTTGCCTTAACAAATTTACCCATATATATGTCATATAAAACCCCAACATTTAAATAAGCAGAAGAATCTCGCGGAGCTAATTCTATTGCATTTAAATAGCATTTTTCTGCTTCATAAAATGAACCTTTCTGCCGATACACATACCCGAGTTGATTTAATATTTTTATATTATTTTTATTCTTTTCATGAGCAACCTTCAACATTTCTACTGACTTATCCCACTCTTCTTGTTGAGAGTAAATAACCCCTAAATTCGCAAATGGCCCAGATAAAACAGGATAATCTAAAGTCATCTTCAACAAATGTTTTTCTGCTAATCCCATTTTTTTGTCATTCATAAACCCGATAGCTAATTTAAAATCTACAGCTGCTTGATTTGGAATATCGATAATCGAAGATTCCACATTCGCATCGACTGTTTGATCAATAACACCACTATTAGAGCAACCAACTACAAAAAGTAGTAACAGTGCAATACTAGTGAATTTCAGCAATGGCATGGTAGCTCACCTCTTTTTTGGCATATCGGGCTGGCATTAACTTAGATAAAGCCGAAATACTTTGAGAAATCCAATCATCGTACAAGCCATCCCAGCTGCGTTTAATATTGGTTTCATGAATATTAATTGCAGCCTCTTCAAACGGAAAAGCTTGGTCTTCTAGTAAATATTCATATTCTTCAAGCTCTAATTCATCTAAACCTGCTGGCCTTTGTGAATTCATAAGGTCTCGTGATAGTTCGCCATATATTTCTGCAATTTGAAAGGTTGATGCTGTTGTAAATTCCTGTACTTCCATTTTTGCAGTGCGCTGATAAGCATCCAGTGTTTTCTTAAGCGCAACCTTCTTTTTCCCTAAGCTTCTTTTTAATGGAAGCGTCAATTCAATCCTTGCGTATGAAATACGCTCATAATCTGCTAGATCAAACGATGCTTTTGCAGCCAAAAACTTCGAACGGTCTGTACGATCTTTTCCTGCCTTTTTATCCGACGCTATTAACTTCTCTAGCCAATAACGACGTTTATCATGATCCTCTTTGACTAAATAAAGACCCTCCAACTTATTAATAGCTTCAAGTTGTGCATTGAAAGGCTTTGGATAATTATGCGCATAGCGTTTTAGCATAGACATAGCATTATCTACATCATTTGCTTTTTCGTAGTATTCTGCCGCTTGGTAAAGAGCAATACGCTGCTTCTTCTTATCACGTCCAAAACGCCAAATATTCTGTAATTCAAATGCTGCTTTCTTCCATTGTTCCATATTCTCATATGCGATAATCAGCTTTGATGGAATATCTTTAGTCAGCTGATGCTTTGGAAAACCCTCTCTAAAACTAAGCAATAACTTTTCTGCTTTAGGCCAGCTTTTCTTTTTCATTAAATATGAAGCCGCATCATAATGTGCCGTTATGCGTATGGGTGACTCAGGTACAACAACCCCTACTCGCATAAAGTGATCTACTGCTTGTTCTAATTGGTCTAACTCAACAGCTGCTACACCTTGTTTATAAATACTCGCCGCAAGTTTTTCGCGTACACTTTTAACATCAGATTTTTTCAATTCTTTAGTATCTAATGCTGCCATGTAAGCACTTTCAGCAAAGTTAAATTCATTTAGATCAAAGTGGCTATGCCCCTTAATTAAATACGCGACTGATTTTTGTTTGACATTAATATCACCACGAACCAATACCTTTTGAGCCGTAACTGACGCTTGAGTAAATCGTTTTAAAGAGAATAAACCTTCAGCAGCACGAGCTAAGACTTGAGTCGTACGATTACTGGCCGGAAATACATCTGCATAACGCAATGCTGTATCAACCTTACGATCCAGCCAGTGTGTTTTACGTTCAGGTGTTGCTTTTGCGATTAAGCGGTTATAAGTCACTAAAGACGCCCAGCCAGACTCTTCAGTATTTTTATGTTCGGGTGTATCGAAACCACCACTAATATATGCAAGTAAGGCCTCTTCGTACTTACCGACATCGTATAATGCCTCACCTTTCAAGAAATACATTTCACCAACATTTTCATCATGAGGAAAAGTATCTATATATTCTTGGTACCAACGAGCGGCTGCAAATAAGTGATTAAATTTACGCTTAAGCGTTTTGCTTTTTTGACCTCGAACATGATAATACTGAGCCAGTTCTGATGTGTACCCTTTTATTTGAGGACGAATCATTTCACGAATATCTTCATCATAAAGACCCCAAAAAGTACTCTTAATTCCATATTCTTCGATATACGCCACTTTATGACTTAATACTTGATCAATATAACCCGCTTTCTTATAGCTATTAATCACGCTGGCATAAAACACTGGCGCTAATACATCGGATGGATTTGCTTTAACAAATGCCTTATAAGTTTTTGCAGCATCAGAATATTGATCTTTAATTAAATAGTATTCAGCTAACTGGTCATATATCAAATATTCATAATGACGAGAACCTAACCGCTTGAACATTCTAGCAATAGACTTGTGTCCATTTTGATAAGCGAAAACCATACTCATGACACGAACAGTATCATCAAGTAACTCTTTATCTGTTTTAGCTGCATTAACAATCGCTGTTGTATCTTCAAATCGACTATCTATCACTGTTAAAAATGATGTCAATGCTGCTTGATATCTGCGCTGTTTAAACTGACTCCAACCTTTCATATAATTTGCACTAGTGTAGAATCGCTCATTACTTTTTTCTTTTGCAACGTAAGAAAATGCCTTTTCAGCACCAGAAAAATCTTCGGCATAAAACAACATATCCCCTAGCCTATAATAGGCTTCAGTTAAAAGGTTTGAATTAGGGAAGTTAGAAATTAATTTATTCAATGTATTTTGAGACTGACTTGCATCACCCTTCAACATATAAACCTTGGCCAGTTGGTAAAGTAACATATCGCTGTCTCTACGGCCTGGGAACATTTTTAGAACATTCTCATAAGTATCTATCGCTTCCTGATAAACTTGACGTACATGCTTAGGGTCTAGATCTTCAGGGTTTTCTGCTAATAAATCTTCTACATCCATTAACTTTAAATCAGCTAATCTATGCATCACATGTACACGTGTTTCACTTTTTGGTGCTATCTCTAAAAATTGTTGATACTTTTTAATCGATGCTTTTGTGTCAACTTTTGGCGGTGGCATTTTTGCCAACCTAAAGCCAACAGGTCGAATATTTTCAATACTCTTGCCTGTTAAGTCTTCTTCTGCACTCACTACATTTTTTTCTGGCTGACTAGAACAAGCCGATAACAGTAAACAGATCGACAAAAATATAATTATTAGCTTCATTGCCTAACCTCGCCTGTAGCTACCGATCTGACTTTATTAGATGTTTCATCAAACAATCGTGCAGCTGCCAATCGAGCTTGTAACTGGTAATCCATTACTCTGTCTTGTCGGGCCTTTATGTCTGTTTTAACAATGCCTCCCACCCTTTCACGTTGCTTATGATAAACAATATCCAATTTTTTAAGCTCTTTTTGGTACTTGGATTTAAGTTTCGCAATACGTTTATCAAAACCTTGATAACTCTTAGGCGCAACTTGAAATGCAAACTTAGCAGCATCTAATTGATCAGTTGTTTTCTGCATAGCTTGCTTCAATAACGCCAAGCTATTAGACACTTTCTTTTTACGCTCTGAATAACGCTCAGATAAGCTCCACTTAAGCACACCTTCTACTCGTCGCAGTCGATTTTCATAGTGTTCACGTTTAATTCCATGACTTTTATTCAGTAATTCTATGGACTCTTCAACACCATTAAATGAAGCTAACTGATCTTTTTCAGCATCCGAAGCTAAGCCATGCCCGGCAGGGTTACTAAAGGCTTTTTTTACTCTAATATTCAATGCTTTATATCGTTTATTTAGCCCAGCCAAATTCTTACTGTGCTTAATCACCCGTCTTTCTTGCTTAACTTCTGTGTACTCTTGCTTGCGAGTTTCAGCGGTCAACTTAAATGCATCTAAATGATCTATCGATTCATTAAGCTTGTAGCGCATAACGTGTAAATCTCTCAAAGATTTCAATTCACCTTGAAAGTAACCCTGGCTCATAACGTCTTTTAAATACACTTTATCGGGATGATTAGGCAGAGATAAATCAATCGGTGCAAAAGCACCCCAACGATCTGGAATCTGCTGACTCAAGAGAGGTTCTATAAATTCACCAGTATTAAGCCGCGCTGCGCTCTCACCTAATTTTTTATAGATCTCATCATACTGTTCAGTTGCATAATCAAATGCGCCCAATGCCATTACTTTTGCATTCAATTTTTCAAGTAAATGCGGAATAGCAATCAGGGTTTCTTGAACATCTTGATTTAACTGTGAATGAGCCGTTTTTAACATATACCAAGGCTGCAATGCATCATGATACTGCCACTGCTCAGTTAATGCCCAACCGTAAGTCAAAAGTGCTTTAGGTGTATAGGCGCTATCTAAACCTACACTTTTTAAATGGGATATAGCACTGCGACCTCGACCTGTGGCAAAAAAGAATTGGCCAGCCATTAGATGAATTTTATCCGCCAGCGCATCCGGCGTTTCTGTATTTTTTGATGACAGTAAGGCCTGATTAAACACCGCTTCTACCTTACTGATATGGATATCTTTCTCTGTATAACTAACTGCAAGATTTAAAAATGCATAAGCGGCCCATTTGCTGTCTTTATTAATTGAAACTATGTGCTTATCTGCGTTCTGACTATTCCCTTTGAATAATTCTAGCGTTGCGGCTAAAAAATGATATTCATCTTTAATTTCAGGATTAACCACCAACACATCAACTTTTCTTATCGCCTTAAGTGCGGTATCCCACATGCCTTTTGTATAAAAGTGTTTTGCAAGATAAAACCAAGCCTGAGCCCTAGCTTTTGCAGGAATGAAGCTTATGCGCTTATCTGAAATAAGAGTTTGAAATTGCTGCGTTGCGCTGCGACTCATACCTAAACCAAGCTGTGCGGTAGCCGCTTGAATATCAAGTACCTTTCCGTAGCCTCGGTTGCCGCGTTTACGAATGGCACTATTTAAGCTTAAGGCTTTTTCATACTCACCCGAGTGTAAGCTATAAAGAGCTTGTCCGTACAAGGCATCTTGCTTCTTAGCTCTGCGTTCGTCGGGTAATAAATCTTCAGCATAAGATACTGTAGATATGGTAAAAACCAACACACAGGCTTTAATCCAAAACCAGTGCATATTACTTCCACTCTACAATGGCAAAGTCTGGTTTAGATTGATTTGGGTTGTTACGTATTTTAACTTCTAGGTACTTACTAGAGCGAGCCTTACCAAAGTCGGCAACCACTACTCGCTTCATAGCACGACCATCACGGTCCACACCTTGAATTTCGGCAGTTAGTTTATGAACACCAGGCTTAAGGTTGCTTGAGAATATTTTTTGAATGCCACCACGACGCAATGCATCAACCTGCTCTTTACTGTATAGATGCGAGGTCACGTCTTGCTGGTCTAAGTTTAATTTCACAGATCTAACTATAAAGTCATCCACTTCATCCATGGATACAAATACGGCAAATGAAGTAGTTGCAGGATATAAAAGCTTTTCTTCTAAATCGAATAATTCACGATTAAGCTCAACAACTTCAGACTTTAATTCTTCAATCTCTGCATCCAATCCAGCCTGACTGGCAGCATAAAGAGAAGATGAAATTAATGCCGAAAAACTAAGCAGCATTAAGCTAGCAAATGAATATATTGCTTTCACGGATTGACCCTTAATTTTTATTATTTTTTTATAGGGACGCTTTTGACATGAGAAATGCGTCTTGGCGTAATGTTACCTATGGTTCAAACGGATGCAACAAGGGTTTGCCATACACAAGTACCAATACGTAATGATTGGCGGATTTTGAGTACTATGTGGCACAAGTGAGCTTACTCATGAACAAATTAGCGATCAGTTTTTAAGCTAGGAATGGAAAAAGCCCTCTAACAGAGGGCTTTAGTTAAAATACGCCAACACTTAATAACTATCGAGTAAGCTCTTTCATCGCATCTTCTAAACCATTAACCGTTAATGGAAACATCTTATCTTCCATGGCACTACGAACAGCGTTCAATGAACCACTCCAGCCCCACTGTTCTTCTGGTACAGGATTAAGCCAAACCACTTTATCAAAGGTTTCTTTTACACGCTCTAGCCAAACCGAACCAGGTTCGTCATTCCAATGCTCCACACTTCCACCAACATGGGTCACCTCATATGGTGCCATCATGGCGTCTCCTACAAATATCACTTTATAGTCTTTAGTAAATTTACGTAGGAGATCCCAAGTTTTAGTACGCTCATTGCCGCGTCTTCGATTGTCTTTCCAAACTGATTCATATAGGCAGTTATGAAAGTAATACGATTCCATGTGCTTAAACTCTGTGCGACAAGCACTAAAAAGCTCTTCACAGACCTTAACAAATGGATCCATTGTTCCGCCGATATCAAAAAATATCAGAACCTTTACAGCATTATGCCGCTCGGGCACCATTTTAATATCTAAAAACCCTGCATTACTGGCTGTAGAAGCAATCGTATCATCAAGGTCCAATTCATCAGCCGCACCTTGACGGGCAAACTTTCGTAAACGCCTTAAAGCAACCTTAATATTTCTAATACCTAAGACAATGTCATCATCTAGATTTCGATAATTGCGCTTCTCCCAAACTTTAATCGCTTTCTTATGACGACTGCGACCCTGTTGAACTCGCATACCCTCAGGATTAAAACCATCAGCACCAAATGGTGATGTACCACCAGTACCAATCATTTTATTGCCACCGCGGTGACGTTTTTCTTGCTCTTCAAGACGATCTTGAAACTTCTTCATTAATTCATCAAATCCACCTTGAGATTCAATGCCTTCCATTTCTTCCTTGCTAAATAAACGTTCCATTTCTGACTTCATCCAGTCTTCAGGTACGCCACTAGCATTTGTTAACACTTCATCTAAACGGTCTATGCCTTCAAAGTAATGGGCAAATGCTTTATCAAACTTGTCAAAATGTCGCTCATCTTTTACTAAACATATTCGACTAATTTGATAAAAATCATCTAGGTCTGCAAACGCTAAATTATTTTTTAGCGCATTCATTAAGTCTAAGTACTCTCGTATTGAACAAGGTACTTTGTATTCTCGCATGGTTTGAAAAAAATCAACCAACATAACAAATAGCCTTTATCTAACCTTTACGGCGAGCCATAAATGCAAGTTTTTGCAATAGCTCTACATCTTGCTCATTTTTAACCATTGCACCATAAAGTGGTGGTATCGCAGTATCCTTACTGCGCAAGGTATCTGGATCAACATCATCTGATAACAATAATTTTAGCCAATCAACCAATTCGGATGTTGAAGGTTTCTTTTTAAGACCTGGCACTTTACGCAAATCAAAAAATACATCCATTGCTTCTTTAAGTAAGTCTTTTTTGATATTTGGGTAATGCACATCCACAATTTTCTTCATTGTATTTTGATCAGGAAAGTCAATGTAATGAAAGAAACAACGACGTAGGAATGCATCAGGTAATTCTTTTTCGTTATTACTTGTAATAATAATGATTGGACGATGCTTAGCGACTATACGTTCTTGTGTTTCATATACGAAAAATTCCATTTTATCTAGCTCTAAAAGTAGATCGTTAGGAAACTCAATATCAGCTTTATCGATTTCATCAATCAATAGCACTGGTGGCTTATCACCAGTAAATGCTTCCCATAACTTACCTTTTTTAATGTAATTAGAGATATCATTAACACCCTCATTACCTAGTTGTGAATCACGTAAACGCGATACTGCATCATATTCGTATAAACCTTGATGAGCCTTTGTGGTAGATTTTATATGCCATTGAATTAGAGGAGTACCTAACGCTTCAGCTAATTGCTCGGCCAGCATGGTTTTACCTGTACCTGGTTCGCCTTTAATCAATAAAGGGCGCTGTAAAACAATGGCTGCATTAACTGCCATCTGCAATTCACTTGTTGCTACGTATTCTTCAGTACCAGTAAATTTCATATTGTTAAACTCAATTTAATAAAATATATGCAGACATATTACTCTAGGTAGAAACCTTAAGCATTGCCCTTTCATGACAAAAAGCTGGCCAAATTATACGCCATTGACCTACAAAGGGTAATTTATTGATAGGATTGCACATAAATTACTTATCAATGGACCAATCATAAATAGCCAGTCAGGGTGATAATGCAGACATAAAAAAGCCCCAATGAAGGGGCTGCTAACTCACACCTAAATACATACGCCGTTTATTTATCTTCCCCCAGGTCTAGGTCTTCTAGCTCACTTTCAAGATTGGCTAGCGCAGCATCTACTGCTGCTTCTCCTTCAAGCTCTTCACTGGGTGCTTCATCGACTACATCACCAGGCACAAGGTCATCTTCTGCATCTAATTTTGGAATATTTTCTTGGTCTTCTGAGCTTAAATCGTCAAGTACGCTGTCTAACTCATCTAGTGCAGCAGCTGTCTCTTCGGGTGTATCCTCGATAGGTGGCTCTGGTGTTTCAGCATCTATATCAAAATTTTCATCAAAGTCAGGTATGTCATCTTTAGCTTCTTCTGGTGGCTCAGGATCGTCTAGGTCAGGCATATCACCTAAATCGTCAAGCCCATCCGAGTCATCTTCGTCGTTCGATAAATCAAGGCCATCAAGATCATCAAGATCTCCACCTGCTGATAATAAGTCTTCATCATCATCGCTATCGCTTAAATCGAAATCTTCGTCAAAGTCTTCACCATCCATACCATCGTTAAGGCTTACATCATCAGTCTTTTCATCCATCGCTTTGGTTTCAGTATTAGAGATTCCAGGTGCTGCTTCACCGGTTTTCTTTTTAGAAATCATTCGATAAATAAAGAAGCCTCCAACACCTAATAGAATGGTGAGGATTGGTATCAATATAAATATCCACGATGGAATCTCTGAAGACTCCTCCTCTTTGTCTTCTTTCTCATCTTCACCTTTAACTTCTGGCTCACTTTCAGCCGCGGGGACTTCTTCAGGTATCGATACCTCTACTGGTGCTTCTTCGACTATAGGATCTGGGTCCTCATTAGCCTGATCTTTCATTTTCTCTGATAAGTCAGGAATAACTGGAGCCTCTGCTAACGCTGGCTCGGCTTCTGGCAATGCCTCGACCATTTCTTCTTTCACATAATATTCGTGGCTAAAATCAGCAGGTATCGGAAACATTAGGCTAATGGGATCTGGCTTGACCCTAAATTCTTGATCCTTAGCAAATAGGCCTTTTACATTCATAGCGATTTTATATTCACCAGGTCCTTTACTTGGCTCTATAATCGCCTCCCATACACCCTCTTCAACCCAAGGCACTGCCTGAATAATTGAGGTCGCATCAGGACTCTTTAACTTAGCAATCACCCGAGTTCTTGTTACTTCAATATCCGGTACTTGTGGTATTACTCGTACAGCATACGCTTCTACACCATTTACAATACGCTTACGAATTTCAAAGCCTATTGGTTGACGCACCTGAATATAAGACTTTTTCATTCGCTGAAAGGTTTTACCATCCACACTTACTTTTAATTCGTACTGACCTTCTTTCGATAATCGTTTTATACTTTCTTTATATCGCCCATCTTCAGGGACCTTGGTTGGGTCACTCATATTCTTTGTGCCGCTTCGACCACTTTCAGCCGTCATGGTCATTTCAATTGTCATCAGTTTTAGAAAATCAGGATTGGTAATCACCTCTCCGTTTTCATGTAGATAGACCTCAAAATCTACCTGCTGACCAGGAAATAACGTGGAGGGAAGATTCGCAATCTCCATTTTCAAATCACTTACTACTGTCACTCTATTATCTGGATCTAAGTCAGCGACTATTTTCCATTGCCCGGCTTCTGGAGTCGTCAACGTCACTAAATCATATAAGGTATCGCCATACCATTTAGCGCTTTCGCTGGCTTTGATTTGACTAATAGTTTTACCCGATGGACTGATAAGCTGCGTAGGTGCAGAACCTTCTTTTCTAAAAATAAGCGCTGTAAATTCTTGGATACTCGCATCAATCTCAAATGTATTATCCGCTGACAATGGCACTTGCTCAGCCACTTCTGGTGCAGCTTGTTCAAATGCTTTTAAGAATGCTTTTACTAAATCTGCTGAATTATTTACCAACTCGCTTGTGCCATTGGTTTCTAATGCTAATCGCTCAAGCAGAACCTTGTCGGCTTTATCTGACAGCGCAATGGTATGGATGGTCACACCGAGTTCTTGATATTGTTTTAATACAGTTGTCAGTATCCGTTGGCGTTCAGCTTCATTTTTTTCTTGTTTTTTAGGGTCGCTATCTTTTGCGATATCAACCAGCCCATCCGTTAATAGAATGATATTCTGATCATAATCACTCTTTTTATCGAACTTCCAAGTCGCTTTTTCCATGGCTTCGCCAATATTAGTTCTTAACCCATGGCTATTAATTTTTTGAGCTTTCTGCTTTGCATTTTCTCGCCATGCGGTATCAACCTTCGCTGGCGGAATTAACATATTCACCCATTGTCCAAATGTCCAAACACCGGCTCTTGCACCATCAGGTAGCATTTCAACAATAAGATTTAAAGCGGGTATGCGAACATTCTCAGCGTCGTTTTCTTTCATCGAGCCAGAAATATCAATGAGTACCCTCACATCAGAAGCTTGGTTAGTAGGTACTATTTTACTTTGTATTTGCGCAGGGATATCTAAGCCATCTATTGACTTAACCGACCTGACATCAGAAGGAATTTCATTATTGATTGGCGCGTTAACAGGGGTTTCGATTACTACGGGTTTAGCCGCTACAAGAGGTTCGTTACTTTTAGCAACTTGGGTGATTTCTATATCGGTTGTAGCACTAGGTTTGACGGGTGGTACAGGTGGTTGTTTAGCTAAATCGTCAAGTTGAGTAGCAACCGCTTTCGTATTGGCTGTGCCGGTAACAACACCAGTACTAATAAGATCTGTCTTAATTACGTTTATAGCTGAGGGGGCTACAACTGTTTGTGTAGAGCTAGGAAGTGAGACGATATCACCAGGTGCGGCATGCGCACCCGAAAATATAAACATTAGGGCTATGTAACCGACAATCATCAATGGCGTTTGTATTTGGTAAATCATTGTCGATCACTGCATCCTTAGAAATATGAAGGCTGATACCTAACATACTTCATTACATATGGCTCTCCAGTACGCGGCGTCCTTTTTCAGTGATGTGCCAGCGCACACCATTTTTGCCACTTACCTTACCTACCAAGCTTCTTGAAACCAAAACACCCAATGTTTGAATCATGGTGGCTTCATCATTATTTGATTCACGGCATAAACCAGCCAATGATCTAAATATGTATCGGCCAGTTGCCAACATCTTTAAGGCACTTGAACTGGTTACGTCTAATTCTTCACTAAACTGAGCTGTTTCAACTTCTTCTTCCGGCTCTAAATCTTGCTCTGTTTCTGTATCTATCAACGGAAGCAGCTCATTTTTAATGATTCGTAAATCATGGTGAACAGTTTCAGACTGTTGTCGCGCATGCCTAGCGGCATCCAAAATTCGATCTGACATGTTGGTAATAAAGAACCGACTGGCGATTGCTGATATCAGGCAAAAACCAGTAAAGATTAATAATCGAGACGGATCACCCTGAGTCTCTAAAATTAATTCGCTGTTCACTAAATCTAAAATAACCGGTACTAAGAATGCAGCACCAATTCCGACAACTAAACACCTAGGCAAACTTGTTGCGTCAGGGTCGTTGTCACCATATAGGTAGTAATTTACAAGACCACCAAAGATACCTGCTAAAAGCATGACGGTAGCCAAGATGAAGATATGATTAGCCATTTTTACCTCTCTTCCATTAGAGATAACAAGCTCCATTTGCTTGAATTCATCCCTAATGACCTTTCTTCCAATAAACCCTGTGGCTACCGCTTAATGCTCTCAGGATTTAACCTTTTTGTTTTCTGTTTTTATAACTGAACTCTATGCCTAGTAATAAAATTAGACGTAATTTGGTAAATGGCAAAAAAATCAAACAATTGAAGCACTTATGGGACATAGTGCGACAATAAGGACAGTTTTCACCCAATTTATAGCCATTAAACGCAAAATGACTTTTATTAAACCACCACAACTATTTGGTTTAGTCACTTACGACTACAAATAGTCAGCGTATGCTTTTATTGTCATTTATTGCTTATAGATTCATGTCTATAATGCTTTATCTTATTTAATTCCCTCTATTTAGGTGCTTCATGGACTTACCCTTATTAAATCAATGGCAGCAATTAGCATTTTGTGCCTCATTGTGTGAAAGAAGCTTTCCTAACTACGAGCTATTTTGTGAATTAGAGAACTTAGATGCAAAACCCGCTCGAAAGATTTTAAACAAAGTTTGGGAGTTCTTGAGAGGGCAGCTTAAAAGTCTAAAAAATATGGAAAAACAGTTAGAACACTTAACCGATTTAATTCCAGACCCCGACCAATTTGATCAATACGGTGTATACCCAGCTATGGACACTGCGCTTGCACTTCAAAGCTGTGTTCAGGCTATTTTAGATAGCAGCATAGGCGATGCTGAAAACATTCAAAGCTTGATGCAAGCGCGTTTAGAAGAAGTGCTAGAGATGCAGGAGATCGCACAACAAGACAGCGAGCTATGGCAGCGACAACTAAAGCTTGAATCTTCGGTGTATGAGTTAATCACGTCTAAAACCAGTCATGCAGACATGGTAAAGGCACTCATTCCAATGGCTCAAGATAGCGGAGTAAGCTCTTTAGGTATTTGTTTGAATGACAATGATTAGCTATTTACTCAAGCGTATTGCCAAGATGGCAATATGCATAGTATTAAGCATATCTGTGACTGCTGCTTACGGCAGCAGTAGCCATTCAAATCATAAAGGCCACAGCGATGTATTACTTGAGATACTTCAGCTTAAAATCAAAATAGAAAGGCTTCAAAATCAACAAGCTCTAAGTAACAACCTAGATGATCTGTCGACGAACATGCGCAATCAGGCCATTACTTTAAATCATGCCACAAACCTCTTACAACAATATGTAGCTATACCTGAATCCAGATACCCAAATTTAGAAATGTATCACCAAAGCTTAACTAGCCGAGCTGGCATAATGCAGGAATTTTCATTGCTTATGCATACTTTTCAGGAACAATTAACGGCAAGCACATTAAATTGAAACCTAACTAAGTAAAAATATAAAAAAATAATTGTTAGTAACAAAAAAGTATATCCCTGAAAAGTAAGAATTCTTTTATTACTACCGCATATCGTTTACGACCACTCAAGCTAAGTACTCACTTTCATTATATTGGCCATGCTTACTATTCTATCTAAGTAGCTCCAATAAAAACTCGTAACCCAATCAAACATCTAATTGTTAGGCCGACGCCAAATTCATCACTCCCCTGTTAAATGTCTGTATAAAAAAACGTCAACTAATTCACAAAGATAAGCTCACTTCTTATACCTTTTGATTCCAAGCACACTATTTTTTCAACGGGCATTAGATATATAAACTAGGTTTATATTATGATTAAAAATATATACCTAAACGCTCGTTTAATTAGATACCTGACATTATTTGGTTGCTTAATTACCTCGTCCATTAGCACGTCTGCTGTTCAAGTTATCCCTAAAGGATTTAACCAAGGCAGCCCTGCATCCGCCAAAAATGTGCAAATTTCAGAAGCCGAACTGAAAGCCAACTTTACAAAAGCAGTTAAAGATTATCGTGAAGAGTTAAGGCCTTACTGGCCTAATGCCGAAGTAAGCAGTACTACTAGAGCTGTTTTTTACACGCCTAAATACACAGAAAAACAAGTGATAGATTTTAAAGCAAACCAGATGCAAATTAGCATGTCCAACATTCACAAGGGTAAGGCCTTAAATTATCGAGCCATGCAAAAAAACCTGCTTTCGACCATGCGAGAACTGCTATCTATGGATCTGGAAACAGCGATCAATAGAGACCCTATCAATAAACGAATGGAGCAACTATCAGGTATTAGGTACGCTCAAGATTTAGGTGCGGTTGGGAGCGATTTAATTCTAGGTGAATTATTTAAAAACGAAAGACCTTCTGTTAAAGCCATTGAAAGAATGGCTTCCAAGCTGACTAAAACAGCTTACATTCGATATCCAGCTGTCGCTTCAACAAAACTGGCTTTTGCGTTTAACGACCGCACTACTTATATTGTGAAATTACCCGAAAAAAGATTAAGAAAAAAAGCAAAGCGCTATAAACAATTCGTTTATGCTTACGCCCAAAAATATAGCCTGCCCTCGTCTTTAGTGTTTGCCATTATTCATGCTGAAAGTGCCTTTAATCCACTTGCAAGGTCTCAAGCTCCTGCCTTTGGGTTAATGCAAATAATGCCTCACTCAGCTGGTAAAGATGCATCTAACCTTATCTATAAAAAAACTAAAATATTATCACCAAGTTACTTATACAATCCTAAAAAGAACGTGCAAATTGGGGCTGCCTATTTTCATATATTGTATTATCGATACTTAAAAGGCATTACCGATTCAAGAGCAAGAATGTACTGTGCCATTGCAGCTTATAATGCAGGAACAGGGGCTGTAATGAAAACTTTAACGGGTCGAAGCAGTATTAGTAACGCAATACAAAGTATTAATAAAATGGCAGCAAATGATGTTCTCAGAAAATTAATTAGGCACTTGCCTAGCTCAGAAACAAGAGAATACGTAAACAAGGTTCTAAGCTTGAAGAAAACTTATGCTCAATTATAAATTTATCTTAATGTCTGTTTATCTAATGCTAATTGGCTGTTCAGATCAACCTGATCACTTTTTTCATACAATTAAACAGAGTGCTCTAGATAAAGAAATAGAATATTCAAATATTCATCGAATGAATCTTGATATTTCACACATGACAAAATCAATCGATGAAAGTGGATTTTCACCTTCTTTAAATGCAAGTTTTTCACTGAAAAATAATTTATCAAGGTCATGGCCACAAGCATGGGTAGCTTTTGTTATTAACATTTCAATTAAAGATAAATTATTGGCAACTATGACTAAGTCAGACTCTCTTCATAATCACACTTTAAAAGTTAGCATAAACCAGTTATTACCTAAGTTTGGGATAAAAGAAAAAGATATCCATATTAATGTAGTTCCCATTTCTTGGATGCCTACCTACCCTCTTATTATTCAACCTGCTGTCGCCCCTAAATAAATCCCACCTTATAATAAGGATAATTTAGCAATGAACACTGTCACTTACAGCTAATGATATATTGTCATTAGCTGCATATACTGATAAACAACTTGAATGCTGGATAACAATAAAATGTCGACTAATCCAACTATGTCTTTAATAGAGGCTATTGAAAGCCGCCGCTCAGTCAGAGGGTACACACCAGAGTTAGTACCTCAGTCAACAATCAATTGTATTCTGACACTAGCACAAAAAAGCCCATCAAATTGTAATGTTCAGCCATGGAAAGTCATGCTCGCATCAGGAGAAGAATGTGATGCCCTAAGAAAAAGGATGCATGATGCCTTTAAATCAAACAAACCGTTAGAGCCTGATTTCTCTGGTTTACCTAAGTTTTCAGGTGCTATGAAAAATCGTCAAATAGAGTGCGCACAAGCATTATATGGGGCAATGCGGATTGAACGATCAGACAAGCCTGGACGTATAGCAGCTACAGCTAATAACTATGACTTCTTTGGTGCTCCTCATGTTTTATTCGTAGGGATGAATAAAACATTTAGTCCTGCAATAGCTGTAGACATTGGCATGTATGCTCAAACTTTAATGCTATTACTAACCGCTCATGGAATAGGATCTTGCGCGCAAGCAAGCACAGCTTATTACCCTAGTATCGTTCGAGACTTCTTTGAGATAAATGAAGGTACAGGTATTTTATTCGGAATCAGTTTTGGTTACGAAGATAAATCTGTTTTAGCAAATAACGCGAGGACTAATCGAGCTGATATAATAGATGTTATAGATATTAAAGATTAAT
>JAWUVN010000029.1:0-10568 GCA_034112345.1 Bermanella sp. | reverse complement strand
TTGTTTATTCAAACACAAATCCAGCTATCAAGATTCGTTCGGTCATTAGATGTGGCAGAGCACCTAACTGAAAATCTTCAGTATGAAGTTGACCTAAAGACTCAAGAGTTATCCGCAAGAAATGAAGAGCTTGAAAAGCATACGTTGAATCTTAAAATAGAGCACAAACATGTAAAACTTCTTTCAGAAACCGATCATCTGACGGGGCTATACAATCGCCAAACATTAGAGTTTCGTTCTAGTGATATGTTTACCCAAGCGATCACTTATGGGTTACCTCTTTCTGTTGTGATGATGGATTTGGATCACTTTAAGAAAATCAACGATATTCACGGGCATTCGGTAGGTGATGAATGCTTGATTCATACAGGGTCTTATTTAAGGGCTTATCAGTTCCGAAAACGTGACCTAATAGCCCGTTATGGGGGCGAAGAAATCGTGATAATCCTATCTGATATCCCGCTATTAAAAGCAGAAAAAATCATTAATCGAGTGTGCACTGAATTAGCTGAGGCTCCTGTTAGTGGCGATCATGAAAACATATATTTAACGGCAAGCTTTGGTATAGCTGATATCGAATCAAGTCATGCCAGTTCCATCACAGAACTCATCAAGGCGGCAGATGATGCTTTGTATTTGGCTAAAAAGAATGGTCGAAATAGAGTAGAGATATACACATCTGTGACATCTTCTAATGATGACGCCAATAACTAAATTGGCGTATTTAAATTTCGAATTTATTCAAATTCTCCTATTTAAGCTACCTCGTTAACACTCCTTCTCATTAAACTGGCTGCACCTAGTCTGCCTAGGTATACTGGCATAATGAAAAAAGTCGATGATTCAAAATTTAAACGCTACCTGGGATGGTTCATAAAACTGTCCTTGGTTGGCCTTGTAATATTTACCGTATTAATGGCTTATTTAGATGCCAAGGTACGGGATAAATTTGAAGGTAAGCGCTGGGCGTTGCCCGCTAAAGTATTTGCTAGGCCAATGGAGTTATATAGCGGGTTGGCTTTGAAGCCCAAGTACCTGATTCAAGAATTAGAGCAAATTGGTTATCAGCGAGTTCCCAATGTACAAACCCCTGGGCAGTACATGGTATACGGTAACGAGATTGATATTTATCGTCGTTATGTACGTTTATACGATGGAGAAGAAGCGGCTGCACGTATTCATATTCGATTTGATTCCAGTGCCATTAGCGGCTTATGGGTAGATGGTGCACCGACAGAAATTGCGCGATTAGAGCCTTTGTTAATAGGGGGGATTTACCCCAAGCACAATGAAGATAGACAACTTATACAGTTAGAAGATGCCCCTGATTTACTGCTCAATACTCTGGTTGCAGTAGAAGATCGCGACTTTTATAACCATTGGGGTATCAGCCCAAAAGGCATTGCCCGAGCATTAATGGTAAACATGCAAAAAGGCGGTTTGGTTCAAGGGGGGTCTACGTTAACCCAGCAGTTAGTTAAAAACTTTTTCTTAACACGCGAACGCTCACTTCAGCGCAAAGCTATAGAAGCGCTCATGGCATTGCTTGTTGAGTTTCACTATGACAAAAATGAGATTTTAGAAGCCTACTTGAATGAAGTGTATTTGGGTCAGAGTGGTCGTCGCGCAGTGCATGGGTTTGGCTTGGCCAGTCAGTTTTATTTTGGTAAGCATATTCGAAATTTAACCGCGCCAGAAATAGCAACGCTAGTAGGCATGGTAAAAGGCCCCAGCCTTTATAATCCAAAGCGCAAACCTGAGAATGCCATTGCGAGGCGCAATGTTGTTCTGGGGGTGATGCAGGAACAATCTTTGATTACCCCGTATGAATATAAAGCTTGGAGCATGCGCGATTTAGACGTGGTGCAATATAGCCAGTATCAACGCATAGAATATCCAGCATTTTTAGATTTGGTTCGTCGCCAGTTACGCCGTGATTATCAAGAAAATGACCTCACCAGTGAAGGCTTACGAATTTACACCAGTTTAGATCCGATCATTCAGCGCAGTGCTGAACAGGCTGTGAAAAAACGTTTAGATGATATTGAACGTGACTACAAGCTAGAAGCCAACGGCCTGCAAGGGGCCATGGTGGTAGCTTCAACTGAAAGTGGTGAAGTAGAAGCGGTGGTGGGTGACCGAAACCCCAGGTACTTTGGATTTAACAGAGCGCTAGATGCCAAGCGCTCTATTGGGTCACTGGCAAAACCAGCTGTGTATTTAACCGCATTAAGAGGGGATCAATATAACTTTGTCACCCCTATCGATGATGGCCCTATAAAAGTAGCGGGCGCAAATGGACAAGTGTGGGAGCCTCAGAATTACGATCATAAAAGTCACGGGATAGTCCCTCTTTATCAGGCGATGGCTAAATCGTTTAATCAGGCCACTGCACGCTTGGGTTTAAATGTGGGTTTATCTAATGTGGTTTCAACATTTGGTGACCTAGGGGTTGAAAGAAAGTTACCTGCGTATCCATCGATCGTTTTAGGTGCTTTTGAGTTGTCACCTTTCAACGTTGCGCAAATGTATCAAACCATTGCCGCTTCTGGATTTAAAACACCGCTAAAAGCAATTCGCGCGGTGACCACATCAGAAGGTGACTTGTTAAGTCGATACGGGTACGAAGTTAAACAAACCATTAAAACTGAGCCTGCTTATCTGATCCAAAAAGCCATGCAGCAGGTTGTAAAAATAGGCACAGCTCGGTTTTTAAATAGTCAGTTTGATGAAAGTTTGAACCTAGCGGGTAAAACCGGTACCAGTGATAGTCAGAGAGACAGTTGGTTTACGGGGTTTAGCGGCGATAAGCTGGCGGTTGTATGGGTGGGCCGTGATGATAATAAAACCATGCCTATTACAGGTTCTGGTGGTGCGCTGCGAATTTGGGCGCATACTTTTAAGGACCTACCGTTAAAACCACTATTTCCATTACCCACAGAGAATATCGTAGAGCATTGGGTCGATTTAGAAACCGGTGCTATTAGCCAAGAGAATTGCCCTGGTGTAATGAAATTCCCATTTATAAATGGTAAAACACCAGTAGAGACAACAGACTGTCAGTCTAAGCCCGGCAAAGCTTGGTGGTCAAAGCTATTTGGTGAATGAACCAGAAGTAGATTGCCAGCACAGCCGTAAGATTTTTAATTAAGTAGTGAACATGAAATACATATTATTACTGTCCGTGGTGCTTTTATCTGCGTGTACCACACCTGTGCATTACCCAGCTGACATCTTAAGCAGCGAAGTGTTTGATGAATTGCCTAACTGGTATGACGACCGCTTAGGCTTGCAATTGCAGGGGAATAACCAATATCCAAGTGCACCTCATGGAGTATTGCTGCAACAAGCCGACCTGGCATTTGCACAAAACAATCTGCAAAACTGTCAAATATATTTAGAGCGTGCCCAGCGAATTGCCACTCGTGATGCCAGTATTTATGTGCGTTTAAGTTATTTGTATTGGCTACAGGAAAAGCCCACACAGGCACTGCAGACAGCTAGGCGAGCATTATCAGTTGTGGGCCAGGATGAATTGGCAAAAAAAGAAATTCAGCGTCTGATCGCTTCTATCAAACAGAACTAACTTTCCTTACAAAAACCAGTGCTTATTAAAGCCAACTTGAGAAAGTTGGCTTTTTTTATGGGTTTTTAGCTCGAGTATATGGCGATATAGCACATATTTGTGACTGTTTTATGACCGGGTTAAAAAGTAATCATTCTGTAGAAGTGCCCATTCACAGGGCGCTGTGTGAACCTATTCGCACTTGATCCACAAAGTTATGCACAGATTTTGGGGGTAAAGTGCGCCACACTTAATGTTGAATGTTATTTAATCTAAAAAGTGTCCAATATATTGAATTTAAAGGAAAAAATAATATGTTTAGATAAAAGTTATTATGCGTTAGCTGCTCATGCCACAACAATTCAGCTGGTTATTAACCTGTTTATACACAAACTTATTCACAAATTGTGGATTCTAATGCCTTGTCTTTAAAAAACGAGTGTTCGCTGAATTAATTAGAACTGACAAAAAATAGTTAAAGACGGTCGTTTTTTGACTAGTCGAAATTTTAAACTTTAGCTTATACTGAAATTTATAGAGTAGTAGCTCTAATTGATTGGCCCTTTTGTATTCATCATTCTGGCAAAGATGAGTGACAAAAGACTTGGCAGCATTACAAGGTTTAATGCGCATAACTTTCACCGCTCAATCAGCATTTGCTGTTGGGGTAAGGAAGATACTAATAATGATAATAATAAAAAGATTAACCCTATTACTCGCAATGACCTTTGCTATGCAAAGTCATGCATGGTTTTGGGATTCATGGTTTAAGTCCACTTACACTGAAACAAAATACCCAATTGTACTCGCACACGGCTTATTAGGATTTGATGAGATTTTAGGCATTGAATACTGGTACAAGATTCCAGCTGATCTTCGTAATGACGGTGCTGAGGTATATGTTACTCAAGTAAGTAATACAAACTATACAGAGGTACGTGGCGAGCAATTGATTTCTCAAATAGAGAACATTGTGGCCATTAGTGGCTCACCGAAAGTGAATTTAATTGGCCACAGTCATGGCGGTCCAACCATTCGCTATGTCGCATCGGTTCGACCTGATTTGGTTGCATCGGTAACCACGGTAGCGGGTGTGAACAAGGGTTCTAAAACCGCTGACTTTTTACGTCAGATACCTGAAGGATCTGCATTAGAAGGTATTGCACTTTCTCTTGTTAATGGAATATCTGGTTTGTTAGATTTTCTTTCAGGCGGTGGTTATCAACCTGACGCTCTAGGCGCATTAACGTCATTAAGTACAGAGGGTTCATTAGCATTTAACGCTGAGCATCCACAGGGTATCCCAACTACAGCATGTGGCGAAGGCGATTATGTTGTTAACGGTATTCGTTATTATTCATGGAGTGGTGGCAGTGTTTTAACCAATATTTTAGATATCTCGGATCCAATTATGGCAATTGCCTCAATTCCGTTTGGATCTGAAAATAATGATGGATTGGTTGGTACATGCGACAGTCATTTAGGCCAAGTAATTCGTGATGACTATGCAATGAATCATTTAGATGAAGTAAATTTATTATTTGGTATTCACCATTTATTTTCAACAGATCCGATTACTACTTACCGTAATCATGCGAATCGTTTGAAAAATGCTGGTCTTTAATTAGGTGTAAATTCTAATTAGACTTTCGTTTTTAATAGAAACCCCAAATGCTTATGGTATTTGGGGTTTTTCATGTAATCTAATTTTAGTTGTTTTATAAAAATAAATAAGAATAAAAATATGTTTAAACCTGCTCTTATTATCGGCGTTGTTTCGGTTTCCTTTGTGTCCTTATTTTACGTGATTCAGGATGCAGGTACGCCTGTGGTTGTTAACCCCATGGAACTTGGCCATAAAGCCACCCCTTTAGAATTCCAGCCTGGGATAAATACAGCGCAGAGGTCTACTACCGCATCACAGGAGTTGCCTGAAAAACTCAAACAAACATCGCTTAAAGGCACCACAATTGACGGCCTATACCCTGTTGATGCACAAGGTAATCTCTTATTAAGTAAGGATATTAAAAATAGATTCGAATATTTTTTATCAACTATGGGAGAGTTTGAACTAGAACAGGTGCTGGATATGATTAAGGAAGATATAGCATTAAACTTAAACAGCCCTGCAAAAGAACAAGCATTAAAGTTATTTGATGACTACGTGGCGTATAAATATGCATTGTCTGACTTAGAGGCATCGTTATCGGCACCGCAAGACTACGAGGTAAATGACATCGAACGCATGCGATCTCAGTTACAGAAAATGCGAGATGTACGACGAGAGTATTTAGATGTTGAAGCTGTTAATGCATTTTTTGGGTTTGATGAAATATACGATGATTTTATGTTGGCCAGTTTAGAAATTAAAAATAATCTACAACTAACAGATACAGAAAGAAGCGAGCAATTGCTAGGGCTTGAGCAAGGCTTACCGCAAGATGTACAGCAAATGAGAAATGAAACACAGCGAGTGAGCCAGGTTTTTTCATTAACTGAAAATATCAGAAAAGACGGAGGAACCAACGAGGCTATTTATACAATAAATGAACAAGAATTTGGTCAAGAAGCGGCAGAAAAATTACAGGTTTTAAACCAGCAGCGTAACCAATGGCAATCACGAGTGAATATATTCATTAATAAAAAACAATCCATCGAAAAAGATGAACTATTGAATGATGCAGAGAAAGAAAGTGCCATATCAGATATTCGTTCTAGCCTGTTCGAACAGGCTGAAATAAGAAAGCTATCGGCCTATGAATTGATGGCAAAAGAAGCCGAATCTCAAAACTAATTGTACAGACTATTTACATAATCGACGGTATAAGAGGCGAGCCTTTGTGAGCCATTTATTTAATGCTGGCTTATCCAATTGAGCACTGTTTAACACTTGGTGTAAAGAATCATATAAATCAGGATTACTGATTAATAAGTTCTCGCCAAATAATTCGGCAGGAACATCTTTTGGTGGAGGAATAAAATGGCCCACTTTGGCGCCTGCTTCTTTTGCAATAAGTTGTGCAGCAGCAAAATCCCAGGGACTAACCGTTTCGTAGTAACCATCTAAGCGCCCTTGAGCGACCCAGCAAATATCCAAAGCGGCACTGCCTAGTCGTCGAACGTCAGCCACATTCTCTAAAATCGCATGAAGTCGAGACATTAATTGTGGCAGAACGCCTCGTTTGTCATATGGAAAGCCTGTTGCAATGATGGCTTTATCCATCTTGGTTGTTTGGCTACACGTGAGCGGTTGATCGTTTAACCAGGCTCCTTGGTTACGGATAGCGCAAAACATCTCCGACTGAAAGGGGTTATACACTACAGCAACCTGTACACGGCCTTTAATGGCGTAGGCGATGCTGATGGCCACTTGCGGGTGGTGATGCGCGTAGTTAAC
Source organism: Bermanella sp. (assembly GCA_034112345.1). Lineage (GTDB taxonomy): Bacteria > Pseudomonadota > Gammaproteobacteria > Pseudomonadales > Oceanobacteraceae > Bermanella. The sequence continues at coordinate 3,606 of JAWUVN010000029.1, read as the reverse complement.
GGTGCCATCAATGGGGTCTATGATCCACAGAGGTGTTTCATCGTACCGTATAGATGCAATGTCAGGGTTAGATTCTTCTGCGAGTATTTGGTGTTCAGGGAACTTTTTACGAATGGCATCGGTAATCAATTTATCCGAAGCTAGATCGGCGTCTGTGACCAGTTCTATATCTTGCTTAAACTGAATATTCAAACGGCTATGCGCGCGCATACCCACAATTAAGTCGCCGGCTTGCTCGGCCATGCTACGGGAAAAATCTAATACGCTTTCTAAATTATCGGGTGAGTAAGGCATATGGGCGACTTAATTTTAAACTTATACCCTTGATTGTAATGGACGAGCTTGATCAATGTACAGTGAATAAAAAGCGTCTTTATTACAGGGCTTACCAAAGTAGTAACCCTGATATGAGTCGCAGTCTTGTGCTTTGAGTATTTCGAGCTGAGCAGCGTTTTCAATGCCTTCTGCCAATACTTTCAGGTTTAGGTTTTTTGCCATGGCGATAATGGATTTGGCCATAGCAACATCTTCAGGGTTTTCTTCTAAGTTCATGACAAATGCACGATCAATTTTAAGTTTGTCGATCGGCAGGTAACGTAGGTAGCTTAAACTGGAGTAACCCGTGCCAAAATCATCAATGGCAAACTTCACCCCTAAATCTTTTATTGTATTAAGTAAGGGTTGAACAAAATCGATATTTTCCATTAATAAGCTTTCGGTGATTTCTAATTCGACGAGTTGAGAGTTCACATTATGCTGTATTAATACGTTTTTTAATTTGTCGGGAAATTCCTCTGTTATTTGAAGTGCGCTGACATTAATAGCCATAGTGAAATGCTTATTGGTTTTGTTCCAACAGGCAAGCTGAGTAAGTGCTTCGTGAATAATCCAGTCTCCTAGGCTATGAATAAACCCTGTTTCTTCTGCAATGGGGATAAATTCAACCGGGCTATTAAATCCTAGGGTAGGGTGTTTCCAGCGAATCAGTGCTTCGGCACCAATCACCTCTCCGGTTTGCATGCTTACTTGGGGTTGGTAATGCAATTCAAATTCTTTGTTTTCTAGGGCGGGAACAAAACCGTGTTCAATCGTGATGCGGTGTTGAACCAGTTCACCCATTTCGGGGGTGAAAAATTGATAGCCATCACCGCCTCTGTTTTTTACTTGATACATAGCGGTATCAGAATAGCGCCATAATATGTGGCTATGAGTACTGTCATCTGGGCATAAACTGATACCGATTGAGCAGCTTGTATGTAACTGGTAGCTGTCGATGTTGAATGGTTTACGCATGGCGCGATTAATATTTTGAGCCAGTTCTTCAACATCGCGAATGTGGGTGACAGCACGCATTAAAATCACAAATTCATCACCGCCCATTCGCGCAAGAAAATATTGCTTGGGAATAATGGTTTGTAAGCGAGTTGCAACTTTACGTAATAGGCTATCACCAAGTTGATGACCGAGAGAATCATTGATGGTCTTAAATCGATCAAGGTCAATGAAGAGCATGGCAAGGTGCTCATGCCGACGGTTGGCATCATCTACGGCATTTACCAGTTCATCATTGAATTTGTAACGATTAAATAATTCAGTTAAAGGGTCTTGAATAGCTAGGTATTCGATTTGTTGGCGCACGAGTTCTCGTTCAGTGACATCCAGAATGACCCCTTCAACAAATTGCTCTCCATTTTGATCCATGTAGCACCGGCCACGATCCAGTACCCATTTACGCTCACCATTAGCAGCTTTAAGGCGGTAGATTAATTCATAGGGCTTTAAAGAAAAGTGTGCAGAGTGAGATTGGCGAGTGAAATCATGCTTGTCATCATCCTCAATGAAGTCAAATGGCGTAATGTTATTTCGAATAAAGTGTTCAGGTGGGTACCCCAATAACTGAATGGCTCCGGAGCTGATATAATCGAGCGTTTGGTCTGTTACCTGTAGGCGGTATACAAGTCCAGGCAGATTACTTAGTAACCGTTTAAAGTCCCTGCTCTGACGTTCAAATTCATCTGATACATCTTGTTGTTTCGTTAAACGAAAAGCGTGCTGTGAAGTCAGTAACTGATACAAGCCAGAAAAAACTAATAGCCCTGCCAGAATGGCGCCAATAAGATAGATATTACGATCAATCCAATAAGAAACCAAATCATCTAAATGCAGGCTTGAAACTAGGTACACCTGCTTTGAATCTAAAAAGAATGCGCAGGCATTCACAGGATGGACTTGCAAAGATGTTAGGTCGTAGAGGCAATGATTACCCAGCCCTTTAACATCTACAAACTGGTGAATAACTGGACTATATGATAACTGCGTTAAATTATTTAATGTAGATGCGATGATTCGGCCATTACTACGAATCACACTCAAGTGGATAGCAGGCTTAAAATGCTGTGCAAGTTGTTTTAAATAGCTAACTTGGTCGCTACGTAGGTCTTGTTCAAGGTCAGACCAGTGGCGTTCAAATTGTATAAAAGCGGTTTCTGTTTTATCCATTAGCCGCAGATAAGAGGTTTCGCGGTCATGGTGGTAACTGCCTATCAATAAAAATATGATGACAGACACCCAAACGGCTGCAAAAACGGCGTATAAGTGAGTGTGTGAAAGGCATAAAAATAATGGCTTGCGCACACGCCCCTCCTTTTGCTTGATTAATCAGTCCCTCATAGAAGTATAGCCATGACCTTGATACTGGCTAGTCAGAATAAGGGATTAAGCTGTAATAATGTAGGATTTAAATGCAGGGAGATTAAAGGTTGTTCTTGTTAGGTGTGTGCTGGCGCATGCGAGCTTATTTAGCACCTAAATATAGATTTACCCACCTAAATTCATCCAGTTCATCTAAATCCGGCACAGTAAACGATTCGATTTTTTGCATGTGCCTGTAATTTGGATGCTGAAAGTTTTTAATACGAGAGTCGGCTAACAGAATATTTGGGGCAAAATCGAAAAACGTATCCAGGAATGACAGGTTTTCACGGTCATACAGTACATCTGCTGCGATCAGTAGATCAATATCGGTGTCTTTAATGCTGAATAGGTCGCCACTTAACTCAAATTCAACGTTGTTAAGGCGAGCATTGGCCTGACAGCTGAGCAGTGCATCCTGGTCTATGTCACATGCAATGACATGCTTTGCACCTGCTTTTATGGCCGCTATGGCAACAATACCCGAGCCTGTGCCAAAGTCTAAAACCTTTTTGCCTTTAACAATTTCTGGGTGATCTAAAATATATTTTGCTAATACTTGTCCGCTGGCCCAGCAAAATGCCCAATAAGCCGTGTTATCCCAAATACTGCGAATTTCATCTAATGAAAAAGCCCTCTGCATGGTACTGGGGTCAACCAGATAGAGTTGCACATCAGGGCATTGTGGCAATGTTTGTGCAGATACAAATGCATCGCGCAGCATGGTTTTGATTAAAGGGTTTAATGTGTGTGGCATGAAGAATGGCCAGATAGATTGATCAATAATTATAACGCGTGCCGTACAGGAACAATAGCCAGTGACAATTATCATTCATGGTTAGGCAGCTGAGTTAATCAAAGATATCTTGCTGGGGTGTTGTCAGGTCTTCAAAGCTTGTATTTAAGAAGTACAAT
>JAWUVN010000028.1:0-9638 GCA_034112345.1 Bermanella sp. | reverse complement strand
CAACCACCACTTATTGAACGGGACCCATTATTGTTCTGGCAAAGGGTTTCTTTTATTTTACTGATCATTGTAGTAATTCAAGCAGCCATGAAATAACGGGGTTACCCTCACACCCTGCCTTCCTTGTGCTGATAACCACGGTCAATTCAAGTGTGATGCCCATTACGGCTTATAATGGCACGATAAAACCCATGATTATCACTAAAATCACCACTGATCACTGGGCCTAAACCCTAATTGACTGGGCATCCTAACTGGATTTTTTTGGGCTTTTTCGGTACCCTACGCGCCTTTCCAAGCTGATCAAACTTTAAACGGGACATGAATGCCTAACCTTCTAGCTAAAATCACGAACAACCCTAAAGACGACATACTGTCGGGCTTAACCGTTGCCTTGGCCCTTGTGCCAGAAGCCGTTGCTTTTGCCTTTGTTGCTGGCGTAAATCCTTTAGTGGGCTTATACGCTGCTTTCATGGTTGGTCTTATCACTTCAATTTTTGGCGGTCGCCCAGGCATGATCAGTGGTGCTACCGGCGCTATGGCCGTTGTAATGGTGGCGTTAGTCGCTGAACAAGGTGTTCAGTATTTATTTGCCGCGGTTGTATTAACCGGCTTACTTCAAATATTATTTGGTGCATTAAAGCTGGGTAAGTTTATTCGCTTGGTGCCACAACCGGTTATGCTGGGCTTTGTAAATGGTTTAGCCATTGTGATTTTCTTGAGCCAGCTAGGTCAGTTTAAGTTTATCGACGATGCTGGTACGGTAGCTTGGTTAGAAGGTAATGCGCTTTTCATTATGTTGGGCTTAGTGGCTTTAACTATGGCGATTATTCATTTTTTACCAAAATTTACAAAAGTGGTTCCTTCTGCTTTAGTCGCAATTATTACAGTGACTTTGGCGGCGATTTTCCTTGGTTTAGAAACACGTTCTGTTGGCGACATTGCTGATATCGCAGGTGGCTTACCTACTTTCAGTATTCCTGATGTACCATTTAACCTAGAGACACTTTGGATCATTTTGCCATACAGCGTAATTTTGGCAGGTGTTGGTTTAATCGAATCTCTATTAACACTTACGCTTATTGATGAAATGACACAAACACGTGGCCAAGGTAACCGTGAATGTATTGCTCAGGGCGCATCTAACACCGTTAACGGTTTCTTTGGTGGCATGGGTGGTTGTGCCATGATTGGTCAATCAATGATTAACATCAACTCAGGTGGCCGTGGTCGCTTATCTGGCATCACAGCTGCTGTTGCCTTGCTTATGTTTATTCTGTTTGGTTCAGAGATTATCTCGCAGATTCCTTTAGCTGCACTTGTGGGCGTTATGATGATGGTTGTAATCGGAACGTTTGAATGGTCTAGCTTCCGTATTTTGAAAAAGATTCCAAAGAAAGATTCATTTGTTTTGATTCTTGTATCAGGCGTGACGGTTGCTACTGATTTAGCCATGGCTGTAATCGTAGGTGTGATTGTTTCTGCATTGGTATTTGCATGGGAACATGCTCAACACATTCGTGCTGATATTAAGACTGAAGAAGATACTAAGGTTTACGAACTACACGGCCCATTGTTCTTTGGATCGGTTAGCTACTTCTTAGAATTGTTTGACCCTCAAAACGATCCTAAAAATGTGATCATTGAATTTAAACATTCAAGAGTGGCGGATCATTCTGGTTTAGAAGTTATTGATATTCTGGCTGATCGCTATTCCAAGCTGGGTAAGAACCTAAGCTTGCGCCACCTTAGCCCTGAATGCCGTAAACTGCTTACAAAAGCAGGCAGCATGGTTGAAGTGGATGTTATTGAAGATCCGAAATACCACGTTGCTACCGATAAACTTGCTTAATAAACTTTTAAGAAAAACCTAAAAAAAGCGCCAGAGATAAATTCAAAGGCGCTTTTTTTGTATCTGCTAATCAAGGCTGAATTCCTAATATGCGTTGTGTTATTACTTTATTAAACCCTAGTCTTTAAACAAGGGTACAGCCATCAGGATTGCATCTTCTCGGCCTTGTGTACTTGGGTAATAATTCTTACGACGCCCTATTTCGTTAAAACCTATTTTGTCATATAGGTGAATCGCACCCTGGTTACTTACACGTACTTCTAAATACATTTCATGGTTATCAGCTTGAGCCGCATAGTCAATAATATGTGTGAGCAATTGATATGCAAAACCATTTCCCTGCTGTGAAGGATCAATACAAATATTGAGTAGCTCGGCTTCGCCTACAACAAATGACACGATTGCATAACCAATAATGGATTGATTCACCTCGATCACACAACAGTATTTAGTAGACACAATGGCTTGTTCAAAAAGAGATTTAGACCAAGGAAACGGGTATGCGTTTTGCTCGATAGCAAATACTCTTGGGAGGTCTTCCAAGGTCATTTCGCGAAAAGTAATTATGGGCATTATTCTGTAATTTGGTGAGGGAGTAGTTGTTGCCAAAGCGCCTTTTTGTTTTCAGCGCTTTGTAGGATTTCATCAACGGTAAAATCGGCTTTCACAGGATTTAAATGGTTAAACCAATCATCACAATCAGAGAACGCCAGTACTTTTGTAACAGTACTGATTTCTTGTAAGCGATGAATGTGATCCTTTAAATGCTTAGCCGCCACTTCGGGGCCTTGATCAATATTTGGTGAGTCGATCATTGGCCAAGAAAAAATACCCACATGACGTGGCTTTCTTTTTTTACCTTGCACAAACTGCGCAATATTATGAACCAACTTGTGATGCTCAGGTTCTAAATTCACGCTGCCGCAAACGAGCCATAAGCCAGAGCTGTAACACCAAAATTGAATGTTAAATACGGGGGCTTTTTCAGTACCAGACTGTACTTCTTGATCAGCTTGGTTAGCCCCTTGTATCGCTTTTAAATCACTAACCGGATATGCAGGTGCCGAACTTAAAGGCGATGCTGTTGAATTAACTGGTGCTGAAGCCGGCTGATTAATAATTGGCGCAGTTGCATGCACAACGGATGTTGCTGTATCAGGGCTAGATTGTACGTTTTCTTGTGAATTAAATTGCGCAACAGATGGCTGCGAAATCTGAGTTGATAGTACGTCTGAGGTATTACGAACTGGCTCAGAATACGCACCATCGTTTCCAGGCTGAATAACTTGCTGCTGATCCACTTGATTAGGAGCAGCTGGCTGCTCTAATAATTGTTCACGCGGTACCCATACATCTATACCAAGATGATCAAGATACTGTAATTGTGCACCCGTGAACTCCATATTATTTATACACCATCCGCTTGAGGGTGTGCTTTATCTGCACCTGTCTCAAGCAAATTAAGTGCATTAATATAGGCTTTTGCAGATGCAATAACGATGTCGGTATCAGACCCTAAACCGTTTACAATACGACCCGCTTTTTCAAGTCTAACCGTTACCTCACCCTGACTGTCGGTACCACTGGTAATCGAGTTTACAGAATACAACTGCACATTAGCTTTTGAAGCGGCTAATCCTTCAATGGCTTTAAAAGCTGCATCAACTGGACCACTGCCTTCTGATTCAACCGTTGCTTCAGTACCGAATACAGCAATGGTTAATTTTGCTTTAGGTTTTTCACCTGTTTGGCTATGCGCTTCTAGCGTGATCAATTCATACTTATTATCAATAGTGCGTGCTTCACTCACTAACGCTTGTAAGTCTTCATCAAATATTTCATGTTTCTTATCGGCTAGTTCTTTAAAGCGAGCAAACGCAATATTTAAATCTTGGTCTGTATCAAAGGTTACACCCAACTCATCTAAACGCGCACGAAATGCGGCACGGCCAGAGTGCTTACCCATAACCATTTTGTTAGCGCCCCAACCTACGTCTTCGGCTCTCATTATTTCGTAAGTTTCACGATGCTTCAGTACGCCGTCTTGGTGAATGCCTGCTTCGTGAGCAAATGCATTGGCACCTACAATGGCTTTGTTAGGCTGCACTGGAAAGCCCGTAATTGAAGACACCATGCGTGAAGTAGGAACAATGATGCGTGTATCGATATTCGTATGAACATCAAATAAATCACTGCGAGTGCGAATGCCCATAACCACTTCTTCTAATGATGCATTACCGGCACGTTCACCTAAGCCATTAATTGTGCATTCTACTTGGCGTGCGCCATTAGCGACTGCCGCTAAGGAGTTAGCGACTGCTAAACCTAGGTCATTATGACAATGAACAGAGAAAATCGCCTTATCAGAGTTAGGGATACGTTCTAGTAGAGTTTTAATGGTATTACCAAACTCTTCTGGAATGGCATAACCCACAGTATCTGGAATATTGATGGTGCTGGCACCAGCATCAATGGCAGCTTCAATCACTCGGCATAAGAAGTCCATATCTGAACGGCCTGCATCTTCACAAGAGAACTCTACATCTGCGACCAGATTACGTGCGCGCTTAACTGCATATACTGCACGCTCAACCACCTGATCAGGGGTCATACGTAGCTTGTGCTCCATATGAATTGGGCTGGTAGCAATAAAGGTATGAATTCGTGAACGTTCTGCATGCTTTAACGCTTCTGCTGCACGATCAATGTCGCCATCTACTGCGCGAGCCAGTGAACAAATAGTGCTTTCGCGAACCGCTTGAGCCACAGCAACAATCGATTCAAAATCACCTGGGCTAGCTGCTGCAAAACCCGCTTCAATGATATCGACCTTCATCTTTTCAAGGGCTTTACCGATACGAACTTTTTCATCTTTGTTCATAGATGCGCCAGGGCTTTGCTCGCCGTCACGCATGGTTGTATCAAAAATTATTAACTGGCTCATAAACTCGTCTCCTAACTCACATGCATCACTGTTTATCGGTGTTTAAGCCAATATGACAGGAATTGAGAGGGTTAAATCTGAAAATATTAGAATGGGGGAACTATAGCGTTTAAAGGCAGGAATTTCCATGCCTGCCTTTAATTGGGATGCTTAAAAATACTAGCGAATTGGTGTAATAGATAGGGTCGAAGACATGTTTAGATTCTGCAACTTAACACCGTGAAGCATGGAGTTTGTTGCGTTAGAGTGAATCATATTAACGGCTTCTATATTTAACTCTTTGATTTGGATATTATTTGAAAGAACCAAACCCTCTGGTCTATCACCTTTTTCAAGCTCTGTTGGGGATCCTACGTATATATATCCCTCTGTATTAATCGCATCAACAGGAACAATGATCACTTCATCGCCCTCGTTACCATCAACACCATTTGAATCGGTGCCTGTTGTCTTTTTTAATACTCTTGTTTGGGCAATATCGATAGAGGTAGTTGTTTGAATACCATGAGTATTTGTAACATCATCATATCCATCACTGGTATAGATATTATCTAACTTGATAGCGGTGCCGGTGCCCAGCACTTCACTTACTCGGTTTGTTTCCCAAGAGACACTATTCTCTTTCGTTCCATCACGTTGCTGCAAAATGGCCTGAGTTGTAACGGTTAAACCTTGCGTTTCTGGGTCTACCCAATTACCTGTACAAGTTGCAAGATCAGTACCTGTGCCGCCGATGCACTTAGCTGTTCCTGCACCACCGCCACTAATCGTAACTTTAGAGCCTGTCTGATACTGATTAATAACTAATGCACCTAAACTACTTCCCGCATTTTTATCACCGAAACGAACGTCGTTAATCGTAAATTCACTCCATAACTCGCCCAAAACAAGCTGAATACCACCTGTATCAACATCAAGAGTCACATCTCTAAAATGGAATTCATAAGTAGCATCATCTAAGTAGATACCGTTTCCACTTACGCTATTGCGCGTGATCCCAAAATTAGCATTACTCATCAGCACATCACCATCAAACGTTGCACCACTGCCATCTGCGCCGCCACCTCGAATTTCAAGAGCTGCATTCATCGTAAATTCTGCTGCTGATGAGAGACCTAAGAACTCATAACCCGTTTGCAACTGAGATGAGTCATCACCTACTTTAAAACCATCAAAGCTATAGTTAACTTGGTAATCTTTAACCCCAATGGCTAAGAATGACTCAGCTCCATTTGAAGCGTCGATAGAACTGTCCGCTCCCGATCTCATATCGAGAGTGACGTAACCTGAACCGTAAGTTTGATAATTATCAATTCTTATAGAATGCGCATCATCGGTATATATAAAATCAGCCGTCAGATTCCATTCATTAAATAAACTAATACCATCTGCATACGGACTATATACATCAGATTCATTTTTTAGCTTACTGTAAAAATCAGTCATGAACGGGTTTATTGAGTCTAAATCCTGACCCGCAAACGCGACACCAGGTGCTATTAAGGTTTTATTAACGTGACCATTACCATCAGAGAAATCGAATATTATTTCAAACTCACCAACTGATTGACCCGAGATTTCGAAATCACCTACTTTAAAATTACCGGATACTTGATCGAATTGAGTCCAGATGTGATCACCAATATTGGCTTCGGCCTTTCCGATATCAAAGGTAAAACCAACAACATCAATGGAGCCTGATTGCTTGGCAAATTTAACTGTGGAATCATCTGTGTAGCTAGCAACGTTCCCATCACCAATAGTATTCACTGCACTATTAAGTTCAAAGTGTGCATCTATTGTTATACCCGTACTTTCTCGACCATTACCAAAAATGTAAATATGACTATCTTTATAAGTGTTTGATTGTTGAAAACTACCAAGTGAGTTAGCTGCGGTGCAGTCCAAATCAGAAAAACAAACAGCTCCGATAGATACATCAAAAGACATGCTTGGCATCCTAAGCGCTAAATACGCTTGAACGGTGTCATCTTCTATATCAATGGTCATATCTGTAATCAGACCGCTGTATACCATGTCATTTACTTGCAGAGTGTTGCCATTGGTGATCCACCTAAAATCACTGTCTGTAATATTCGTATCACTTGTAATTACAATACCCGAATCACCATATGCTTTACCGTTTATACTCAAGCTATTGGTTCCAGTCCAATCATATTGGATCTGACCAAAACTTTTACGCTCTAGATAAGAGTTTGAAATAGAGCCTCGATGATCCCCTACTGACATTGATCCAATCTGTAAGCGAGTCGGCTGAAATATACTGTTAATAACAAGCCCATCATTACCGTCAACATCTAAAGTATGTATTGATATAGCTTGAAGATTATTAACATCATCTGGATGGCCAATCACGATATCTTTGATATCTAAAATGCCACCTGTTGTACCTTCTTTATCTGAATAACGAATTTCATCAACTTTAATTTGCTTATGCATTTCGATGGTTAAGCCAGTTTGGCCAGTAACATCTTCGAGTATCGACTCTTCCAAACCAACAAGTTCAGCTTGGGTACAAATAGAGAGAGGTAACAAATATAATCCGATTTTTTTCATTATGGATTACCTACTGGAAATACAAGTATATTGCCTTGCATTTGAACGGAGCCATTAAAATCAATGCCGTGTCGAACTTGTTCTTGATAGCCCACATCCGTTGGACGCCCTTGCGAGCTGGTAACATAACTATATGAGAATTCTTTGAATTTAATTTCGTTAGGTAGGCCAATTTCTAATACTGTTTTACCTGTAATGCCAGCCTCATCTTCATCGCCACCAAAATCATCAGTAGCATCAATATCCCTAGACCTTAGAGTTAAACCTTCAAATGAAACACTGCCCTTTAATTCATCAAGCGCGATCCAACCGTCTGTCGCATTTGGCTTAACGGCTAATCGCGCTCCGCAACGATCAGCTCCTGAAGGCGAGTCATTCTTTTCTGTACATGTCCCCCAAATCCCACCTGAATCTACAGACGTTAAAGGCCCACCATCTTCATTAAATGATAGCTCGCCAGACAAACTTACACCATCCTGGCCTGTCACTGTATCCAGTACATCTTCAGAGATTGCCTCTAAAGCATGTGAGGAAATAGTCATAAAAAAGATAAATATAAAGCATACTAAAAGTTTAAAGTTCATGACTTTTTACCTCTAGATATTGAATTTGTAGATTTTGAAGAGAAGATGCACCAAAACTTTGAGAGCCAACAGTTAGGTCTGAAACACTAATATTCGTTTTGCGCCCATTAGTATAATAGTCATCATACCAATTCCATAAATCGCCATCAGGGTCACCAGCTTGTGGCTTTTCATATAATGAAGGATCAAATCCTCCTAGTGCAGTTAAACCATCTGAAGTTATTGTGCCCGCTGGCAATCGAGAATCACCTGGAGCAGGTAATGCTTGAATAATAATATTCAAAAAACCATTAGAATCTACATCGATGGTCATGGGCTGGTAGTAAGCAGCATCCCCTAAAGCTAACTCCATACTGAAATTCTTAAACCCTACTTTTTCTCCACATAGTGAACCGTCTAGATTACAACTATCAAATACCAATTCACTTGCATAAAAGTTCATTTGAGCTTCAAGCATTAACGTAGCTTCGGACGTTGTATTGCCATCAATATTTCCATCTACATTGGCATCACCACCCCAAAACCTTATGTAGCTGCCATCCATGTTAGCGGATACGGCATGGAAGTTTAAATTTACATCTTTAGCGCTATCAGTAAACTGCCTATTAATGCGATAACCCATATCAAAGCGCTCACCATGAAAACCATTACCATCAGCGTCATCAGCTCTGCTGGAGCATGTCCCTGTACCCACACCTAAAGTTGGGTCTGTACAGTCATACCCAAGAGATGAATCGACATGTGTTGGCATGGCAATTTCAAGTACAGACTTATCCATCCACCCGTCAGCCCCATCTCCAATATCATTCCCATCAAGTAAATCTATGGTAATTGGATTATTAAGTCGCCCAATATTTACAAGCTTACCAGTAAGATCGGAACCTAAATTTGTGCCTGTCCCTGCAAAATAGAATTGTGAAATTGAAGCATTAACTGCCGAACCACTAGTATCTTCAATACCCGTAATTTTAAACTCGTTGCCTGTTTCGCCATTTGGACCACCATCCATACGATTAGTTAAGTCATCAGACAACATTTCGATTTGGTAATTTTCGAAGACAAGACCAACCCCCTCAGCCGTCATATCTGATAATTCAGATTCGGTAAGGTCCTTAAGTTCTGCATGGCTTAATGCGCTGAGCAAAAGCATGAATGGAATGATGCCGTACATGTGTAGCAAAGATAGGCCCTTTTATTATTTTTTTAGCCGATACTTAGAATACGTTTTTTCCAAGTAGAAAGGTAGATATTAGTCAGGAAATGTACATATTTTAAAGGTAATGGCGTTCCATTTAGGTCTCGGCACGAATGATTTACATACATACGTACCATTACTGTTATCGACCAATAACACATGATCTCCAGCCAATTATGAGCCCACTACAAATAAAGGGTTTTGTGTAATTAATTAGCTCATTGGCAATACTGGTTGCCCTATATATTAAGAATTTTATGAAGGAACAGCTTAGGCAGAGTTAAACACACATAAGCTTATCGTGTTAAATCAGGAGTATTGTTAATGACGATCGGGCACAACCGCTAGTCACTGGCCAACGAGCTTATTAAATTCACCTTCCTGCAGACGAAAAAAATCCCAACCGAACTAACGATTAAAGTAACCTTCGGTGATGGGATTCTTAGGAATTAAGCTTGATTGGCGCAGACAACTACACCATGACCG
>JAWUVN010000027.1:0-12963 GCA_034112345.1 Bermanella sp. | reverse complement strand
CCCAAGCGAATTCACAATTGCACCAGTAGGCGCCATTGAAAACTTGCTTGTTAAAGCGGGCTGGACAAAAGATGACGTTGATCTTTTCGAAATCAACGAAGCATTCGCAATGGTCGCCATGATGCCAATCATCGAGCTAGGTTTAGACCCTGAAACAGTGAATATCTTTGGTGGTGCTTGTGCACAAGGTCATCCTGTTGGCTCTACCGGTTCTCGCTTAATCGTGACCTTGATGAACGCGCTTAAAGTGAAAGGCAAAACAAAAGGTGTTGCGGCACTTTGTATTGGTGGTGGTGAAGCCACTGCAATGGCAATCGAATTGATCTAGTTCGATTTTAGCCGTCACTCAAAACGGCTAAAAAGCTATTAACAAAAAAGGCTCACCTAGGTGGGCCTTTTTTGTGGCTGTTAATATCTCGGGGGTTTTACTCTTGCACAATAATCACTCGTATTATTCTTATGCAACTATCACCCGTACGAGTCGCACCTTGTGCGCGATACCCGTGACCAAATTACCAGCCACAAAGAAACGATGGTGAGCAATCCAATTAGATTAATCACCACCACAGATCAGCCGTTTCAATTGGAGCTTTGATATCGCGCACGGGGTGCGATCACCGAAGGGAACTCCACTCCTACGGTGTTCCGGTCTTGTGATACAGGTAGGTCTATAACCCCTGAATCATAAAAGCAAAACTATAACAGCCCTTGAATTAAAGCCTGTTTATATATACAGTTAATTTCATGAGACTTTATATCGCCGAAAAACCCAGCCTAGGCCGCGCCATTGCAGCCGTGCTGCCTAAGCCCCACAACAAACAACCCGGTTATATTGAGCTGGGTAATGGCGATGTCGTTAGCTGGTGCATTGGTCATTTACTGGAGCAAGCCGAGCCAGATGCCTACGATGGGGCTTATAAATCCTGGAAACTCGAACACTTGCCGATTGTGCCGCAACAGTGGCAGCTAAACCCTAAAAGTAAAACCCGTCAGCAATTAACGGTCTTACGAACATTGGTTAAAAAAGCAAAGCACATTGTCCATGCGGGTGACCCTGACCGTGAAGGACAATTACTGGTAGATGAAGTGCTGGGTTACTTATCTGTTAAAGGGGCAAAAAAAGACGGTATTCAGCGCTTGTTAATCAGCGACTTAAATCCACAAGCTGTGCAGCGATCATTGACACAATTGCGCAGTAATCAAGAATTTATCCCTCTATCAGTATCAGCGTTATGCCGCTCGCGGGCTGACTGGTTATTTGGTATGAACATGACCCGCGCCTATACCATTCAAGGGGGCAAGGCTGGTTATAAAGGCGTTTTGTCAGTGGGCCGAGTGCAAACCCCATTATTAGGTTTAGTGGCTAAACGGGACCAAGATATAGAGCAATTTGTATCAAAAGACTTTTATGAAGTGCACGCCCAATTAACAAAAAATGATTTACAGTTCGCCATGAAATGGCAGCCAAGCAGTGCGTGTGAAAAATTCCAAGATGAAGAAGGCCGCCTATTACACCGCCCACTTGCCGTTAATGTGTGTGAGCGCATAAAACATCAAGATGCACTGATTACTCAGGTAAAAAAACAAAACAAAAAACAAGCGCCTCCTTTGCCTTTTAGCCTATCAAGTTTACAAATTGAAGCCGCCAAAGCTTATGGCTTTAACGCTCAACAAGTTTTAGATGTGTGCCAAACCTTGTATGAGCGCCATCAGCTTATTACGTACCCCAGATCCGACAGCCGCCACTTACCCGTTGAACAACACACTATGGCACCTGCTGTATTAAGCACTATTGCAAAAAATTGCCAGCCGCTGGCACCGTTTTGTGAAAATGCCGATGCCAGTCTGCGCAGTAAAACCTGGGACGACAAAAAAGTAGAGGCACATCACGCGATCATCCCAACTCAGAAAAGCATGGACCTGACACGCCTAAGCAAACAGGAACAACAAATTTACCAACATATTGCCCGCCAATATTTAATGCAATTTTATCCGGCTTATCAATATGCACACACTCAAGTAGAAGCCACCATTGCGGGCGGGTTATTTAAAACACAAGCACGCATGGCTATAGATCTTGGCTGGAAAGCCCTGTATCCAAAAAAGAAAGAATCAAGTGACGGTGAGTCATCGTCTATTAACCTTCCTAATGTTCAAAAAGGTGACATCTGGTTTTGCCGAGAGGCCGACATAACAGATAAAAAAACTCAGCCCCCTGAACATTTCACTGATGCCACATTACTGGCGGCTATGACAGGCATTTCACGCTTTGTACAAGATGATGATATTCGAAAAACCCTAAAAGAAACCGATGGACTGGGTACCGAAGCCACTCGGGCAGGCATTATTGAATTATTATTTAAGCGCAAGTTTTTACAGCGCCAAGGTAAAAAAATACTGGCCACTCAAGTAGGAACCGCGCTTATTAAAAGCCTGCCTAGCTCAGCCACCACACCAGACATGACTGCTCTTTGGGAGCAGCAGCTTAACGCTATTTGTAGTAAACAATTAAATTACCAAGGTTTTATGGACCCCATGAATGTGCATTTACACGGCCTTATCACACAAGCCAAACAGCATATTCCAGTGGCATTACAAGGGGTAAAATCCCCCGTAAATGCATTTTCAGGTAAAGGGGCATTTAAGAAGAAAGCTTATAAAAAAAGCGTTAAAAAGTAATGCATCTATAGGCAAAACAAAAAGGCAAAACGAAAGAATTCCCCCCTGAAGTAACTCCATGTAGTTAGCCGTTTTTTACCTGCTGATGCCAAGGGTCTTGTCGACAACACACCTAACTTAACAACTTAGTTCGCTATATCGCATCCACACCACAAGCATTGCTCAACCCCCTACTCTCAATCACGCTAGCCGCTATACTTAAATCAAACCCAATACGGCCACTATTCACATCAAATGACTCTTTTAAACATACTTTGAGTCAGCCCTTCGTGGTTTGATAGGAACAGATACCAAACACATGGAATCACGTGTAATGACAATTATTTTCACATTGCTGTTTTTATTGCTGCCTGCCGTTCTTTTATGGCTGATGGAAAAACAAAGCTGGGCGCAAAAAATGGGGGCCATTATCCTATGCTATACCTGTGGCCTCATTCTAGGGAACACAGGTGTGATGCCCGATTCAGTCAGTACCATTCAAAACAGCTTATCTGAGATCACCATTGCCCTTGCTTTACCCATGCTGCTATTTACTCTGAATATAAAAGAATGGTCAGTAATGGCAGGAAAAGCCATGCTCAGTTTAATTTTTGCCACCACTTCAGTGGTGACAATTGCCAGTACTTTTTATTTTATATACGCCGATGAAAATGCGATTCAAAGTAGCCATCTTGCCGCTATGTCTGTGGGCGTATACACAGGAGGAACCCCGAATCTTGCAGCCATTAAAAGCGGCCTAGGAATCGATAACGATCTGTATTTATTGTTTCATAGCTTCGACACATTACTGGGTGCCACCTACATGTTATTTATGGTGAGCGTGGCTATTCCATTGTTTCGCTATATATTGCCAGCTCCTGCGAATCAAACTGGCAATGCCCATTCTTCTCATGAGCATGAAAGCCACAACGATGATTATTCGCCATTATTAAAAATCAAAAACCTAAAACACATGAGCAAAGTATTAGGATTTTCAGTGCTTGCTCTTGCTTTGTCTTTAGCTGGCGCTGAATTATTAAAATCACTATTTAGCTTAAACAGTACAGGGGCCGCTACAATAATTTTACTGACGTCCTTTGGAATTTTATTTTCACTCAATCAACGTATTCAAGGATTAAATCTGGCCTATAAAATGGGCATGTATTTAATACTTGTATTTTGCTTAGTGGTTGCATCGATGGCGGACCTTAAAAAGCTTATGGAGTTTGATGCAAATGTGGCCATATTTTTATTTGGCACTGTGATCGGCAGTATCATTTTACATGCGTTACTTTGCCGAATAGCAAAAGTCGACAGCGATACCTTCATGGTGACATCTGTTAGCGCCATTTGCTCACCGCCTTTTGTTCCCATGATGGTAAAAGCACTTAACAATCCAAGCGTTTTATTAAGCGGCATGACCACTGGCATTATTGGTTTTGCCTTAGGGAACTACCTTGGAATTAGCTTAGCGTTATTCTTGCAAAGTTTATAATAGACACTCACTGAATTTACATCGAAATAATAAACAAAAATAAGTAGAGAGGCCCGCATGACCAATACCACTCATAAATCCATGCCTTCTTCAGGACAAGAAAGCCAGACTATTCTTACTCAATTGGATGCGTTTAAAGGGGAAGACCCTGAATACAAAAACGGTAAAGTATGGAGCCTTGTTTATTATATTGACGAAGCCCACCAAGATTTCTTAAAAGAATCGTATTTCAAATATTCATCTGAAAACGGCTTAAACCCCACAGCGTTTAAAAGCCTTAAGAAGATGGAAAACGAAATCATCAGCGCCACCGCTGACATTCTAAACGGCACAAAAGATGTTTGTGGCGTAGTAACATCGGGGGGCACCGAAAGCTGCCTAATGGCCGTTAAAACGTATCGTGATTTGGCGAAAGACAAACGCCGCGTTAAAAAACCAGAAATGATCATTCCTGAAACGGCACACGTGGCTTGGTACAAAGCCAGTGAGTATTTCAACGTGAAGATTCGTCAGGTGCCATTAGATGACAACCTAGTACCTGATCTTAAAAAATTAAAAAAAATGATCAACCGCAACACCGTCATGATTCTGGGCAGCGCCCCTGAATACCCACACGGCACCATCGATCCTATTGAAGCCATGGGCGAGATTGCACAAAAACATAATATTCCTTTGCATGTAGACGCGTGCGTAGGTGGGTTCATTCTTCCGTTTATGGAAATGAACGGTGAAAACATTCCTAAGTGGGATTACCGCGTACCGGGTGTAACTTCTATTTCAGCCGACATTCATAAATATGGTTACGCCGCAAAAGGTGCCAGTACCATTACCTATCGCAACCTTGATTACCTAAGGTATCAAATGTTTGTTCAGCCTAACTGGTCGGGTGGTGTGTTTGCATCGTCTGCATTATTAGGGACTCGCCCCGGTGGGGCCTATGCCGGTGCTTGGGCGGCACTGCAATACTTTGGCATTGATGGTTATAAAAAACTGGCGGCAGAAACACTTGAAGCCGTGAACATATTAAAGAACGCCATTGCAGAAATCCCAGAACTAGAAATAATGGGCAATCCTCAAGGGCCATTATTCGCGTACCAATCATGTGACCCAGATGTGAATATTTTTGCCGTAGGCGATCAAATGGATAACAAAGGCTGGAAGGTAAATAAAAACCAAAAGCCTGATGGTCTGCACGCCATGGTAACCGCTCAACACCTTAAAGTGGTGCATGAATACATAGCCGATTTAAAAGTTGCTGTGGCCACCGTAAAAGCCAATCCAGAACTGGCCAATCAAGGTGGCGCGGCCACCTACGGTATGATTGCCCACGTACCGTTACGCGGCATGATTAAAAAGAAGGTATTGGAAATGTACTCTGATCTTTATCGTGCAGGTGGTGGCTCTATGGATTTATCCACAACCGAAACAGACGAACATGAAGAGCAACCTAAAGGCATGGTTGATCGCTTACTAAGCTGGTACGTGAATCGACAAACCAAAAAATCAAGCAAGTAGCTCTGAATACACTCTTACGAATGCTGAATAACAAGGGACTGGGTAAGCGATAGAAAATACAGACTAATCTTCATTTAACCCAAGCTCTTTTTGTTTTTTATTTGTTAACCCTAACGAAACAAGCCGGTGTGATTCTCTAAGGTAATAGACTAAGTCTTCATTAGTGTCTGCCGCACTGTCATAGTGTTGAATCCACTTCATGCCTCGATTAGCAAAATACGGCGCAGGCTTATAACCTTCACTTTCGCTTAAAAAAGCAAAGTCCAATACTGATGTTTTGAATGTAAAAGCGGGTTGCTGATCTTGAGCCCAACCACCGATGGCAAAAACTTTACCTCCTACCTTCCACACATGCGAGCCACCCCATTGAATCACATAGGTGGCTGCAGGCAAGGCGGCGCAGAATTCATTGAAGTCATCGTAATTCATCGCCAGCTCACTCGTAGCTATTAATGCCAACATAAGACGCGAACGAAGTGAATCGAACGACTGATATTCGCTTGCCAGATAGATTTTTATAGAAGATTTTTAAAAAACGATTCGAAAATAGTAGTGGACAAACACAGTATTTAAACTCCTTCACATGAGCCTAAATACCGTTAGAAAAGCTAAGTTTTATAATTCCTACTTTATGCTTCTAGCGCCATGACTGCCATTTTCATTGTGCTTTCAAATGACTCGGCACCCGCAATAAACAAACCATTGTGACAGAACATGGCATCTTCAATACCTGTTACATCTTGCAGTTCTTTATTAGACAAACCCGCCCATGGAGTTGGTAATGATTTTCTGTCTTCGAACGACCCCAATTCAACTGGCACGGTTTGAATTCGCCATTGGCCAGTGTTAGATGGGTAAACTACGTACAAGGCTTTTTCAGATAAACTGTGAACCGTTCTTTTCCAAGGTGTGTATTGCTCTAAAACAATCACCCTTTCATCCTTGGCATTATCAATGGCTTTCGCCACTATTTCCTTTGCACTGATGCCACCGCTAGACGATGCAATGAAACGGGCTAATACCCTTGAAGCAAATATAACCGCTTCATCAAAACATTTATCAAAGTCACCGTCTTCTTGCCATGTTGGATTAAACATTGAAATGGTTTGGCTAAGGCTAATACCTTCAGACACCCCTTTCACATACCCACAGTCAATCGCATCAATTGTGGATACCAAACCCGCATCAACCGAGTTGGCCACGTCTTGATTTCCGCTACAAATATCAACACCGTATTTTTTCCAGATCAACCCGAATGAAGAATACGGAATACCATTTTCTCGTTCACCAGCACCACCACGCTGATGATGATCAAAACGACCAGCCTCTGGGTCATATTCACCACCCACATCCAATACAATATCCGCCTTGCCCATTAGGTCTAAATCACGAGTACGCACTAGGTTAAAAGATGGAAATACACACTTAAGGGCGGCGACGCTGAAAACATCATCTGCATGAAAATTGCCGTTGTGTGTTGCTATGGTTATATCAGTCATTTGTTGTATATCGTATTAGAAGAGGGAGAAGCGTAAGCATGTTAAACATGGGCGCTTTGAAATATTTGATCAGTCAATTTATAAGAGGGATTCTATACGAAGATGGCCCATACAAATAGTAATTCATTAAAAAGACAGGTATGGGAAGCAGTCACTTTGGAGCTTTAATTTAACGCATTGTCAGATAAAGTTAATTATCGTAAAGCCCTTATTATTAATATCATTGATTGCATTATTGGAGCATAAACTGCTTATTTATATTGGGATATAGATTACTTATGGTTCGAGATAGTTCGTTTCTCTCTTCCGGTATAACATAAAAATAAACAGCCACAAAAAAGCCCGCTAGAAGCAGGCTTTTTCAGATTCAACAACCTACCGATTACGGGCGATCGTCGATTTCTTCTTCTGTCTCAGGAGGAATCAAATCTTCACGAGAAACATCCATTACCAACAACACATTCGCTGCTACGTAAATCGAAGAGTACGTACCAACAACCACACCAATCGTCAGTGCCAGCGCAAACAAGTGAATGATCTCTCCACCTACCAATAACAATGCGATTAAAACTAACAAGGTTGTTAATGATGTAATAACTGTACGGCCAAGGGTTTGTGTTAACGAGCGGTTAATTATATCAACTGGACTCATCTGGCGAATGATTCGAAAGTTTTCACGAATACGGTCAGCCACAACAATAGTATCGTTAAGTGAGTAACCAATAACCGCCAGTAGTGCAGCTAAAACAGTTAGATCAAATTCAAACTGAAACACACTGTAAATGCCTAAAATAATAACCACATCGTGAACCAAAGCCACTACAGCACCAACCGAGAATTTTAATTGGAAACGTGCGGCAACATAAAGCATAACAACGGCAAGGGCTAACAATAAGGCTAGGCCACCTTCATCACGTAACTCTTCACCTACTTGTGCGCCTACAAATTCTGCACGACGTAATTCTACTTTTTCAGAAGAGTTTGCTTGCAAGGCGACTAATACTTCATCGCCGATATTAGCGCGGTACGATTCACTCATACGCACCAGCACTTCTTGCTCACTACCAAAATTTTGAACGATAACGTCTTGGTAGCCTTCTTCATTTAAGGTTTTACGAATTTCGCTCACGTTAGCAGCGTTTTCATAAGATACTTCAACCAGCGTACCGCCAGTAAAGTCTAAGCCTAATTTCAAACCTTGGACGGCTAGAGAGCCGATAGAAATTAGAATTAAAATCAGAGAAAAAACGGCGGCAATTTTACGCGCGCCCATGAAATTATAATCTTTAATTTGATCAGTCATGGTTATACTCCTCCACCGATAGAAATACGCTCAAGACGGCGACCACCATATACTAGGTTAACCATGGCGCGAGTTAATACGATAGCGGTAAACATTGATGTGATAATACCGATTGATAATGTCACAGCAAAACCCTTGATTGGACCGGTTCCCACTGCAAACAATATAATGGCTACAATTAATGTTGTGATATTGGCATCTAGAATGGTCAAGAATGCTTTATCGTAACCACTGTGGATTGCTTGTTGTACGTTAGGCCCCGATTTGAGCTCTTCTTTTATTCGCGCAAATATGAGTACGTTTGCATCCACCGCCATACCAACCGTTAATACGATACCGGCAATACCAGGTAGCGTTAACGTGGCACCTAAGATAGACATAACCGCCAGCAATAATAATAAGTTAACGGTTAGCGCTATGTTAGCAATCACACCAAATACACGGTAGTAAAGAATCATGAAGATCAGAACCATAGCCAAACCAATTTGAACACTGGTTACGCCTAGTTCAATATTTTCTTTACCTAGGCTTGGACCAACCGTGCGTTCTTCTACAAAGTACATTGGAGCAGCAAGTGCACCAGCACGAAGTAATAATGCAAGTTCTGATGACTCGCCTGCTTCTAAACCAGTAATGCGGAAGCTGCTTCCAAGCGCACTTTGAATAGTGGCCAAAGAAATGATTTTCTTTTCAACGTACTTGTCTTCAACTGTGACTTCTATACCGTCTTGCATTTCATATCGTGTGCGAATTTTATGCTCAACAAACAAGATGCCCATACGGCGTTGAATGGCTTTTTTGGTTACCTTACCCATCATGGCACCGCCCGTTCCATCTAAAGTGATGTTTACTTGTGGCTGACCGTTTTCATCAAATGATGGTTGTGCGTTTGATACGTTATCACCGGTAACAATCAATGCTTTTTCTAAACGTGCTTTGCTGCGCCCTGGTGTTGGGTTTTTATATGAATATTCTTCAGTGCTAAAACGGCTAGCACTTGGCTTAGCTTCTAAGCGGAACTCAAGGTTTGCAGCTTTACCTAAGATTTTTTTAGCAGCGGCGGTATCTTGTACACCCGGTAACTCGATTACAATGCGGTTACGGCCTTGGCGCTGAACCATTGGTTCGGCAACACCCAGTTCGTTTACTCGGTTACGAATCGTAGTTAAATTTTGCTTTAATGCATAATCTTCAAATTCTTTAACCTTGGCTGACGATAACGACAACTGAATCCAGAAACCGCCGTCTTTGTCTGTGGTATTTCTTAAGAACTCTGAATACTCACGACCCAAAAATGTATCGGCTTTATCACGAAGGTCTTCGTTAGCAAATTTAATATCCAGTTTGTTGTCTTTTCCAACAACCACACGCTTATAGCGTAGTTTTTCTTCACGTAGGCTACGTTTGATTGCGTCACGATAATTGTTCATGCGCATTTTTAAGAATTCAGCCATATCCACTTCCATTAAAAAGTGAACACCACCGCTTAAATCTAGACCTAGTGTCATTGGGCCTGCACCAAAATCCATTAGCCACTGCGGCGTGGTTGGCGCTAAGTTAAGAGCAACGATAAAACCGTCGCCTAAATCACGCTGAATTAACCCTTTGGCTTTTAATTGCTGCTCAGCATTTGCCACGCGAATAATCGCTGTTTTGCCTTCTTGAAGCCCTTCACCAAAATATTCCACATCGTTGGTTTTTAATACTGATAACGCTTTATTTAACGTGTACTCATCTACCGCATCACCGCTTCTAGCGGGCGTGATCTGCACAGCAGCATCAGGTGGGTACAAATTAGGCAGTGCGTATATAACACCGAGAGTGCCGACCATTAGAATCAGCAAGTATTTCCAAATGGGGTACTTATTCAACATAAGTGATTTCCTAGCTTGGCCTGTTGAAAGCCCTAACGCATTTGCGCTAGCAGGCCAACATTTCAGTTTATTGTTATAAAATTTCTTGGGTTATAAATACAGTCATCCCCGCATAAGCGGGGATCTGTATTCACCATTAAGGTGGTGTCACCTCATGGTTTATGTGCAGCTGAACCTTCGTTAATAGAAGGTCAGTGGATTAATCGTTAATCGATTTAATCGTGCCTTTTGGCAATGCTGCAGCAATTGCTTGCTTTTGTACTGGGAATTCAACGTTGTCGCCAACTTTAAGCACAACAAATTCGTCAGTTACTTTAGTAATTTTACCAACGATACCGCCAGATGTTACTACTTCAGAGTTTTTCTCTAGGCCGCCTAAAAGTGCTTTATGCTCTTTTGCACGCTTAGATTGTGGACGCCATAGTAAGAAGTAAAAAATTAATACAAAACCACCTAGAAAAACTAGTTGCTCAAAACCTGCGCCCGCTGGAGCAGCTGGAGCGCCTTCTGCAAATGCAGACGCTGAAAATAAAGTGGCTAATAAAAGTGTCAGTTTAGACATTGTGACTTTCCTTACTCTTTTGGAGTACTGCTTTAATGAAATAGTTTTTATTAAACTAGACCCTATTATGTGGGTCTAGTTAGGGTTTTTAAAGGTGATAACTGATTTTTTATACAATCAATTCACCTGAATTCTATTGCGATCAAAAATCAATCAATCGCATAACGTCTCTTGCTAGTCTGCTAATGGCGGTACTGGTAACCCACGTTTAGCGTAAAATTCTTCGACAAACGACGTCAATGTACCTTCATCTAATGCTTTGCGCAATCCAGCCATAACGGTTTGATAAAAATGCAGGTTATGAATGGTGTTCAAGGTGCTGCCTTGAATCTCTTTACACTTATCTAGATGGTGTAAGTATGCACGGCTAAAGTTCTGGCATGTGTAGCAATCACAGCTTGGATCAACCGGCCCATGATCGGTTTTATTAACCGCATTACGCAGCTTCAATACACCGGTATCAATGAACAAATGGCCGTTACGGGCATTACGGGTTGGCATTACACAGTCAAACATATCGATGCCGCGACGCACCCCTTCAACCAAATCTTCTGGTTTGCCCACACCCATTAAATAACGGGGTTTATTCTCAGGCATTTTATGAGCGGTATGCTCTAAAATACGGATCATGTCTTCTTTTGGCTCGCCCACGGACAGGCCGCCAATGGCGTAGCCGTCAAAGCCGATCTCTTCTAAGCCGTCAAGGCTCACGTCACGTAGGTCTTCGTACATGCCGCCTTGGATAATGCCGAATAACGCCGATTCGCTGTCTCCGTGAGCATCTCTTGAACGCTGAGCCCAACGCATGCTCATTTCCATGCTGTCTTTGGCTTCTTTGTGCGTGGCCGGGTATGGCGTGCATTCGTCAAAGATCATCACGATATCACTGCCTAGGGAGGCTTGAATTTCCATGGATTTTTCAGGGGTCAATTCCACTTTATCGCCGTTAACCGGGCTTTGGAACGTCACGCCTTTTTCGGTGATTTTACGCATTTTACCCAAGCTAAAAACTTGAAAACCGCCACTGTCGGTCAGGATGGGCTTATCCCACTGCATGAAGTTATGCAGACCGCCTGCTCCATCAATAATGTCTGTACCAGGGCGCAACCAAAGGTGAAACGTATTGCCCAGAATTATTTCAGCACCGGTGGCTTTTACATCACGGGGTAACATGCCTTTTACACTGCCGTATGTGCCCACAGGCATAAACGCAGGGGTTTGAATGTCTCCGCGTGGAAAACTGATGGTGCCGCGACGGGCTTTCCCTTCAGTCTTTTTTAAATCGAACTTCATTACTGTCATAGAGAATCCTAAGCCTTTAATGTCGGCATATTTTCACCCTATGTCACCTCGGGTGTGTATTCGTTGTCGCCCAATATTACTCACATGGACGTGAGTACGTCGTTTATGCCTGGAGCATATAAACGTGTGTCACATGGGTCGCTCTTAGACATCCTGTCTTCGCGACATTAGTGCATCCATGCTCGTCATGTGAGTATGTCGAATTTGTCAGGAACAAAATTCGACCGTATTGGGCCAGTTAATTCTTTTGGCTATCTAAAGCCTTCAAACATTCAACGCCGTTCGTGCTGAGCGCGAGGAACGAGCAGTCGAAGTACATAATTTAATACTTCATGAGCTATCTATTCATAGCTGATGATAAAACGGCTTTCGCTCACAGGGTGAGCTCGTACGAGCGCAGTGTCTGCGCGATTGTATGTTTGCGACCTCAAAAGAGCTCTAAGCTACCGCTTTTAAATCAACTACTGATCCCAGAGGTTTTTAGCCTCAAGATTCTTGGTTAAAAACATGGCGTCGCCATAACTGAAGAACCCATATTTTTCTTTTACGGCTTCGTCGTAGGCATTCAATACTGGGCCGCGTCCTGAAAACGCGCTTACCAGCATGATTAATGTGGATTCAGGTAAGTGAAAGTTAGTCACTAAGCCATCCACTGTTTTAAATTCGTAACCGGGGAAAATAAAGATCTCGGTTTCACCGGCGTAAGGCAATATGTGCCCAGCAGCTAAAGCTGCCTCGGTATTACTGGCGCTTTC
>JAWUVN010000026.1:0-39933 GCA_034112345.1 Bermanella sp. | reverse complement strand
ATTAGCCGGTGTTGATGCTGAAACCGTTTTCCAGTTTGAGCGTGAAGGCTATTACGTAGCAGATCGCTTTGATCACACATCAGAAAAACCAGTATTTAACCTGACAATTGGTTTGCGTGAAGATAAATCGTTAGCTAGCTAATAAATTGTCGCCAGCGAGCAGGCTCGTACAAGTGTAGGAGCTTGCTTGCAAGCGAAAATAGACAAGCAAAACAAAGCAGTATCGCGCGCAAGCGCCCTCCCACAATGGTGGGTGACAAAATACTCTGTGAGAGGGTGCCAGCGTGCCCCTCGAACGAAGTGAGTGCTTTGGGTATTGCAGCGATAGGAATTTAAAATGACATTAAACGTATACAACACACTGACCCGTCAAAAAGAAGAATTTAAACCACTGCAAGCTGGCAAGGTTGGCATGTACGTATGTGGTATGACGGTTTACGATTTTTGTCACATGGGCCATGCCCGCGTGATGGTATCGTTTGATGTGATCGTTCGTTACCTTCGCCATATCGGTTATGACGTTAACTACATTCGTAATATTACCGACATCGACGACAAAATCATTAACCGTGCCGCTGAAAATGGCGAAGACTTTAATGTATTGGTTGATCGTATGGTGGTTGCCATGAACGAAGATTTTGCCAAGCTAAACGTATTAACCCCTAACAGCGAACCAAAAGCCACAGACCATATTCAAGGCATACTTGATATGGTGCAAACCTTAATCGAAAAAGACTTTGCATACGTGGGCACAAACGGAGACGTGTATTACCGTGTTCGTAAATTTGAAGGTTACGGTAAATTATCAGGTAAGATTCTAGAAGAATTAGAATCAGGCGCGCGCATCGAAGTAGAAGATGCAAAAGAAGATCCGTTGGACTTTGTTCTATGGAAGTCGGCTAAACCTGGCGAACCATCTTGGAAAAGCCCTTGGGGCGAAGGACGCCCTGGCTGGCACATTGAATGTTCAGCCATGTCTACCTGCTGCCTAGGTAATAATTTTGATATTCATGGTGGCGGTCCAGATTTAAAATTCCCGCACCACGAAAATGAAATTGCACAAAGCGAAGCCGCGACAGGCGAACAATACGCTAATACTTGGATGCACGCAGGTGCATTGCGCATCGATGGCGAAAAAATGTCTAAATCATTGGGCAACTTTTTCACAATCCGTGACGTGTTAACTGAATACGACGCTGAAGTGATTCGTTTCTTCTTGGCATCGGTTCAATACCGCAGTGAAATCAATTACAGCCAAGAAGGTCTGCAAGACGCGCAAACCAAACTTGATCGCTTGTATAACGCACTAAAAGGCTGTGACCTTTCAATTGCTTTAGATACGAACAACCCTGAAGTGGCTGTTTTTGCAGCAGACTTTAAAGCCGCCATGGACGATGACTTTAATACTCCTAAAGCCATCGCCGTAATGTTTGAACTGGTTACACAGATCAACAAAGCAGAAGGCGATGCTAAAAACATTCTAGCTTCTTTGTTGAAAACCTTTGCTGATGTATTGGGTTGTCTACAAACAAATCCTGAAGACTATTTTAAGCAGGGCGTTAAGGTCGATGAAGCGTACATTCAAGAAATGATTGAAAAACGCGTTCAAGCCAAAAAAGACAAAGACTACGCCTTAGCCGATCAAATTCGCGTGGATTTGGATGGGCAGGGCATAGAGCTGCAAGATAGCCGTGAAGGGACAACTTGGGTTAAAAAATAATACTTTTATTAACTAATCTTCTGCATTGAAACGCCTTCGGGCGTTTTTTTATGGGCAGAAACTTTATTAATGTATTCGGAATAGATTGCTATTGGTTATAGTGTTTTTACATTGATTTAAAGGGCTGTAATTATGTGCGGTTATAGTGTATCAGCTTCACTGTCATTTCTTTGGCTTGATTCGTTATTTTTGGATGAATAAGCACTATTTAAACTTGGGGTAGTAGTTGGTATGTCGTCTTTATTAGTACCTAGACCAATAGTGAAACTACTTAAACAGTCGCTCTTGATGGTTGTATGTTAGGTGTTTGCAGCTATTAACTAAACACGGCATTAAATAATATGAGCGATAAGCAGGCTCTAAGGTTTATACTTGGATGTTGATGGATTTACTGAATTAGATTATCTGTGTTTTATAGTAAACACATTCGTACCTTGCCATCATAGGTGGGGTAATCATGATTATATGCAGTTGAATAATTGGTATTGTGAAGCTGCTTGGAAGTTAGATGAAATTACAAGATGTTAATAAGGCTCGATACCGCAAGCACCTAAATATTGTGATTGCTGCGCTAATCATAGGTTTAATGGTATTAGGGGTTGGGTTTGGCCAGGTTTTAATTGTGTTGTTCTCGGATGGTCAGGGCAGTAATTTTAGTTATAACATCACGGGAGTGATTGCGGCGGCACTGCTATGTGGAAAGGTGGTTCATTCCTTTAGGGATCACGATTTTATGGTTGAGGTTTATTATGTGTGGCAATTAAAGCAAAGCTTGAATGCTATATATAGAAAGCTTAAGAAAATTGAAAGTGCCAAGGATGACGGGGATATTAATGCAATGATTGTTCTTAATTACTACTATGCCGGTAGCGAGCAGCTGCTTAAATTAGATGATAATACCATTACGATGGATTCACTTAATAAAAATAAAGAACAACTGCAGGCGTTAATAGCGTCTAAAAATCTTAATTTGTTGGTCGAAGATTATAGCGCTGAACTGTTGAGTGATTTTTAATTGAATAGTGCTGTAGACTGTATGTAAGAAAGCAGCGCGTTCTTATTTTAATTGCCTTTATGCCGTTCTATTTATGTCTGGTAGGCAGTAAAAGCAACGCCCCCTTTCTTTGGAATCTAAACGTCTAGATTGTAGGGGACATTATTGTTAAGCGCTCTAGTAGCTTAATGTATTCTGAATATGTTACTCAGCAAAAATCACAGATCCTTCTAAATTCTCACGTACAGTTCTTGTTTTATTTGCATCTGCAGATTCGTCAGCGTAACCAAATGACATGCCGAATAATATGCCGCGCTCTTCTGGTAGGTCAAACATTTCACGTATTGGTTGTGGAAATTGCCCTAATGCACCTTGCATGCAGCTAGAAATTCCTTGTTCTTGAAGCAGTAAAGATAAGGTCTGAGAATAAATCCCAATGTCGACTGCGCCCATGATGTCTAGATATTTATCTAGAGTGAATATGGCCACGTGTGGCGCATCAAAAAATGCCCAGTTTCTTAACATGGCCATTTGTCTTTTTTGTTTATCTTCTCGAGCAATGTCCATGGATGAATATAGCGCATTAGCTGAGCCAAACTGGCGATCGCGATGCTTACCCGTATAAGCGATGTTCCAGTTGAAATCAGGGTTTGGTTTTTGTTGCTGCATGACGGCTTGTATTAATTTGTTTTTTAATTCGTCTTTTTTCTTGCCTGATACAATCAGTACTTCCCAAGGCTGAACGTTGCAGTTAGAAGGGGATTGCTGTGCCGATGCAAAAACTTGCTTGAGTAGGCTAGGTTCAACTTCTTGCTTGGTGAAACTGCGGCAAGAATAGCGTTGCTGTAATAGTGTATCGATGCTCATGACTTTGCCTTTTTGTGTTTTGAATTGTTTTTATAAGATAGAAAAAGTATACCTGCGGTGGCTTTTTATAAGTAATGAATTGTGTGCATTCCAGCGCATGCACCGCATTAATGATTAGACGGATGCGCGCTAAGGTGAGCGCTGCACACCTTGGTTAATTAAAAGGGTGAATCTTTATTTTTTACTGAGTGCTCTAAGGTGTTCGTGAGCGCTGAGCCCTAAGCCTTCTAGGCTGTAGCCACCTTCAAGCATTGATATGATACGGCCCTTGCTGTAGGTTTTTGCAAGGCTCATAGTCATTTGTGTTAGCCAATAAAAATCATCTTCGATCAAATCGAGGTCGCCCATTGGGTCAAATGTATGTGCATCAAATCCAGCTGAGACCAGAATTAGGTCTGGTTTAAATTTTGAGATGGATTCCATAACGGGCCTTTCAACTATTCGCCTATATTGTGTGCTGGCTGTTTCGGCTTCGATGGGTATATTAATAATATTCTCAGAATCTACTTTCCAGTGAGAGTGAGGAAAGTGAGGGTGTTGAAAGCTACTGACAACTAAAACGTCATTTCTATTTTTAAATGCTTCGATGGTTCCGTTACCTTGGTGGACATCAAAATCAAATATCGCCACTTTATTTATTCCTGGCTGTAGTAGTGCGTATTCAGCAGCCAAGGCAATATTATTTACAAAGCAAAACCCCATAGTTTTATTCGGCTCGGCGTGATGGCCTGGGGGTCTAATAGCGCAGAAGGCTTGCTCGTAGCCTTCGTACAAAACGCTGTTTACGGCCTGAATACCCGATCCTGCGGCTTCTTCTACTGCGCGTAGCGTATCAAATGCTAAAGGTGTGTCACGATCAGCTAATATCATGCCTTTATTAGGGGCGATTTGGTACAGTTGATCTATGTAACCAGCTGTGTGTGCAAGCTTTAGGTTTTCTTTGTCAGTTGGCTGGCAAAAGCGAACATCCAAATCTTGCCATAGGCCAGATTCTCGCAGTTTAGTTTCTACTGCAAGATTGCGAAGTGGGCTCTCAGGGTGCGATGGTGGCACTGAATGTTGGTCAAACTGAGAATGGTGAATAAATAATGTGTTAGACATGCAGTATTAGCTTGAGCCTCGGTTAATAAGTCTATATAACTCAATTAATTGATAGTTAACACCTTTTTTAAGGGAATTATGGGTACTCGTTGGTTAGAACGTTTTTTTGAACCGTCCAAAATAGCTGTTATTGGGGCTTCTGAAAGAGAAGCCAGTATGGGCGGGGCCGTTATTAAAAATTTAAAAACGTCGGCGTTTAAAGGCAGTATTTATGCTGTGAACGTACGTCGATATAAGACTGTGCATGGGGTTCCGTGTATCTCTAAAATTGGGCGCCTTCCAAAAGATGTGGATTTGGCCATTATTTGTACGCCCGCCCATACTATCGAAAAAATTATTAAACAGCTGGGCCGACATGGTATTCGTGCTGTTATTATTTTAACCGGTGGAATATCACGTAAGCGTGCTGAGCAATACAGGCCATCTACTGATCCCATTAAAGAATTAGCACGCGAATATGATGTGCGCATCATGGGCCCAGATTGTCTGGGTGTACTGGTTCCAGATTTAAAATTAAACGCCAGTTACAGCCATGTAAGCGCGTTACCGGGTAAAGTTGCATACTTAGGGCAGTCTGGCACGTTAGCCAGTGCATTGCTTGATTGGGCGCATGCTAGGGGTATAGGCTTTTCGCACTTTCTAACCATTGGTGAGAGCGCAGATGTGACCATGCCGGATGCCATTGATTACTTATCGGCCCAGCGGAACCTTAAGGCCATCATGTTGCATCTAGAGCAAGTGACGGATGCGCAAACGTTTGTTCGAGCTGTAAGGAACGCGTCTCGTAGTAAATTAGTGCTGGCCATCAAGAGCGGACGTTTTCCTGAGTCCCAGCACCCTGTTGATGTTGTGCCGCCAGGCTTGCGTCATCGTGATATGGTTTATGAGTCTATTTTATTGCGTGCTGGTGTGCTTCGGGTAGACAGCACCGAAGAATTGTTTGAATCAGTTGAATCACTGACCAGAATGAAGCCTTTAAAAGGTGAGCGTTTAGCCATAGTGGCGAATGGTATTGGCGGTGCTATTTTAGCTGTAGACCGGCTGATGCATGAAGGTGGTCAGCTTGCTAAGTTGTCTCTTGAAACAATTGAGGCTTTATCTAAAGTTCTGCCAGCATACTGGTCTCAATCTAACCCCGTTGATATTACGCCTGAAGCAAGCCCTGCGATTTATAAGCAGGTTTTAACCTTGATTGAAAAAGACTCTGGTGTGGATGCTATTTTGGTTTTATTTTCGCCAAACAGTGTTGTGAATAGTCAAAATGTGGCCAATGTAGTGGTGAATCACTCTAAGTTTAATCAGAAAAACTTAATTACAAGCTGGATGGGTGGCGAGAGTGCGGAGCGCAGTCGTCATATGTTTGATGAGTCTGGCATTCCAACCTACGACACGCCGGATAGGGCGGTTAAGGCGTATATGCATATGGTGCGTCATCAAAGAAATCAAGAGCTTTTAAGAGAGACTCCATCATCCCTGATGGACGATTCATCTATTGATCGAACCTCTTCTCGTGAGATTATTAGTGGGGCCATGACAGAGGGGCGTGATTATTTAACCGCGCAAGAATTTCATAAAATCATCAAGGCGTATTCGTTTAGGGTGGTTGAAACGTCATTTATGCCCGAAGGTTTTGACGCCGAAGCGGTAAATGTTCGCTATCCAGCAGCACTAAAAATCATTCATAAAGAATACTGTCACCCGTTCGCGTACGGTACTAACCCAAGGGATCGTTGGCGTGGTGTAGTTACTCTGATAAAGAATTCACAAGAATTAGAGGTTGCATCGAAAGAGCTTCGCTCGCAAATTCGCAAGCGCTTTTCGAACAGTAAGGTGCATGGTTTTAGTGTTCAACCTATGCGCAGTGGAGAGGTTTTATCTCAATTTAGTATGGGAATTACCCGTGACGTAACGTTTGGCCCAGTCATTATTTTTGGCGGTGGTGGTGCTACTGCAAATATAATGGCAGATCGCTTGGTGCAGTTTCCACCGTTAAACGATGTATTGGCTCGTCAGTTAATGGCTAAGACCCATATATATCGTGTATTAAAAGAGCGCAGTCGACATCTTGAGCGAGATGAAGCTCAGCTTTCTCAAATGTTAATTCGATTATCTCAAATGGCAGTAGATTTACCCAATCTAAAAGGTTGTGAATTAAATGTTATTTTGCACCCTGTTGAAGGTTGTAAAGTATTGGGGATGGCTGCGAATTTAGGTGATGAACATAAATTATGTATACGCCCTTATCCAGCTGAGCACGAAGAGATTTTAAGTTTAAAGGGCGGCAAGCAGTTATTTGTACGGGCTATCAAAGGTGAGGATGAGCCCGCATTGAAGATTTTCCATGAAGCGCTAAGCTCGGAAACATTACGTTATCGGTTCTTTACTTCTCGTCGTCAATTTAGGCATAGAGAATTAGCCAAGTTTGCTCAGATTGATTACGAACAAGAAATGGCTTTTATAGCCGAGAATAAAGAAGGTGAGATTATAGGCGAAGTTCGAACTTGGACAGACGCCGATAAAATTCAATCTGAATTTTCTGTTTTGATAGGTGATCAGGCACAAGGGTTAGGTTTGGGTCGTGCACTGATGTTGAAAATGATTGCACACTGTCAGCAGCAAGGCACAATGGAAATGATGGGAACCGTGCTAGCAGAAAATAGGCCGATGTTGAAATTGGGGCAGCGGCTTGGGTTTGAACAATTAAAAACGGCTGATGCTGAGGTAGTTGAAATAGTGCTGCCAATGAATGAAGCAAAGCTTGAGTGGCAAAAGGCCCGCTTAAGACGGTTACACAGCAAAGTATAATAAATATAATCAGTACAAAATATGAAGTACTTAGGGGTTGATAGTGATTAAAGTAATGGTAGTAGATGATCACGACTTGGTAAGGCTGGGGATTGTAAGCCTGCTGGGTGATAGCATTATGATTGAAGTGGTCTCGCAAGCCTGTAGTGGCGAAGAAGCATTGATTAATGCAAAAGAGACCGAACCTGATGTTGTGCTGATGGATATTCGTATGCCTGGTATGGGTGGGCTAGAGGCCACGCATAAGCTTTTACGTCAAAATGAAGAAATTAAAGTGATTGCTGTGACAGCGTGTAATGAAGATCCTTATGCCAGTCGATTATTAGACGCAGGCGCTGCAGGTTATATGACCAAGGGTGCAAGTGCGGATGAAATGGTACAGGCCATTTTAAAAGTAAAAAGTGGGCAGCGATATATTAGCCCTGAAATAGCACAAAGAATGGCTCTAAAGCCGTTTGAAAATAGCGGTAATGCTTGTCCGTTCGATGCATTGTCGGATCGTGAAATGCAGATATCTGTTATGATCGCTAACTGTGTGAAAGTTCAAGAGATCAGTGATCAGTTATTCTTAAGCCCTAAAACAGTAAACACTTACCGTTATCGAATATTTGAAAAGATGAGTATCTCAAGCGATGTTGAACTTACGCGCTTAGCTATTCGACATGGAATGGTTGATACAGAGTCATCTTTATAGTTGTTCGAAATGTCTTTTGATTCTAAAGGTTTTTTAAATACGGTTTCAGAGAAGCCTGGCGTTTATCAAATGTATGACGCTGAAGGGCGGTTGCTTTACGTGGGTAAAGCAAAGAATTTAAAAAACAGATTAACATCCTATTTTAGTAATACTGGCCTAAACTCAAAAACAATGGCGCTTGTTACGCGCATTGCTAATATTGATATAACAATTACCAGTAGCGAAACAGAAGCTCTACTGTTAGAAAATAACTTAATTAAAAAGAATAAGCCCCCCTATAATATTCTTTTAAAAGATGACAAATCCTACCCCTATATCTTTTTATCTAAGCACAACTTTCCTTTGTTGTGTTACTCCCGTGGAAAGCGAAATAAAAACGGAGTGTACTTTGGCCCGTTTCCAAGTTCTGGTGCTGTAAAAGAAAGTCTTAGTTTTTTACAAAAAGTGTTTCGATTAAGAAACTGTGACGACAGTTATTTTAATAATCGAAGTCGACCTTGTTTGCAGCATCAAATTGGCCGTTGTTCGGCTCCGTGTGTTGATCTAATAAGTAAACAGCAGTATGCAAAAGATTTAGATCACGCCAAAATGTTTTTGCAGGGGAAGAATCCTTCGTTAATTGCTGAGTTGCAAGTTGATATGGAAGCTGCGGCTGTTGGAATGGCCTTTGAAGAAGCCGCTGTTATTCGTGATCAAATTCAATATTTAAGGAAGGTTCAAGAGTCACAGGTTATTGAAGCGGGTAGTAGCAATGTGGATGTGGTGGCCATAGTTCAGGATCAAAAGGTTTGGGCAGTGCAGGTGTTGAGTGTTCGTCATGGGCAAATGCAGGGCAGTCGATCTTATTACCCTCGGTATAGCATGGATGAAACCTATGGAGAGGCTATGCAGGCGTTTGTATCGCAGTATTATTTGGTCATGGGTCGAGAGATTCCTGATGAAGTGATCATATCTCATGAGATTGACGATCAGGTTATTGTGCAAGCGGCCTTGTGTGAGCAAAAGTCGAAAAAAGTTAAGGTTGTTCACTCGGTGCGAGCTGAGCGTCAAAAGTGGCTTCAGATGTCGTTAAATAACGCGGAAGACGCTGTTAGAGTGAAGATACGAGATAAACACCATATGGCGGGTCTGTATGATGACTTAATGCAGGTTTTGGCTCTAGATGTTGTGCCCAATAGAATGGAATGCTTTGATGTTAGTCACAGTCATGGAGAGGCTACGGTTGCTTCGTGCGTTGTATTTAATCGTGACGGACCATTAAAGGCTGACTATAGAAAGTTTAATATTGAAGGGGTTGAGGCTGGTGATGATTATGGTGCAATGGATCAGGCTCTGACCAGGCGCTTTAAAAAAATCACAGAAGATAAAACGCCTGATCTTTTGTTGATTGATGGCGGTAAGGGTCAAGTGGGTATTGCACGAAAAGTTTTGGCTGAACTGAACTTAACGAGTCGAATAAAACTTCTAGGTGTGTCTAAAGGGGTTACTCGAAAGGCAGGGATGGAAGTTTTACTTTATGAAGGCGGCGAATTTACATTAGATGTGGCTTCGCCAGCCTTACATTTGATTCAGCAGATACGGGATGAGTCTCACCGATTTGCCATAACTGGCCATCGTGCACGACGAGCAAAAGCTCGGGGTCGCTCTGTATTGGAAGATATTGAAGGAATTGGTCCAAAAAAGCGTAGGGAGCTGTTAAGATTCTTTGGCGATGTAGGTGAGATAAAGTCTGCCAATGTTGATGAGATAGCTAAGGTACCTGGAATTAGCCGTCAACTCGCTCAAGAAATATACGATAACTTACACGGTTAGCGTAAATAGCTTTGGTGTTTTAAATTATGTTGTATTTTAGATTGTAACTAAGATTGTAATTGGAAGTTGTTATGCCGTTAAATTTACCAAATATTTTAACCTCGATTCGGGTGCTTCTGATCCCGATAATGGTAGTAGTATTTTATTTACCTGTTTATTGGTCTAGCTTTGCAGCGGCCGTAGTATTTTGGTTTGCATGCATTACTGATTACTGGGATGGCTACCTAGCTCGAAAAATGAACTTGATGACACCATTTGGCGCGTTTTTAGACCCTGTGGCTGATAAACTTATCGTGGTTATTTCCTTGATGATCATTGTAGAAAGAGACAGTACGCTTTGGCTGACAATTCCAGCCTTAATTATAGTGGCTCGTGAAGTGGTTATATCGGCATTGCGAGAGTGGATGGCTGAAATGAATAAATCTGCTGAAGTGGCTGTAAGTTATGTGGGTAAAGCTAAGACATTAATTCAAATGGTTGCGATTACTGGCTTACTTGGGATTGAGCCAGCAGGAACGGACGGATTAATATCCAGTGATGGTTGGTATTATGCTGCCATATTTATACTGTTAATTGCAGCAGTGCTTACTCTTTGGTCAATGATGACTTACCTGAAAGCAGCATGGCCTGTTTTGAAGGGTAGTGAGCTGTAAGTTCTTCAGAAATAAGGAAAAAATAGTTGACACTGGCGCGCGAGTCATTAGAATACGCCTCGTTGTCAGCAAGACAGCACAGCGCGGGAATAGCTCAGTTGGTAGAGCACGACCTTGCCAAGGTCGGGGTCGCGAGTTCGAATCTCGTTTCCCGCTCCAAATCATCTTAGTAATAAGGTGTTGTTAAGCTTCTAAGGAAGTTTAATTAAGTTAAAGGTTGAAGTAGTTGCATTCCGAAAGGGCTTTAATCTAATAACCGTGGCGCGATGGTAGAGTGGTTATGCAGCGGACTGCAACTCCGTCGACGCCGGTTCGATTCCGGCTCGCGCCTCCATATTAAAGATTCAGTTCTTTGATATGAGTCTTGAAAAAGACAGTCGCTTTTATTAGTATGTTGGGCGGTGGTGAAATTGGTAGACACGCAAGATTTAAAATCTTGTTTCTTAGGAAGTGCCGGTTCGATTCCGGCTCGCCCCACCATTTAAGAAACTTGTAGCTTTTTAAGTTACAAAATATTCAAAAAGTCGTTAATGAAAATTAACGGCTTTTTTTATGCCTGCTATATTTTGATTGGGATTTTTGGTGGTTTTAATTAGGTAGGTTTTAATGAAGTA
The DNA here is from genome assembly GCA_034112345.1 of Bermanella sp. Taxonomy (GTDB): domain Bacteria; phylum Pseudomonadota; class Gammaproteobacteria; order Pseudomonadales; family Oceanobacteraceae; genus Bermanella. Next base: position 28,673 of record JAWUVN010000026.1, on the reverse strand, counting down.
GGTGTTGATTAGGTAGATGTTGATTAGGTAGGTTTGGCGCTGAGTAGTTTTTTTAGACTTAGCGGGGTGTCTTTAGGTGTTTGTATTGTAGGTCGTCAATGAAATTTGACGGCCTTTTTTATTGTAAAAAATAACAGGCGACGGTTGTGGTTATTCGATTGCCCTAAGAATGAACCCGTTTGGAAAAATGTCCTGGGCAATTTCATTTCTTTGGTTGTGTTTGATTAGCCAGTTATTTTTTTGATAGGAATTTTTAGGGTTGGCTAGAGAAAGACTCCTGATGTCGATTAAAGATGAGTCCATTGATGCTTTGAATATGGTAATTTTTAAGTTTTGATTATTGTATTGAGTGACTGTTTCTTTTCCTTCTATTAAATGTATCGTATCTTTTTTATTGCTAGTTGATCGTGATTTGATATTTTTTTTATTGAACTGTAATTGGTAGGCGGTAGGAGGCTTATCAATTTCTTTTATGATTTTTAAAATAATGTCGGTATTTTTTGAGTTAGAAGGGATAAGTATTGTCTTATTGGAAAATTGAATTTCAGGGGTGTCATTGAGCAGGAATAGAAGCACTGGTTTTACTTGTGATGCATTCTTAAAATGCAGGTCCACTATTTCATAGTGAGCCCTGTCTGAACAGCCTATTAATCCTATGATGTGGGTTAGGAATATGGCTAGATAGAGATGCGTCGTGTATCCCTTATGTGTTTTCCGTGGTTCCACCATTTGTTAAAGCGCTCCATAAAATGCCTGACCTTAGCCCTATCAGAGTAGCAGAAGCGGCTCTCACTTCCATTAAGATCAATCCAAGCTCTTGAATCAAAAAAACAGTGTGACGGTATGGTGTCAGCGGTTGTTTTGATTTCAATAAATGAGGGTAATCGATCGGCGAGCTTAAATAATGCGGATCCATAAGAGTTTACGTGGTGGTTATTGATTAATATATAAGTTTTAAAATGCTTATTCGTTCTGGCTAGCAGTTTAATTTTTGAAAGTAGGTGTTCATGGTTGATGAGGGGGTGCTGGGTATCGTTTAAGCATAATATGATGGATCGGTTGCACTGGGATAGTAATATATCAATATAACCTTGAGACTCTATGTTGTCTTTGGCGTGGTATATGTGATTATCTGAATCCATGTCATATTGACTATTTGTCACCTCATTATGACTAAATACTCTTAACTCCATGTCGATATGAGGTATGCCAGCATCATTGTATGGGGCTGAGCAGGCTGTAAGGCCACTGTTTCGATAAAACATGTAAGCGTGGCACTGCGCACTAAGTTCTAGTCGAGTGTAGCGTTTTTGAGAGGCGTAGCGTTTTATGTGGTCTAGTATTTCTTTGCCAATACTTTTTCCTCTGTAGGCTTTCAATACGGCCATTCGACCTACCTTTTTATTGTCAACTAATCGCGCGCAGCCAACGGCTTCATTGTTGATATAGGCAATGAAGTGCTGGCATTTTGCATCTTCATTGTCCCATTCAAGGCGCTCGCTAACGCCTTGCTCAATAATGAAAACTTGGTTTCTGATTCCTTTGAGGGAAACGCGATCTTTATCCCATGTGGCGCTACTGACTTTAATCCGTGTCATGGCTTTTATTCTATTGTTGGTCGAAATATAGGTAGTTGTTATTGATTAAGTCTAGCAAAATATCCTGATTATTCTCATTAGCTAAAAGACCTAGTAGATCAGCGACAGGGGTGTGGCGATTATTGGCCAGCTTTTCTATGAGCTGAAGTGTTGCGGTATTGATCGGAAAATCGTATTCAATGCCATTAACAAATAAGTAGATAGCATCATCAGTTTTAAAATATGCCCATCGAGTTGTTTCATTTTGGGTTAAGCGGTGCTCTGGTGTCATGAGAGGGCTTACTTCATCCCATTCTAGAGGCTCTTCAAGCGCTTCGTGAATGTCCTCATATTTACATTCAGTCATGGCTTCAGCAATCCAGCGATTAAGCAGTGTTTCATTGCCCAGTTTGTTTTTTACTATGTCTAAAAGTCGAGCGCTAGTATCGCTATCAATCAGAGCTGGGGTTGCAGTTGAGTTACTGATTGAGGTGTCGCTATAGCGATCAAATTCAGTGAGTGATTCTGTGGCCAAGTCTGTTAGTCCTTGCAGAATATCGCTTTCACTGGGCGCTCTAAAGCCGACCGAAAATGTCATACAGTCATTTTGCGCTACGCCGTTATGGGCGTACATGGGTGGTATATAGAGTAGGTCGCCAGGGTTTGTAATCCATTCATCAGTTACGTGCATGGTTTCAAGAATGCTTAATTTCGTGTCTTTTAGTAGGCTTGTATCTGGCTTGCATTTCGGTCCTAACTGCCACTTTCGCTGACCTTCGGCCTGAAGTAAGAAAACATCATATTGATCGTAATGAGGGCCTACGCTGCCGCCTTCAGGTGCAAAGCTAACCATTATGTCGTCAAGTCGCCAGCTAGGGATGAATTTGAAATGCTCTAAAAGATCGGCCATCTCAGGCACCCATTGATCCACAGCTTGTACTAATAGGGTCCATTTTGTTTCAGGAAGGGCGTCGAATCGTTCTTCGGTAAATGGACCGCATTCGAGCTCCCATTTTGAATTTGGGCCTTCCTCTAGGATTATTCTAGATTCAATATCTTCTTCTAGTGCTAGGCCTGCTATTTCATTGGCTTCAACTGGGCTTTCGAAAGACGGTATTGCATTTCGGATCAATAAAGGCTTTTTTTGCCAGTATTCATTAAGAAAGGTTTCAACACTGATATTGCCAAATAGACTCATAAAATTCACTCAAAAAAAATCCCGCCGTAGCGGGATTAGACAACAATAAAGGTAGGTTAGATAGCTTTAGCTTGCTCGACAGCGTTGCCAATGTATGACGCAGGTGTCATTGCAATTAGGGCATCTTTTTCAGTTTGTGGAAGTTCTAGGCTGCCTACAAACTCAATCATCATGTCTTTAGTAATGGCCTTGCCACGAGTAAACGCTTTTAGCTTTTCGTATGGCTGTTCGATGCCAAAGCGACGCATAACAGTTTGAATTGGCTCGGCCAGTACTTCGTATGCATTTTCAAGGTCAGCTGCAATTGATGCTTTGTTAACCTGAAGTTTACTGATGCCTTTTAATGACGACTGGTAAGCGATAAGGCTGTAACCAAGGCCAACACCCATGTTACGCAGAACGGTTGAGTCTGTTAGGTCGCGCTGCCAGCGAGAAATTGGCAGTTTTTGTGATAAGTGATTCATCACGGCGTTTGCAATGCCTAGGTTGCCTTCAGAGTTTTCGAAGTCAATAGGGTTAACTTTATGAGGCATGGTTGAAGAGCCAACTTCACCGGCAATGGTTCTTTGTTTAAAGTAGCCATTTGAAATATAAGCCCAGATGTCACGATCAAAATCGATTAAGATTGTATTGAAGCGTGCAATAACGTCAAAAAGCTCAGCGATATAATCGTGCGGTTCGATTTGTGTAGTGTAAGGGTTGAATGATAAACCTAAGCCTTCAATGAAGGTTTTTGCGTTAGCTTCCCAGTCGATTGAAGGGTATGCCGAGATGTGGGCATTGTAGTTACCAACCGCGCCGTTCATCTTACCTAATAGCTCAACTTGCTTAAGTTGAGTGATTTGACGACGCATACGCGCTGTCACGTTTGCAAACTCTTTACCTAGCGTAGTAGGGGAAGCAGTTTGACCATGTGTACGAGAAAGCATAGGTGTTGCAGCTTGTTCTCTGGCAATCTCAGCAATGGCTTCGCTTACTTTTTCCATGTAAGGAAGAACAACTTCATCGCGACCAGCTTGCAGCATAAGTGCGTGTGAAAGATTGTTGATGTCCTCTGAGGTGCAGGCAAAATGAACAAACTCAGTGATTTTAGCAAGCTCTGGATTGCCTTCTATTTTTTCTTTTAAGAAGTACTCAACAGCTTTAACGTCGTGGTTTGTTGTGCTTTCAATGCTTTTGATGCGAGCAGCATCAGTTTCACTGAAGTTATCAACAATACTGTTTAGAAGGTCGTTTGCTTCTTTACCTAGAGCAGGTACTTCTGCAACTTGATCGTGATCAGCAAGGCGCTGCAACCAACGAACCTCAACTTGAACTCGGTATTTAATTAGTCCGAATTCACTGAAGATACTGCGTAATTCTGAAGTTTTACTACCATAGCGGCCATCGATCGGTGATACAGCGCTTAATGCAGATAAATCCATGAGATTCCTCATTTCTGGTATACAGGGGAAATTTGGCGCAAATTATATAGCAAACTTACCTTTATTTCAGGCATTAGTTGTAAAAAAGGAACGCTGTTATCGTGATTTTAGGCCTATACCCCGCCATCGATCATGGCTAGAATGCCTGTTTTCAAATTTCTTATTATTTAGAGTTATATCTGTGACTGAATATTTTCTGGGTGTTTTAAGGTCAACACGATCTGTTGGCTGGGTTTTACTGCTTAATGTATTGCTGGTGACGATCGTTTCACTAAGTTTTATTAGCTATTTTCCTGAGGGTACAGCGCTTCTAGATTCAGCCTATCAAGCTGGCTTGCTTCCTGCTGTGTGGGGGCTGTATGCGATTGTGGGTTTGATCCTGTGTGCACCTTTGTTACTGATAACTAAGTTACGGTTACCTTTAATGCTATTGATTGCAACGATTGGGGGGACTTTAGCGGTCATTGTTTTTATTGATAATTATATATATGGGATTTTTAACTTTCATATAAATTGGTTCTTTATATCTGCATTTTTTGAAGATGAGGGTGGTGAGTTTTTTGATATTTCGCTAAAAACATATGCTTTGTTTAGCTTTGTGGCGATAGTGGTAACCATGGCTGAGTTATTTATTTTATGGTTGGTTGAAACAAAATTAATAGTACGAAAGCGGTTTAGGTTTGCAGGGATTACTGCTTTTACACTGGTGTTTTTAAATGTTTTATTTGTGAATGCCACGCATTCTTGGGCCTATGCGCAAAATTACATGCCTATCACCTCAATAAGTGGTCATATACCGTTTTACTTTCCGATGCATTCGCGGTCCATCAAAAAGAATGATGCTCTTGCCAGTCTTGCAGGTGGTGAAACAGAAAAGTTTATAGCCAATACATCCATTGACTATCCTAAGGCGCCTTTAGAATGTAATGGGAAGGAGAACCCAAATATTATTATGGTTGTTCTTGAGAGTTGGAGGGGAGATACCCTTGATGCCTCTGTCGCCCCTAATACATTCGCACTTGCTCAGGAGTCAGCGTGGTTCAAAGAGCATCATTCTAGTGGAACAGTAACAACTAGAGGTATTTTTTCTTTGATGTATGGGATGGCGCCTACCTATATGGATAATGTGGTGGCAAATAATGGAGCTGGTGGCCCCGCTATTTTCGGTGAGCTACAAAACAGAGGGTATGACTTTGGTATCTATCCTAGTGGCGACATCACACGTATTAAATTAACAGATAGCAGTTTTGCTCCGGTGAAGCAGTACGTTGAGCATGGTGAGGGTAAGGATACGATAGAAAAAGATTATGATGTTTTAAATAGAATGATTAATAAAGTTAACGGGTCAGATGATCCTGTTTTTGGTTTTATGTTTTTTAATTCGACGCATTATCTTTATTATTACCCAGAAGAATTTGAGAAATTTACACCAACAGAGAAACCAAGTCTGGTTGATTTTAAGCAGGGCAAAAACCCTGAGCCTTATATCAATAGATATAAGAACAGTGTTTACTTTATTGATAGCTTGATCGGCAAGTTGATAGACAGCTTAAAAGAGAGTGGTAAGTGGGATAATACAATTTTAATTATTACATCAGATCATGCCGAAGAGTTTGCTGATACATCGGTTAGTCGGTTTGGTCATGGGAGTAACTACACACGTTATCAGTCGCACGTGCCTCTTGTTGTTCATTGGCCAGGAAAAGGTCAACAGGTATTTGAAAATAGAACGGCTAGTATTGATGTTACTGCGACATTGTTGAATGAGGCATTTTCGTGTGAGAATCCAATTTCAGATTTCAGTAATGGTTTGAATTTATATTCGGGTCAGTCGAATCCTGTTCAGGTTATGGCAAGCTATTATAATTATGCATTTGTAACAGAAGAGGGTAGCTTTATACAAAACCCAATTGGATTACTGGAAAGTAAAAATAATTTGGATGAACTAGATCCAAGCTTAAAGCTTAAATCAAAAGAGGCTTTTAATGCCTTACAGCAAATGCAGCATTTTTATAAGGGCAAGGCGGCTGATTAAATTGATTGGACTCCATCTTTTTGGTGGAATTGAATATTTAAAAGGGCTTATTCAAGCCCTTTTAGTGCAACCTTACTGGCCTTGTTGAGCTGGTTTCGGCTGAATAAAAACTGCCAGCGGCGCCCTCCCATTTGTCGCCACAAGATAGCGGATCTGACCGCGCATAATAATAGTGTTCTTATTTTGTTTGCTGTTGCTGGGTTGCGTAAATGCTGTGCGTCACCTGTAACATGAATTCTAAATTTAAAAGTACTTAATGTTTCTTGGTACAGCCCCGATAAGTTGGCGATTAAGTTTTCATGCGTGCTATGAAAGTGATCAAGCTGGCGCTTTGATTTGTCAATTCCGGCACTTACCTTACTCATCATTCCTCTATGTTTTCGAGCCTTGGATTCTAAATGCAGCACACCTAATGCGTAGCGCATGACATCTGGAGAGGATCCGGTTTTGTGTTTGCCATCGGTTAAGAATCTAACCTCTTGAAATCCAAGTTTAAGATTGTCTTTACTGCCACCATAGATGTCATCTATCGAGTTTGGGTCTGTAGAAAATAAACTTTCTATGCACGTTTTTAATTCACTCTCGTTCGCTTTACCTGTTTTGGCCAGTTGTTCGACAAGGTGGACAGCTTGTAGCATGCCAGCAAGAGCGGTGGCCTGGTTTTTAACTTTAAGCTTGGTCATTATTTAACTCTGAGCTTAATTTCGTTGTTTCAATAACACCGCCGCCTAGGCAGACCTCGCCTTCATAAAATACAACTGACTGGCCGGGTGTAACAGCTCTTTGTGGCTCGTCAAATTCAACAAAGTATTCGTTGTTAACGATGTTAACAGTGCACTCTTGATCAGGCTGGCGATAGCGTATTTTGGCTGTGCATTTAAATGTTTTGGTTTTTGGTGTGCCATTAACCCAGAAAATTTGATTACTAGTTAAGCTTTCGCTGAACAGTAGCGGGTGGTTCTTACCTTGCCCAACAATTAGTGTGTTATTTATTAGGTCTTTTTTTACAACGTACCAAGGGGCTTCACCGTGATTTTTAGTGCCTCCAATTCCAATGCCCTGGCGCTGGCCTAGTGTGTAATACATTAGTCCTTCATGTTTACCAATTACTTCGCCATCAGGCGTTGTTACATCGCCAGGTTGGGCGGGCAAGTATTGCTGTAAAAAATCTTTGAATCGACGCTCGCCAATAAAGCATATGCCTGTGCTGTCTTTTTTCTTTGCTGTGGCTAGTTGCTGTTCTTCCGCAATTCGTCGAACTTCGGGTTTTTCTAATTCGCCTACAGGGAAGAGTGTTTGTTTTATTTCTTCCCCGCCAACGGCATGCAAGAAATAGCTTTGATCTTTATTTGTATCAAGACCTCTTAGTAGGAGTGTCTCGGTGTCAGTGTCTTTTCGGCGCACATAATGGCCTGTTGCAATATAGTCTGTTCCCAAAACTTTTGTGTAATCTAGAAATGCTTTAAATTTTATTTCTCGGTTACATAGTATGTCTGGGTTGGGTGTTCGACCTGCTTTATATTCTTCTAGAAAATGTTCGAAAACATTATCCCAGTATTCGGCTGAGAAGTTGGCCGTGTGCAGTTTAATGCCGAGTTTGTCTGATACAGCTTGCGCGTCCTTAAGGTCTTCAAGGGCGGTGCAGTAGTCTGTGCCGTCATCTTCATCCCAGTTCTTCATGAACAGGCCTTCGACCTGATAGCCTTGCTCTAAAAGCAGGTAGGCCGATACTGATGAGTCAACGCCGCCAGACATGCCGACAATCACTTTTGTTTCATTAATGGGTTTAGTCATTGGGGTGCTCGTAAATTAAGTCTAGCGGATAGGATTTGCCATTAAAGTAATCTTCAGCGCATTTAATAACTAATGGGCTTCGGGCTTGTCCGCTTGTAATTAGTTCGTCTAGAGTTAGCCATTTTATACCTAGGATCCCATCATCTAAAGCTGTATTGGCATCGTAAGAAAGAGAGGAACCAATCATGCAGTGTCGATGGTAGCTTGTTTTATTAATTGGGGCGGTAAAAGTGTATAGCCCTAGGTATGATGTGATTTTGCAGGTATGGCCAGTTTCTTCAGTTACTTCGCGCTTTGCCGCTTCAATAATCGTTTCGTTTTCTTCAAGGTGCCCTGCAGGCTGATTGAGTACAATTTGGCCATTATCCATTTCTTCAACGAATAGTAGCTTGCCGTTTTGTTCGATGATAGTTGCGACAGTTGAATTTGGCTTGTATCTCATGGGCTACTCAGGTTTATTTGCGCGCATTTTATCTAATTTCCGGCCTTTTGAATACGATGTTTTTCTAGGTCTTTTTTTAGTTGGCGCAATAGGTGTTTCTACGTCTAGTTCTTTGTATTCGCCGGGCTTTAAACCCCCTAAGCTCCATTCACCAATTTGAGCTCGAACCAATCTTAGGGTGGGGTGATTGATGGCTGCCGTCATACGGCGAACTTGTCTGTTTTTGCCTTCGTAAATCGTAATTTCTAGCCATGTTGTGGGGATGTTGGCCCTTTGTCTAATAGGCGGGGTTCTCTCCCAAATGTTAGGATTATTTATAATGCTGATAAGGGCTGGCTTGGTTGGGCCGTCTTTGAGTGTGATGCCATTTCTTAGTTGCTCTAAGTCTTGCTCTCGGGGCTTTCCTTCGACTTGAACCCAGTATGTTTTATGAGATTTGTGCTTTGGGTCAGCTATCCTATGCTGTAATTGACCGTTATCAGTTAGTAAGAGTAAACCTTCGGAATCATAATCAAGGCGACCAGCAGCATAGATGTTAGGAATGCATAAATAGTCGGCGAGCGTTGATTTATCACTTCCTTCGGATGTGAATTGCGAAAGTACTTTGAAGGGTTTGTTAAAAAGTATGATTTTAGCCATATGGTGCTCTTGTAGTAAATCTACCAAACAGGTCGATTATGGCGCTTTTCAAGATTGTCTTGTAGAAAATCTACAAAAAGCATTTTGATTATAACATTACGTGGTATAATCCGCGTCCGTTAGATTTGATAGCGCTTAGAAAGTCCATAAGTCTTTCTTGTTTCAGTGCTTCTAAAGGCTGTAGGGCGACCAAAAGTTGCTCTACCTAAGATTTAAGCGACACAGCAAAATAATTAGGATAGGAAATGACAAGTAATAATCCAGACATCATCTATACGTATACTGACGAAGCACCAGCATTAGCTACATTCTCATTGCTTCCTATTATTAAAGCATTTGCTAAACCTGCCAATATCTCTATTGCCACGAAAGATATCTCTCTAGCAGGCCGTATTTTATCCAGTTTTCCTGACCATTTAAAAGACGAACAAAAACAATCTGATGACTTAAAGGAATTGGGTGCTTTAGCCAAAGATCCGTCTGCGAATATCATTAAGTTACCGAATATCAGTGCTTCTATCCCTCAATTGTGTGACGCGATTGCCGAGCTTCAATCTCAGGGTTATGCCATTCCAGATTACCCTGTAGACCCACAAGGCGATGCAGAGCTAAAAATCCAAAAGTCCTATTCAAAAATTCTTGGTAGTGCAGTAAACCCTGTACTACGTGAAGGCAATAGCGATCGCCGTGTTGCCAAAGCAGTTAAGCAGTATGCGCAAAACAATCCTCATTCAATGGGCGAATGGAAAGCTGACAGTAAGTCTCATGTGGCAAATATGTCAGGTGGTGATTTTTATGGTAGCGAGAAATCAGTAGTGATGCCTGAGGCGGGTGATGTAAAAATTGCACTTCAGACCGTTTCTGGAAAGCAGGTGATTTTAAAAGAAAAAGTATCTTTGCAAGAAAATGAAGTGATCGACGCATCATTAATGAGCTGCAAGGCACTTCGTGCATTTTTTGAAGAGCAGATGCAAGATGCAAAAGCCAATAGCGTTATGCTGTCTTTGCACCTTAAGGCCACTATGATGAAAGTAAGTGACCCAGTTATGTTTGGTCACGCGGTCACGGTTTATTTTAAAGATGTATTTGAAAAGCACGCGGTTCTATTTGAAGAGTTGGGTGTTAATGCAGATAACGGTTTAGGTGATGTTTACGCTAAAATAGAATCATTACCAGCCGATAAAAAAGCAGAAATTGAAGCTGATATTCAAGCGGCCTATGCTTCGCGCCCATCACTGGCTATGGTCGATTCTGATAAAGGCATTACAAACTTACATGTACCAAACGACGTGATTGTTGATGCATCTATGCCTGCGGCTATTCGAGCGTCTGGTAAAATGTGGGGGACGGATGGTAAGTTACATGATACCAAGGCCATGATTCCTGATCGCTGCTACGCCGAAATATTTCAAGAGACCATTGAATTTTGTAAAAAGAACGGTGCATTTGATGTGACCACTATGGGCAACGTATCAAACGTTGGTCTTATGGCTCAAAAAGCAGAAGAATATGGTTCTCACGATAAAACATTCATTATTCAAGAAGCGGGTACTGTACAAGTTATCGGTTCTGGTGGTGTTCTGATAGAACATGCGGTTGAAGTGGGTGATATTTGGCGTATGTGTCAAACCAAGGATGCTCCGATTCAGGACTGGGTTAAGTTAGCTGTTTCCCGCGCTAAAGCAACAGGCCAGCCTGCAATCTTTTGGTTGGACCCAAACCGTGGTCATGATTCAAACTTAATAGAGATCGTTCAGGCGTATTTGAAAGACCATGATACGGCTGGTTTGGATATTCAAATTATGTCACCTGTTGATGCCATTAAATTCACAATGGATCGTGTTAAGAAAGGTGAAGATACAATATCTGTAACTGGTAACGTACTTCGTGATTACTTAACGGATTTATTTCCTATTTTAGAATTAGGTACCAGCGCCAAGATGTTATCGATAGTTCCTTTATTGGCTGGTGGTGGTTTGTATGAAACAGGTGCAGGTGGTTCAGCTCCTAAGCATGCTCAGCAGTTGATCGAAGAAGGCCACTTACGCGGGGATTCATTGGGTGAGTTTTTAGCGCTGGCTGTTTCTTTAGAGGATCTGGGTGTTAAAACAAACAACCCTAAAGCGGTCATCCTAGGTGATACTCTGAATGAGGCTACGTCTAAATTCCTTGATCATGACCGCTCTCCTTTAAGGTCGGTTGGTGAAGTTGATAACCGCGGTAGCCATTATTATCTTGGTTTGTACTGGGCTGAGGCGCTTGCTAAGCAGAATGAAGATCCTGAATTAAAAGCTAAGTTTTCAGAAGTAGCCAAGCAACTTGAAACGTCAAGATCGGCGATTATTGACCAGTTAAGTTCGGCGCAAGGAACGGGGGTTGATATTGGTGGTTATTATCATCCTGATGCTAAAGTAGCAGAAAAAATTATGCGTCCAAGTATGGTACTTAACGATATAATAGACGGTATGTAGAGACATAAAAAAAGCCCGGTTTTCACCGGGCTTTTTTATGTCTGTATGAAATTGTGTTTACAGTTTATATGCTTTCAATTTCAGGGGTGCCAAGTACTTTTTCTGCATTTTTATCTTGATTGTCTTTCTGAGGGGTTAGCATATCTAGTGGTGTAATGTTGATTGCATGCGTGCCTGTGTCGCTAGGCTTTGTGTCAAACTCAACTGACTGTCCTGCCTTTAGGGTTTTATAGCCTTCAGTTTGAATTGAAGAGTAATGCGCAAATAGATCTTCTTCGCCGTCAGTTGCTACTATGAATCCATAACCTTTGGCATTATTGAACCATTTTACTTTCCCTGTTTGCATTTGACTTGTACTCCGTAAGACAGGCTTGTATTTATTATTATTGGAACCATATAGTCTCAAGATGTGGACAATGTTGATGATTCCCAAGTTGAAAGTTACATTGTGGTAATCTTTCATTCTTGTCAAGAGTGAAAGTAATTTTTTTTAAAGCTAGACGTAATAAATAACAAGGTACGCAGAATGTTAGAAAATAATCTAACCTTATCTACAGGTGATCAGGATGACGACCATGAGCATGGAGTAGCTATTGCGCCTGTAAAACCAGAGCTTAAGCGTCCTTCATTGTATCGGGTTGTTATGCTTAATGATGATTTTACGCCAATGGACTTTGTTATTGAGGTTTTGACTCGTTATTTTATGATGGACATGGAAAAAGCGGCGCAAATTATGCTTGCTGTACATACGCAAGGTAGTGCTGTTTGTGGCGTCTACACTAAAGATATTGCAGAAACGAAAGCGGCTTATGTAATCGATTATGCGAAGGAAAATCAGCATCCACTAATGTGTGATGTTCAAGAAGTTAGCTAGAGGGAAGATATATGTTAAATCGTGATTTGGAATCAACCCTGAATACGGCTTTTAAAGAAGCGCGATCAAAGCATCATGAGTTCATGACGGTTGAGCATTTGCTGCTGTCTCTTACAACGAATGAAGCAGCTAAAGAGGTTTTGCTTGCTTGTGGTGCAGAATTAGATCGCCTGGCTAAGGATTTACAAGACTTTGTTGATTCGACAACACCGTTACTCCCTGAGGGTGAGGTGGAGCGAGAAACTCAGCCTACTCTGGGTTTTCAGCGAGTGTTGCAGCGCGCTGTTTTTCATGTACAGAGCTCTGGTAAGTCTGAAGTAACGGGTGCTAATGTATTGGTGGCTATTTTTAGCGAGCAAGAAAGCCAAGCTGTTTATTTTTTGAAGCAGCAAAATGTTGCCCGTATCGATGTAGTTAACTTTATTAGTCACGGAATTTCTAAGTTATCTGGCGAGAGAGAAGAGTCTGAAGCGGAAAGCTTGGAAGATGATTCGACTCAGGATGCAGCGGCGAGTGCACTTGAAAATTACGCTCTAAATTTAAATAAAATGGCCAAAGAAGGAAAAATAGATCCGCTGATTGGTCGCGATGAGGAGCTTCTTCGTTGTATACAGATTCTTTCAAGAAGACGTAAAAATAATCCCTTGTTTGTAGGTGAGTCTGGTGTAGGTAAGACAGCCATTGCTGAAGGCTTGGCTAAGCGTATTGTCGAGAATAAAATCCCTGAAGTAATGAAGGATGCAGTTGTTTACAGTCTCGATATGGGTGCGTTACTGGCAGGAACAAAATACAGAGGGGATTTTGAAAAGCGTTTTAAAGCATTATTAGCAGAGCTTAAAAAGCAACCTCATTCAATTTTGTTTATAGATGAGATCCATACAATCATTGGGGCGGGTGCCGCTTCGGGTGGTGTGATGGATGCATCAAACTTATTGAAGCCGCTATTAAGCGGTGGAGAACTTAGGTGTATGGGGTCTACTACGTTCTCTGAGTTCCGTGGGATCTTTGAAAAAGACAGCGCACTGGCAAGACGCTTTCAAAAAATTGATATCGTAGAGCCGAATGTAGAAGATACTTATAAGATATTAAAAGGCCTAAAAGGGCAGTTTGAAGAGCATCACGGCCTTAAGTATACGGATAAGGCTTTAAGAGCAGCTTCCGAATTGGCTGATCGTTACATTCGTGATCGAAACATGCCTGATAAAGCCATTGATGTAATAGATGAGGCAGGTGCGGGGCAGCAGTTGCTTGCTCCGAGCAAACGTAAAAAGGTGATACAGGTTTCTGATGTTGAGAAAGTAGTTGCTAAAATTGCTCGTATACCGCCAAGAACTGTAAATTCGGATGATAAAAAATCACTAAAAGATTTAGATAAAAACATGAAGTTGATGGTATATGGCCAGGACCTTGCGATATCTACATTATCTAATGCCATTAAGTTATCTCGCGCAGGATTAAAGGCACCAGAGAAGCCAGTAGGATCCTTTTTGTTTGCAGGGCCTACCGGTGTTGGTAAAACTGAGGTTTCGCGCCAGCTTGCTCATGTAATGGGGATGGAGCTTGTGCGTTTCGATATGTCTGAATACATGGAAGCTCATACTGTTTCTAGATTGATCGGTGCGCCTCCTGGTTATGTGGGGTTTGATCAGGGTGGGTTGCTGACTGAAGCGGTTAATAAAACGCCTCACTGTGTGCTGTTATTGGATGAGGTGGAAAAAGCGCATCCAGATGTATTTAACTTGCTGTTACAGGTAATGGATCACGGTACGCTAACTGATAACAATGGTCGTAAAACAGATTTTAGAAATGTCGTTTTAATTATGACTACAAACGCAGGTGCTGAAGTAAGTAGTCGTCGTTCAATAGGGTTTAATGAGCAGAATCATACAACGGATGCCATGGAAGTGATTCGTAAGTCGTTCACACCTGAATTCCGTAATAGATTAGACGCTATTATTCAGTTTGAGTCTTTAGGTAAGGATATTATTGGTCATGTGGTCGATAAGTTTCTTGCTGAGCTGCAATCTCAGTTGGACGATAAAAAGGTGGTTATCTATGCAACAGATGCTGCTCGAAATTGGATGGCTGAAAATGGTTATGACCCGCAAATGGGTGCAAGACCAATGGCGCGCTTAATTCAAGAGAAGGTTAAAAAGCCTTTGGCTGAACTGATTTTATTTGGTGATTTATCGGATAAAGGTGGGGCGGTCAAGGTTGATTTAGTTGCTGATGAGCTTGTGCTTGAAGTTGTAGAGGATGAGTCGATTAAAGAGAAGGCTAAGGTTTGATGCTTTAGTCTGGCAAGTATTTAGTAGAAATAAAAAAAGCCCCAAGGGGCTTTTTTTATTTTAGCGACCGCGGTATGTGATGCGGCCCTTGCTTAGATCGTATGGAGTCAGCTCCACCTTAACCTTGTCGCCAGTTAAGATGCGGATGTAGTTTTTACGCATTTTCCCTGAAATATGAGCCGTAACAACGTGGCCATTTTCTAACTTAACGCGGAACATTGTGTTTGGAAGGGTATCAATAACCTCTCCATCCATTTCAATGTGGTCTTCTCTAGACATTCATTCACCTGGGTAACATTAAAAACGGAGCGCATAATGCATTAAAAACATCCGGTTTGCTAGCGTTCGTTCAATAAAGCTGGGGGTTTTTGAGGAAAAAGCTTGAAAAAGACCTTGTGTGGTTCATTCGTCTATAGTTGTCATTGGTTGCCAGCTGTCATACTTAAAAAGCTCTAGTGGCTGAAATCGTTTTTTATAGGACATTTTGGGGCTGTTTTTCACCCAGTAGCCTAGGTAAATATACGGTATATCTAGGCTTATTGCGTGCTTACAGAGCCTTAGTACCGCCAGTGTGCCGGGGCTAATATCTTGAAAATCTGGGTCGAAGTAGGTGTAGATGGCACTTATGCCATCATCCAAGATGTCTATCGCTGTGCAGGATACAAGCCTCCCCTCTGGTGTTTTTATTGTAAAAAGACGGCTGAATTCGTTTTTTACTAATAAAAAATTTTTATATTGATCGATAGTAGCTGGGAACATGTCGCCATCAGAGTGCCGACTGTTTATGTATTTCTCATAAATGTCATAGTGAGTCGTTGAGAAAATGGGTTTTTCAACTGACACGATAAAATCTTTGGTTTTATTGATGAGTCGCTTAAAGCTTTTTTTATTTAAGTCTATTTCGTCGCACAAAATTCGGCACGACATGCATGCGTTACAGCTTGAGCAGTTAGGTTTGTAGTAATGATCTCCAGAGCGCCTGAAGCCAATTCGTGACAAGCCTGAATACTGCTCCCAGCTTGGTTCAAATCCTTTTCCGAGGAAAACAGAGTTAGCCAGTTCGCTTGGAAGGTAGCTGCATTCGTATGGCTCAGCTAGTGTGAGTAGCTGTATCTCATTCGAACTGTTATTGCTGGGCTCGTTGTTTGAGTCAGTCATGCAGCCACTCCGGTTTCGTTTTGATTGCTATGCTGTCGTGTAAATTACTAAGAAATGACTCTTGAGGTATTTCATAGGCACCTAAACTTTCTAAGTGATCGCTGTGCACCTGGCAATCTATTAGTGTGAATCCCCAGTGCGTGAGTTTTTCGCATAAAAAAGAAAATGCAATCTTACTGCTATTGCTGACGGTGGAGAACATTGATTCACCAAAAAATGTACCGCCTAGCGCTATTCCGTATAGGCCTCCAACTAAATCCCCATTCAATCTGCATTCAATAGAATGTGCGAACCCTAGTTCGTGAAGGCGGCAGTACGCATTGATCATATCTTGATTGATCCAAGTGCCTTCAGTTCGCGCTGTCGCGCAATGGGTTATGACTTGCTCAAAATCAGAGTCTAGGGTGACTTCAAATTTATTTTTCCTTATGAGCTTGGCAAGGCTTTTAGAAGGGGTGAATTCAGATGGTCGGATAACGCATCTTGGTGATGGGCTCCACCATAAAATAGGTTCGTCTTCGTTATACCAGGGGAAAATACCAAGGCTGTACGCATTTAGTAATCGCTGAGGGCTTAGGTCTCCTCCGGCCGCAAGTAAGCCATTTGGCTCGGTTAATGCCTGACTTGGGTGTGGAAATAGGGCTGGATCGTCATCTAACCAATAAATAGGAAGGCTCATAGTATATGTTTGCTAGATAAATTTGGCTGACACGATACAATCAGTGTCTTGTTAATAAATCTAGGCTAACGTCTAAGTGCTTCAAAATAAAGAAAAAGTTAAGATTGATTGGCTGTCTCAACTCCAGGAGATAGGGCGACTGGCTGGATTAATGGTGCTGGTCGGCTTTGCTGCATTCTTATTGATCTCACTTTTATCCTATTCCCCTGTAGATTCTGGATGGCGTCAAAGCAGTACTAATTTAGTTGTGTCTAATTTAGGCGGTCAATTTGGTGCCTTCTTAGCTGACGTGCTCTACTCTGTTGTGGGGCATATGGCGTACCTCTTAGCTATTATTCCTTTAGTTCGACTTATTCAGCGGTATCGCGGGCCAAAAATTCAATATGGATGGCAAGGTTGGAGCTGGCGCTTCATTGGCTTGTTGTTTGTTGTTTTGTCTGGTGCTGTTTTTGTGCATTTATTTGACGTCAGTACAGCTTTACCTGCGGGACCGGGTGGTGCAGTTGGCGAAGGTATTGCTGAGCCACTTATTACTCAGTTCGGAGTGCTCGGTGCATCCTTGCTAGCGTTCTTGATAATGACCTTGGGGTTGAGTATCAGTGGTGATATTTCTTGGTTGGCGACACTTGATGATATAGGCAGGGTTGCGTTGAGTTTTTTTGCTTCTGTTAAAGGTAGGATTTTTAAGCGTTCTTCAAAACAGGTATTGCAGTCGGATAGTATCCAGGCAGAAAGTGTTCCTGCTATTAATAAGCAATCACAGAAGTATTCTACAGCCTCTAGATTGGCACCTGCAGAAGCCCTGTCAGCGTCAAAAGCCGCAGAGAGAACTGCGACCAAAGTGTTTTCCAGCCCCTTGGCCAAAGTAAAAGAAAAAATTAAAACAGCTAATGCCGTTCCGGATGAACACAAGAAAATTAAGATTGAGCCTTTCGAAAAGAAATCCAAGGGCAAGGTTACCGAGCAGGGCAGTTTATTTGATGGGGGCGCGCTACCGCCACTGTCTTTATTGAGACGGTCTGAAGGCGTACAAGAAACGGGTTATAGCGCGGAAAAACTTGAAGACATGTCCAGGCTACTTGAACATAAACTTTTGGATTTTGGCGTAAAAATTGAAGTGGTTGCGGTAAGTCCTGGGCCGGTGATTACTCGATTTGAAATTCAACCAGCTCCTGGTGTTAAAGCATCTAAAATCACCGGCTTAGCACAAGACTTGGCCCGATCCTTAGCTATGGTAAGTGTTCGTGTAGTAGAAGTGATACCAGGTAAATCTGTTATGGGCCTTGAAATACCTAATGAAAACAGGGCTATGGTGCACTTGGGTGATGTATTGGCATCTCAAGAGTTTCAGTCGATGAAATCACCATTGTCATTGGCGCTGGGGCACGATATCGCAGGCGACCCAGTGACGGCAGATGTAGGTAAAATGCCTCACTTATTAGTGGCAGGTACAACGGGTTCTGGTAAGTCAGTTGGTGTTAACAGTATGCTGATTAGTATGCTATATAAGTCTACGCCTGAAGATGTTCGATTGATAATGGGCGACCCTAAAATGCTTGAGCTTTCAGTCTATGACGGCATTCCTCATTTATTAACCCCTGTTATTACTGACATGAAAGAAGCTGCCAATGGATTGCGCTGGTGTGTAGGTGAAATGGAGCGCCGCTATAAATTATTAGCAGCATTGGGTGTGCGTAATATTGCCGGGTACAATAAAAAAGTATTGGATGCGATAGAAGCCGGCGAGCCAATTAAAGACCCTATGTGGAAGCCTGAAGAAAGTTTTGATCAGGTTCAGCCTGATTTAGGAAAGCTGCCTTATATTGTTGTGGTTATTGATGAGTTTGCCGACATGATTATGGTTGTTGGCAAAAAAGTTGAAGAACTTATTGCTCGAATCGCGCAAAAAGCTAGGGCGGCAGGTATACACCTGATATTGGCAACTCAGCGCCCTTCTGTCGATATTATTACTGGTTTAATAAAGGCAAATGTACCCACTAGAATGGCCTTTCAGGTTAGCTCTCGAATAGACTCAAGAACCATTCTTGATCAGGGCGGCGCCGAGCAATTACTTGGACATGGTGACATGCTGTACTTACCACCAGGTACTTCTCTACCAATTCGTGTGCACGGGGCTTTTATCGATGATGATGAAGTTCATGCTGTTGTTGCAGACTGGAAGTCTAAAGGCTCGCCTGTATTTATTGATTCGATTACAGAGGTGGATGCTGGGGGTGTGATTCCAGGTATGCCAACTGAGTCCGACGATGGCGAAGCTGATGCCTTGTTTGATGAAGCAATCGCCTTTGTGACGGAAACTAGAAAAGTTTCTATTTCAAGTGTTCAGCGGAAATTAAGGATCGGCTACAACCGGGCGGCTCGCTTGGTTGAGACTATGGAAACAGCAGGGGTTGTATCAACACCCGGCCACAATGGCAGTCGTGAAGTTCTAGCTCCGCCACCAGTTTCTCGTTAATTAGGAATAATATGAAACGTTTTTATTTTGCTTCGCTGGCTGTTTTATTTGCCTGCACATCTTCATTTGCATCCGAGGCCGACTCACCAGATACACAGTTATTGACATCATTTTTAAATGGTATAGATAACATTGTTGCTGAATATGTTCAGCACACTCATGACGGTAATAATTCACTTTTACAGACACAAAAAGGCCGCCTGTCTTTAACTCGGCCCAATAAGTTTAAATGGGAAAGCTACGCACCTTATGAGCAGGTGTTGGTGAGTAATGGCAGTACGCTGTGGCAATACGATCCAGACTTAGAGCAGGTGACGATTCAAAAGCTCGATAACCGCTTATCTTCGACTCCCGTTTTATTGCTTTCAGGTAACTCAAAGGATGTGTCCAAAGAATACGATGTGTATTCTGAAAAGCTGCAAGATGAATATCACTTCGTTTTAATACCTAAAAGAACGGATACGTTGTTTGACCGATTAAGATTGGAATTTAACCCTGAAAAGGTATTAAGGCGAATGGTGATTAAAGATGAAGTTGGCCAGAAAACAGTCATCACTTTATCTGGCGTTAAAAAATTAACCAATATAACGCCTGAAACTTATGAGTTCATAGTGCCAGAGGGCACTGACATAATAAAAAGCCAGTAATGCAATCTAATTTATTTGAAAAAAAAGCTATTTACGAGCCGCTTGCCTCAAGAATGAGGCCTGCAGATCTTGGTGGGTATTTTGGTCAGACGCATTTACTAGGTGAAGGTAAGCCTTTACGTAAAGTAATTGAAGCTGGGCAGTTACATTCGATGATATTTTGGGGGCCGCCTGGTGTCGGTAAAACGACACTTGCACGAATCCTAGCCAGCTATGCTAGTGCTGAATTTCTTGCGTTGTCGGCAGTGATGGATGGAGTGAAAGAAATTAGGGCGTGTGTCGACAAGGCAAAGTACCATCAGCAGCAAGGAAAAGTATCCTTACTGTTTGTTGATGAAGTGCATCGATTTAATAAAACTCAGCAAGATGCTTTTTTGCCATTTGTTGAAAATGGCACTGTCATCTTTATAGGTGCTACCACAGAAAACCCCAGCTTTGAGCTTAATTCGGCGTTACTGTCGCGTGCTCGGGTATATAAGCTTAGAGGGCTTTCAACTTTTGATATTGAAGCCTTGTTGGATTATTCGATCAAGTCTGATAAAGAGCTTGTAAGCAGTGGCCTCAGAATTGAGCTGGCTGCCAAACAATTAATTGCCCAGGTAAGTGATGGTGATGCCCGGAAGTCACTTAATTTAATGGAAATGGCGGCAGATCTTGCCAGGGCAGATGATCTGCCCGTTATAAATGAAGGCCTGGTAAAAGAGATTGCGCAAGAATCAGTCAGGCGCTTTGATAAAGGTGGAGATATCTTTTACGAGCAAATTTCAGCGCTGCATAAATCAGTAAGGGGCTCCAGCCCTGACGGGGCCTTATATTGGTTTGCCAGAATGATTGATGGTGGTTGCGACCCGCTATATATCGCAAGACGTGTTGTTCGCATGGCTTCAGAGGATATTGGCAACGCAGATCCGAGGGCCTTAGAGATATCGATGAACGCTTGGCAAAGCTATGAAAGGCTCGGTAGTCCAGAAGGTGAGTTGATAATTGCCCATGCTATTAGCTATTTGGCGTGTGCTCCTAAAAGCAATGCCGTCTACAATGCTTTCAACCAAGCCATGGCTTATGTAAAATCGACACCAAGCTACGATGTTCCTCTGCACCTAAGAAATGCGCCCACTGAGCTGATGAAAACAGAAGAGTATGGGGCTGAGTATCGGTATGCCCATGATGAGCCTGAAGCTTTTGCTGCGGGTGAGCGATATTTACCGCAAGAGATTGCGGGGAAAGCGTTTTATCATCCTACAGATAGAGGGCTGGAAATTAAAATCTCTGAGAAGCTTCGACATTTAGAAGCGTTAGATCTACAAAGCTTAGTTAAAAGGTATGAAGGCTAGTGGAATATATAGCGGTAGCCTTAGGTGGCGCACTGGGAGCGCTCGCTCGGTTTTTAATAAGCAGTCAAGTTGGTAAAGCTCTGGGAGTGGGATTTCCATTTGGAACTTTGGCAGTGAATGTAATTGGCTCGTTTGTTATGGGTGTTTGCGCTGTATTGATTATCGAGCACTTAAAAATGCCAGGTTACTGGAGGGAGTTTGTGATGGTGGGTTTTTTGGGTGCCCTCACAACGTTTTCTACTTTTTCCTTAGATGGATTAAATTTACTGCAAAATGGTCAGGTTAGTACGGCTATTTTGTATTTTGTGATTAGTGTTATTGGTTCGGTGTTGGCTTGTTTTTCAGGTTGGTATTTGACCAAAATTATTTTATTTGGAAATTAGAATGCTGGATATTCGTAAAGTTCGTGAAAACCCAGAGCAAGTTGCTTTAGCGTTAAAAGTTAAGGGTTATGAGTTTGATGTTAGCGAGTTCGTTGCGTTAGATGCTCAACGTAAAAATGCAGATGTGACAGCTCAAAATCTTCAGGCCGAGAAGAAAAAAGCATCCAAAGAAATTGGCATGCTAATTAAGGGCGGAATGAGCCCTGAAGAAGCTAAAGCACAAGTAATGTCAGGTATTGACGCTCAACTAAAGGAAGCGGTTGATCAGGCAAAGTCTGTTCAAGAAAGCATTACTAATTTACTTATGTCTATGCCAAACATTCCTGACGAGTCTGTGCCAGAAGGTAAAAGCGAAGATGATAATGTAGAAGTTCGCACATGGGGTGAGCCGGCACAATTAGACTTTGAACCTAAAGATCATGTGGACCTTGGTCAGGTTATTGGAGAGCTTAACTTTGAATTGGCTGCAAAGATCACAGGTTCTCGATTTGCGGTTATGCAGGGGCAGCTTGCTCGCATGCATCGTGCACTCATTCAACTTATGCTAAATACCCATACAGATGAACATGGCTACAATGAAGTTTATGTGCCGTATTTAGTGAATGCAGAATCTTTGAAGGGAACGGGTCAGCTTCCAAAGTTTGAAGAAGATCTATTTAAAATCCCATTCAATGACACTACTTATTATTTGATTCCAACTGCTGAAGTGCCGGTTACCAACTTAGTGCGCGATGAAATAGTCGATCATTCAAAGCTTCCGATGAAGTTTGCTTGCCATACTCCATGCTTTCGAAGTGAAGCGGGCAGTTATGGTAGAGATACTCGTGGCATGATTCGTCAACACCAGTTTGAAAAAGTTGAAATGGTACAGATGGTTGAGCCATCGAAAAGTGATGCGGCACTTGAAGAGCTAACATCTCACGCCGAATCCATACTTCAAAAGTTAGAACTGCCATATCGTATGGTTAAGTTGTGCGGTGGCGATCTAGGATTCTCTGCAGCTATTACCTATGACTTGGAGGTATGGCTGCCGGGCCAACAAAAATTCCGTGAAATATCCTCTTGTAGTAGCTTTAGGGATTATCAGGCTCGCCGCATGCAAGCGCGTTGGAGAAATCCAGAGACGGGTAAGCCAGAACTATTGCACACCATTAATGGGTCAGGCTTAGCAGTAGGTCGTACACTTGTTGCGGTAATGGAAAATTATCAGCAAGAAGATGGCAGAATTAAGGTGCCAGAAGTATTGAAGCCCTACATGAATAACTTGGAATACCTGGGTTAATGGAATTCTTACCGTTATTTTTTGATCTCAAGAAAAAGCCTGTACTGATTATTGGTGGTGGTGCAGTCGCTTTGCGTAAAGCTAGGCTTCTGCAAAAGGCCGGTGCTGTATTAACCGTCGTGTCCAAAGACATTTCGAGTGATCTTAAAGACTTGGTAGTCAGTAATAATGGTCATTATTTAGAGCAAGATTATAATGGCAATGTGAATGATACCTTTGCTTTGGTAATAGCTGCTACCGACAACTCAGGTGTTAATGTTCAAGTTTCTAATGATTCTAAAGCTATAAATATTCCGATTAATGTTGTGGACAATCCTGCTCTATGTTCATTTATTTTCCCTGCTATTGTTGATCGCTCTCCAATAATTGCAGCGGTAAGTTCTGGAGGTAGCTCTCCTGTATTAGCTAGGTTGCTTAGAGCAAAATTGGAAAGCGTGATCCCTGCTTCTTATGGTCGACTATCGTTGCTTGCAGAGAAATATCGTAATGAAGTTAAGCGTAAATTTAACCACATAAATCTTCGAAGAGGCTTTTGGGAAAGAATATTGGGAGGTATGGTTGCGGACCTTGTGTTTGCCGGTAAGGAAAAAGAAGCTGAAGAATTGCTGTTGGAAGAGCTGAATTCTAAAAAGCAGCACAAGCGCGAGTTGGGTGAAGTTTATCTGGTAGGTGCTGTCACCGGCGACCCAGATTTACTGACATTTAAGGCGTTAAGACTTATGCAGCAGGCAGATGTGGTTTTACACGATAGATTGGTAAGCCAGGGGATATTAGACTTATGTAGGCGTGATGCTGATATGGTTTATGTTGGTAAGGCGCGATCGGATCATGCGGTTCCACAAGATGGCATAAATGATTTGCTGGTTAAATTTGCCAAGCAAGGTAAGCGAGTTCTTAGGCTGAAAGGCGGAGATCCTTTTATATTTGGCCGTGGTGGTGAGGAGATTGAAGAGCTAACAGAGGCAGGTGTGCCATTTCAGGTTGTACCTGGAATCACTGCGGCAGCAGGGTGTTCTAGTTATTCGGGCATACCTTTGACGCATAGGGATTACGCTCAATCTGTGCGCTTCATAACCGGTCACCTAAAAGATGGGACGACAGATTTGCCCTGGTCAGAGTTGGCGTCAGCCAATCAGACTGTCGTATTTTATATGGGTCTTATGGGGCTTCCTATAATATGTGAGCAACTAGTGGCTCACGGCATGAGTCCAGATACACCAATCGCATTAATTCAGAAAGGCACAACAAGGGATCAAAAGGTTGTTATTGCAACACTAGATTCAATGGTTGAAACGTTAAATGCCAATCCTGTGTCTGCACCAACACTTATTATTGTGGGTCAGGTTGTCGGACTTCATGGGAAGTTAAAATGGTTTAATCCGGCCAATCAATAAACATTCCAATTTTGAGTTAGACCTTGGCTAATCTTTGTCTATGCTTACTATTAAGCACAGGGAAAGATTAAGTAGTCGAGGCACTCATGAATTTTTTAAGTCGTTTTTCCATTAAAGTAAAAATACTGGTCATACCAGCAATTGCAGTAATTGGCTTTATTGCCACTCTTGCCGTTAATACTAAAATTAACAGTGAAAATACAGAGCGATTAGCCCAAATCCAAGACCTGTATTTTCCGGTTGTGCAGTCTAGCCGGGAAAATATCGTTCGAATTAATCGCGTTGAAGAATTACTGAATACGGCCGTCAGTACTGGTGAGTCCGATTTGGTAGACGTAGCTAAGAGTACTTACAAACAGTTGATCGCTAAAATTGATGAGCAGGAAGTACTTTGGCCTGCAAAGAAAGTGTCTTTAGATGAGACTAAGACTGTTGCGAATAGCTATTTTTCGGTAGCGCTAAGGTTATCAGAAGGAATGGTTAATGGTGACTTAGATCCATCTGAAATGCCCACGCTTGTTCAGAAAATGAATGAGACACTGACAAAAACGAAGCGTCGTCTTGGTGAGTTCAATGAAACTTCACTTAAAGCTTTCTCTGAAACTGTATCAGAGTCTAATGAAGCAACTAATCAAGCACTGGTAACAAGTCTAACTTTAAGTGTTGTGGCAATCCTAACGATTATTTTAATCAGTGCTAGCATCGTAATACTGATAACCCGCAATCTGAACACCATGCTTGTTTCTTTGAAGGATATTGCGCAAGGAGAGGGTGATTTAACCAAGCGTATCACCCAAGATAGTAAAGATGAAATTGGAGACCTGATTCATTGGTTTAACCTCTTTATGGATAAATTACATGAGAGCATTAATGAAGTTGTTAATTCCATCGCTCCGCTTGCAGCCGTCTCAGATGATTTAGGCGTGATGACAACTAAAACAAGTGAGATTACAGATCAGCAGAGTAAAGCAACAGATGAGGTAACTCGATCCGTAGATGAGATGTTTAGTAGCGTACAAAACGTGGCTCAAAACGCTTCGAGTGCTGCCGATGCCGCTAAAGAAGCGGATGCAGAAGCAAAAGCAGGTAGAAGTGTTGTTACTCAATCGGTTGAGTCTATTAATGATCTTGCTAGCGAGGTCGAGCGTGCTGCCAAGGTTATTGGTAAGCTAGAGTCCGATACCGAGAATGTGGGTACTATCCTCGATGTTATTAAAGGCATTGCCGAGCAAACAAACCTTCTAGCATTGAACGCAGCCATTGAGGCTGCTCGAGCTGGCGAACAAGGCAGAGGCTTTGCTGTTGTGGCTGATGAGGTTCGAACACTCGCTTCAAGAACACAGGACTCTACACAAGAAATTCAACGTGTTATTGAAGAACTGCAAACAGCGGCTAGAAGTGCCGCAGAAGTAATGTCTCATAGTCAGGAGCAAGCTAAGGCCAGTGTTGAGCAGGCCGCTAAAACAGATGCTTCACTTGCAACTATTACTGAGAAAGTTGGTTCTATTACAGAAATGAATACCGAAATAGCATCTGCCACCGGAGAACAAGAAAAAGTAAGTAACGACATCAAGACCAATGTGGATGGTATACGAGCAAACGCCGATGCAGCGGTTAAAAATGTTCATGAGGTTGAGGCAGCAAGTGAATCCTTGCTAGCAATATCGGCGAATTTAAGAAAGATTACAGGTCAATTCAAGGTTTAGCCCTGTAAGACAATTGTTAAACGATTTCAAAACCCTTTTCATATTAATGAAAGGGGTTTTTTCATTTTTATACCTTAATAATAATTAATAGGCATCTAAACCAGTTCTTTTTTTGATCACTTATATGAAATTTACTGGTATAGCCCTGATTTTTGTTGTAAATGGCTCTCATTCAGCTCGATTTAAGGTATTCTTGTTACCATACATTTGCAAGACCAACTAAGGTTAGGGCACTAATGGCTCATTCAAGTTTTAAACTGGTTCGCACACAAAAAATAGATTCTTTAAATGTGGTTGTTGAGGAATACGATCACATTCAAACTGGCGCTAAGCATTACCACTTGGCCAGTGAAAATGATGAAAACGTATTTCTTGTCGCCTTAAGAACCATGCCAATGGATTCTACTGGCGTTGCACACATACTGGAGCATACCGCACTTTGTGGCAGTAAAAACTACCCAGTAAGAGATCCGTTTTTCATGATGATTCGTCGATCTTTAAATACATTCATGAATGCGTTCACATCTAGTGATTGGACCGCTTATCCGTTTGCTTCAAAAAATAAAAAAGACTTCAATAACTTGCTATCAGTTTATCTAGATGCTGTGTTTTATGCGTCATTAAATGAGCAAGACTTCCTTCAGGAAGGGCACCGATTAGAGTTTGAAGATCCAGCAAACCCTGAAAGCAACCTGATGCATAAAGGTGTCGTTTACAATGAAATGAAAGGTGCGATGAGCAGTGTGCCTAGTCAGCTATGGCAAACCCTTACTAAATATTTGTATCCTACCAATACCTACCACTTTAATAGTGGTGGAGATCCTGAGGCCATCCTTGATTTAAGTTACGATGAGCTTAAAGATTTTTATTCAAAGCACTATCACCCAAGCAACTCAATTATCATGACCTATGGCGATATACCTGCGTCCGAGCATCATGATAAATTTTCCGAATACCTAGATCAATTTGAAAAATCAAATAACAAGATTCAAGTAAGAGATGAAAAACGATACTTCTCACCAATAAGGGTTGAAGAGAGTTATGCGTTTAATCAACCAGATAAGCAAACTCATCATGTTATGGGTTGGTTGTTAGGGCAGAGTATTAATCTAGAGGAACAGTTGGAAGCTCACTTTTTATCCAGCTTGTTACTGGAAAACAGTAGCTCACCTTTAAGGCATGCACTGGAAACTTCAGATCTTGGTTTAGCCCCAAGCCCACTATGTGGCTTAGAAGATACGAATAAGGAAATGTGTTTTGTTTGTGGTATCGAAGGTAGTGAGGCTGTCAATCGAGATGACGTTGAAGAATTGATTCTTAATACACTAAAGCAAGTATGTATTGACGGTGTAAGTGAGGAGCAAGTTGAATCTGTGCTGCATCAATTAGAGTTAAGCCAAAGAGAGGTTGGTGGTGATGGTTATCCATTTGGTCTTCAAATTATCCTATCAGCTATATCGGCATGTACGCATCATAGCGACCCGGTTGCTTTGCTGGATTTAGATCCAGAGCTTGATCGCTTAAGAGAAAAGGCTGGTCAGAAAGGTTTCGTAAAAGGATTGATTGAAAAATATCTAATTAACAATAACCACCGTGTAACGCTGACTTTTAAACCGGATCTTAATTTAGAAAAAAATAAACTTAATGCGGAACAAGATGCATTAAAAGCAATCAGAGATAACTTGACAGACTCTGACGTCAAGAGAATTGTCACTCAGGGCGTAGAGCTTAAAGAACGACAACTCCAGAAAGATGATGAATCAATATTGCCAAAAGTTGGTCTTGAAGATGTTTCTGATTCGTTGCATGTGCCAACAGGAGAATACTTCGAGATATTGAACGCACAAAATGTTGAGTGTTTCGAACAGGGTACAAATGGCGTTAGTTATTTTCAAGTAGTAAAAAGGTTGCCTAATTTATCGGCTGATGAGTTATTGCTATTGCCTATGATCACCAGTTATTTGACCGAAGTTGGCTTAAATAATTCTGATTACATGGAAGTTCAGCATAGGCAATCTTTAGATGTTGGCGGTATTTCGGCATTTTCAACTATTAGAGAAGATATTACAGATAGCAAGAACGTAATTGCGTACTGGACTCTTTCGGGTAAGGCGCTGAGTCGTAAGCATAAAGCGTTCATTTCTTTGATTGAAGATACATTGCTAACGGCAAACTTTATAAATTCCGCTCGTATTAAAGATTTATTAGCCCAAAGTTTAAGTCGTAAAGAGCAGTCAATTTCTGGTCAGGGTCATAGTCTTGCGATGAGTATTGCGTCATCAGGTATTTCAGCTGTTTCAAATTTGTCAGATAGAGTATCAGGCTTGCCAGCTTTACTACGTTTACGTGAGATGGTTCGCGATAGTGAAGATAGTACAAAGTTAAATGAGCTTTGCGAAAAACTACAGTGCTTATACAAAAAAATTAACGCGGCTAAATCCGAGTATCTAGCTGTGTCAGATAAAAGCAATCTTAGCGATTTAAAGCACATACTTAATACAGAGTGGAAGAAAGATGTAGGGGCAAGTGAAGGTACTCTTGTATTGGCTGCACACAGTTCAAAAGTGAAGCAAGCTTGGGTTGTACCTGGGCAGTCTAATTTTTGCTCTAAGGTTTATCCAACTGTTGGACCTAATCATGCTGATGCTCCAGCACTCAGTATTTTAGCTGGAGTATTAAAGAATGGATTTTTACATACCGCTATTCGAGAGCAGGGCGGGGCCTATGGTGGTGGCGCCAGTCAGGATAGCGCTAATGGAGCATTTAAGTTTTATAGTTATCGAGACCCTAGGGTGGCCGGTACATTTAAAGATTTTGACAGATCAATTGATTGGTTTAAGAGCACTGATCATGAATCAGACGCTATTGAACA
>JAWUVN010000025.1:0-17006 GCA_034112345.1 Bermanella sp. | reverse complement strand
AAGCCACGTGATTGGGCTGAAGTAATCATTAACGCCCTACCGGATAGCCCAATTCTTAAAAAGGCTGAAATTGCAGGCCCAGGCTTTATTAACTTTTTTGTAACCGAAGCCGCCAGCTTGTCTGTGGTTGATGCAATCTTTAAAGCCGGTAATAAATTTGGCCACAACGATTCAGGTAAAGGCCAAAAGGTACAAGTTGAATTTGTATCCGCCAACCCAACTGGCCCGCTGCACGTAGGTCATGGCCGTGGTGCGGCAGTAGGCGATTGTATTAGCCGCCTATTGATTGCTAATGGCTGGGATACCACTCGTGAGTTTTACTATAATGACGCCGGCGCACAAATTGATAACCTTGCGTTATCGGTTCAAGCACGCTGTAAAGGCTTTGGCCCTGGCGATGCTACTTGGCCAGAAAATGGCTACCAAGGTCAGTACATTGTTGAATTAGCTGAAAGCTTTATGAAAGGCGAAACGGTTGAGTCTGCTGACCAAAGTTTCACAGGCACGAAAGACGCTGACGACCTTGATGGCTTGCGTCATTTTGCAGTTGCGTATTTACGCCGTGAACAAGACTTAGATTTAAAAGCATTTGAAGTAGACTTTGACGTGTACTTTTTAGAAAGCTCGCTTTACTCAGAAGGTAAAGTTGAAGAAGCGGTTCAAGCATTAATTAAAAATGGTTTCACTTACGAAGACGGCGGCGCCCTTTGGTTAAAGACCACCGAATTTGGTGATGATAAAGACCGTGTAATGCGCAAGACAGACGGCGGCTACACTTACTTTGTACCCGACGTGGCTTACCACCTAGACAAATGGCAGCGCGGCTTTGCCCGTGTGATCAACGAACAAGGTGCTGATCACCACTCTACAATCACTCGTGTACGTGCTGGTTTACAAGCATTGAACATGGACATTCCTGAAGGCTGGCCTGATTACGTGTTACACCAAATGGTAACCGTAATGAAAGGCGGCGAAGAAGTGAAAATCTCTAAGCGTGCTGGCAGCTACGTCACCTTGCGTGATTTGATTGACCAAGTAGGCCTTGATGCCACTCGTTATTTCTTAGCGGCACGCGCACCAAGCTCACAGCTAACTTTTGATATCGATTTAGCATTAAGCCAATCAAACGACAATCCTGTGTATTACATTCAATATGCACATGCGCGTATTTGCAGCATCTTACGCAAGATGAAATCAGAAGACCTGGTTTGGGATCAAGCTAACGGCCTAGCCAAACTAGACCGCTTAACTGAAGATCACGAAAAACTATTAGCCAATAACCTTGGCAAGTTCCCAGAAGTAGTTAAGGCAGCGGGTACATCTAACGCCCCTTACATGATTGCAAACTACCTGTATGAACTGGCCAGCGACTTCCATGGCTATTACAACGCACATAAAACAATCGTTGATGATGCAGACCTACGTGATGCCCGTATCGCATTAACGCAAGCCACTCGCCAAGTTATCTTGAACGGCTTAGATCTATTGGGCATCAGCGCTCCTGAGGAAATGTAATGGCTTTTTTATTACATAGCTCAAAGGGACAACGCTAATGGCTTCTAATGGCGCACCGCGCTGGGTGTGGATATTCACACCCCTAGTGGCTTTAAGCTTTGCTGGTTTTTTGTTTTATCTCACCACGGTTCCGGCTGGTGATGACATTGATAAAATCACTGAGTCGTTAACTGAAAAAGCGACTCAAGCAAAAAACGATTTAACCGATAGAGCAAAAAGCGCAGCGAACAAAGCGGTGCAGGATGTTTTAAAGGGTGAATTGCCTGAAGCGGCTAAAACCGACACCGTGAATAAGGCGGTGAATAACTACGAGTTTTTTGAAATTTTAGAAAACAAAGAAGTGGCGGTTGAAGAAGTTAAAGAATACAAATCAACACCTAAGGGCACAGACAAAGACGGCAATAAAATTCAGTACCGTTTAAAAACAGGATCGTTTAAAAGCATGGTAAGCGCTGACCGACAAAAAGCTCAGCTTTTACTAAATGGCCTAACCGCCCAAATTGAAAGCGCAAACATTAACGGCAGTGCTTGGTTCCGTGTGTTTACAGGGCCGTTTGTGAATCGCTCACAAATGAACAAAGCACAAGACCAGCTCGCTGACATGGGCATTCAAGCAGTAGAGATTAAACAATCCCTGCCGTAACGGAACTTATCTACAATACAGGCCCCTAATCTAGAATCTAGCTAAGGGGCCTAGTATGAAACACCTCAAGTCACTCTACATTTTGATCTTAATTTCTTATGCTGCCTTCTCAGCTAACGTATTTGCTTCTGATACACCTTGGCAATTACCTCAATTTAATGGCTTAGTCTCCGGCGCAATCACCCAAGAACGCTTACCATACGAACAGGTCTCTACCGACTATCATCCCAGCCTGCTAATATTTGGCCGATTAGGCAAAGTATTTATAGAAGGTAATCGCGCAGGCACAGTTATTAAACGCTTCGGGTTTGGCAGCCTCTCTGCTTTAGGCCAGTTTCGTACACACCAATTTTTAGACGCCGACAATACCAACCTAACCACAAAGACCCGTGAAAAAAGTATAGAAGCTGGACTACAATTTTCTAAACCTCTGGGTAAAGGGTTCGTCTCTCAGTTCAGTCTACTGCAAGACATAAGCAGCACACACAAGGGGCAAGAATATGAAGCAGCCATTTACAAGCGATTTTTTTACAAAGACTTAAGGATTATTTCAACGCTGGCACTGCAATATCAAAGCGAAGCATTAACCGATTATTACTTCGGCACACAGAACTACAGCGCTAAAGCAGACCTAACAAAAGAGATAGAATTACTGGCTGTATACGACATTAATGAATCTTGGTCTGCTGTTGCCATGTGGCGTTACTACAAACATGGAAAGCAGATAGAAGAGAGTCCGCTAACAAAATCAGATTTTACAGAAAGGGTGGCTCTAGGAGTTGGCTATCAATTTTGATAACCATGAAATTACGATTGTTAAATCGCTATTCAAAGTGAAGCCCGACATCCAGCTTTAAATCACTTTTTATTTGTAAGTCTTCGGATGGGTATTTATCAAAGACCTTTGCATACTGCTCAGTTAAGCGACTCAAGTGTTTAAAGCCACTGCTATATGCTGCTTCGGCAACACTGTTAGAACACACTAAACGATGACGAAAGCGATGCAGTCTAAATTGTTGGATATAGCGGCTAGGGGTAACACCTAGCTCTCGCTTAAACACTATTTGCAAATTACGACACGAGGTAGCAACAAAACTTGCCACTTCACTTAAGCGAATTGGTGTGGTGTGATTGTCGCGAATGTAATCTAAAGCTTTGCTTAAAATCTTTTGGCGAGTACTGGATTTAACATCCTCTAAATCCGACATGATGCACGGAAGAAGAATATCAGTGACTAGCGATTCTAAATGCGATGCACTGATTGGGATCTGCGATTTAACACTTTCTTTCGCCACATCCATTGCATGCTGAACAGCCCCTGCAACGACTAATAAAACCTCTGCATCATACGCTTTACGCGATGACACCTTGCATAACTCGCTATAATCTTTAACCGCCTGAGAACCCAATACCTTTTTTAACCAACGCGCATCTACTTGCACATGATAAGTGGGGGTTTGCTCAGAAATAAACCATTGCGCAAAGCCACCCTCAGGTTGGAATGGATTATTATGATCACCGCCAGGTAAATTTAAAAAATCGAGAACGGCACCTGAATCGGCCACGGGCAATTGAAACCCTATGGTATGACGCCCAAATTGAATTTCTTCTATAGAAGAGCAAGTATTGCTTCGCTTATTTATCAGTAATGGACCAAAATCCACCACGTCTGCCTCAATTAAAGCATCACCTGACAAGGGTGTTGATGTCATCTCAATACACGTCAAGGATTGAATGAGATCGAAGTAACTAAGATCTTTTCTCTCGTATGTTTTGATGACCACTTGGTTGTTAACATCCATTTAACACTGCATCCTAAAGCATATCTGTAGCACCCGTAAGCACAGTTCATTCCACTATATCACCCAAAATCCAGACCAATGGGTTTTGTTCGTAATATGGACACTGATTATCAGTCTTGTTTAGAAGGCCTTAAAAACAACGCCCTTCAATGCTAGTTCATTAGTAATAATGGCGCTCAGACAGGTAATTAACGCCAAATAAATGGCACGTAATTTCTAATTACCTTTACTATTTTGCCACTCACAAAATTTATTAACCCTTGAAGTTCATCATACCGACCCCATAACCTTAGTTCTGTCTGATTCATAAGCATCTATATACCATGACAACAATATTAAGCGTACGCCGCGAAGACGAAGTAGTAATGGGCGGAGACGGCCAAGTTAGTTTAGGCAATACCGTAATGAAGGGTAATGCCCGTAAAGTTCGCCGTTTATACAATGACAAAGTCATTGCAGGTTTTGCCGGTGCAACTGCTGATGCCTTCACCTTATTCGAAAAATTTGAAGCACACCTTCAAAAGCATTCAGGGCATTTAACTCGCTCGGCCGTTGAACTGGCCAAAGAATGGCGAAGTGATCGCGCCCTCAGAAAACTAGAAGCCATATTAATAGTAGCCGATGAAACCGCCACGCTAACCATTACCGGTAACGGTGACGTGCTAGAACCTGAAAATGGCGTAATTTCAGTGGGCAGTGGCGGTAACTTTGCTCTAGCGGCTGCTAAAGCATTATTTGAAAACACTGATCTATCTGCTGAAGACATTGTTAAAAAAGGCTTGGCCATTGCTGGTGATATTTGTGTGTTTACCAACCACAATGTGACCATCGAAAAAATCGACATCGCAAAGCCCGCTAAAAAATAAATTGCGTCCAAAAGAATAAGCAAAAGAATTTAAAATTATGACGACTGACATAGATAAAGATTTGACCCCAGCACAAATTGTAAAAGAGCTAGACCGACACATTGTTGGTCAAGCCGATGCTAAACGCAGCGTGGCCATTGCGCTTCGTAACCGCTGGCGTCGTATGCAACTACCGCTTGAAATGCGCGAAGAAATCACCCCTAAAAATATTTTGATGATTGGCCCAACCGGTGTGGGTAAAACTGAAATAGCCCGTCGCTTAGCCAAGCTATCTAATGCGCCTTTTATTAAAGTCGAGGCCACCAAATTTACGGAAGTGGGTTATGTAGGCCGTGATGTTGAAACCATTATTCGCGACCTAGTTGAAACTGGCTTTAAAATGTTACGAGAGCAAGAAGTAGATGCCGTTGCTGAACGCGCAAAAGATGCCGCTCTAGAACGAATTCTAGATTGCCTACTAGCACCTGCCCGCCCAGGTTTTGGTGAAGAAGCCACCAAGCCAGAAGAAAATGCCACTCGTGCTATGTTCCGTAAGAAAATATTAAACGGCGACATGGATGACAAGGAAATTGAAATTGATGTAACTGCTCCTCAGGTAGGCGTAGAAATCATGGCTCCTCCTGGCATGGAAGACATGACTAACCAAATTCAAAACATGTTCAGCAGCATGGGAACTGGAAAAAGTAATACGCGCAAAATGAAAGTGAAAGATGCGCTAAAACTGGTTCAAGATGAAGAAGCTCACAACATGCTTAACATCGACGATCTAAAAGCCAAAGCCGCTGACATGGTTGAACAAAACGGCATTGTTTTCCTTGATGAAATTGATAAGGTCGCCAAGCGCCAAGAAAGCGGTGGCGGCGGTGATGTTAGCCGCGAAGGTGTGCAGCGCGATCTACTGCCTCTAATTGAAGGCTGCACCGTTAGCACTAAATACGGCATGATCAAAACCGACCATATATTATTTATTGCGTCTGGTGCGTTCAGCATGAGCAAGCCATCGGATTTGATTCCTGAACTTCAAGGTCGATTGCCTATACGCGTCGAGCTACAAGCGCTTACTCCAGATGATTTTAAACGTATATTAACTGAGCCAAAAGCGTCGTTAACCGAGCAATATAAAGCCCTGCTAAGCACAGAAGGTTTAAACGTTGAATTTGTTGAAGACGGCATCGAACAGCTGGCTCAAACTGCATTTAAAGTAAACGAAACCACAGAGAATATCGGTGCCCGTCGCTTGCATACTATGATGGAACGCTTACTAGAAAAAGTGAGCTTTGACGCTGAAAGCCTAGCGACTCAATATTCAACAAACCCACTGCAAATTAACGCAGCGTTTGTAGAAGAGCACCTAGGCGAGATTGCAGAAGATGAAGACTTAAGCCGTTTTATTTTATAACTCACTCTAATCCGGCATTTACTGAAAAATGCATGGATATACAAAAGTCCTCTTGTTCGCACTTGAGGGCTTTTTTAGCATTCGATTTCTATGATGTAGCGCATCTAAAAACCGCATTCATTAGAGGTCGGCATCATTTAATGTATCTGACACAAGATAAAGCCAACATTCCTATTTAAATGGTTCAAATTACTGCACCATAACATCGTCATCTGGGTGGCCCAATTTAAATGAATATAAATTCATCCGACTATTCTGTATCGTAGATACTCCTACCAAACACATAATTATTAAATCATAACCAAAGAGGGACTATGAAATATTTAATCATAACCACATCATTGTTAGCTGTTTTACTATCAGGTTGTAGCCCCTGCTCTGATTGTGGCGATCTAACCAGCGAGCAAGTGACTCCACCTGACTTCAAAAGTATAGAGAACACCCAACAAAAGAAAGATGCATTTTTTGCATACCTTTACCCACTGACTCTAGAAGCAAATAGACAAGTACTAGAAGAAAAAAAGCTTCTTAAATCATGGTCAATTCAATCTAATAAACTAACCGATTCTCAAGTTGATGAAATAAAATCCACAGCCAAACTCTACAAGGTGAAGTGCGCCACCCCCGATAAAAACTGCGCAATTAAAATTGATACAAAAATTGGTGTGGTTCCACCTTCGCTTGTTTTAGCTCAGGCAGCAAACGAATCTGCTTGGGGCACCTCACGTTTTGCCACCGACGGCAGTAATTACTTTGGTCAGTGGTGCTACACCGAAGGCTGTGGCATCAAACCCAGCCAACGTGACACTGGCGCAAGCCATGAAGTAAAAGAGTTTGATAGCCCGTTTGATTCAGTTAAAGGTTACATACACAACCTTAATACCAGTGCAGCATATAAGCAGTTACGCCAAGTAAGACGAGAAGCATGGAGCCAAAGTAAAAAGCCTGATGGTGTGATCATGGCAACGGGATTAATTAAGTATTCGGAACGTGGAGCAGAGTACGTGAGCGAGAATCAACACATGATTCGCTATAACAAGCTGCTGGCATTTGATGCATTGTTCTGGGAAGAGCTTAAAAAGTACCAATAGCTTTAACACTATCGAATATATCATTCGAAAATTGAGCAAGTACTTTCATTTCTAGTCTTAACATACGACGAATGATTGCTCAAAAAAAAGCCCTAGGTTAACGCCCAGGGCTTTTTTTATTGCTGTAACTGATTGCTTGTAATGCGTACTTACATCATAGCTTGTAAGTAGTTATGAATACCAATTTTCTCAATCAAACCCAGTTGCTGCTCTAGCCAATGTGTATGATCTTCTTCTGTGTCTTCTAACTGTTTAACCAGCATGGCGCGAGTTTCAAAATCTTTTTCGGTCTCGCATACGGCAATGGCATCTTTAAGGTTTTTAACCACTGCGTATTCAAGCGCAAGGTCGTTTTTCAACATGTCTTCGACTGTTTTACCTACATTCAAAGGTTCACGTGTGGCTAAATCAGGAAAGCCCTCTAAAAACAGGATACGTTTGATCATTTGATCGGCGTGTCCGGTTTCATCTTCCATTTCATGGGCAATACGTTCGTATAATTTACTCAAGCCCCAGTCTTCATATACTCGTGAGTGTATGAAGTATTGATCCATTGCGGTTAGCTCGCCGGCTAACAATGAATTTAATGTATCAATTACTTTTTGATTACCTTTCATCACTATTCTCCAGTTTGGTTATTCGCCATGCATCATAGATTGCATGTAGTTTTCAATGGTCACTTGCTTGATTAGGCCCAACTGGGTTTCAATCCAATCAAAGTGCTCTTCTTCGTATTCCAGTATTTCAGCCAACATATCGCGAGTGACATAATCCGATACGGATTCGCACAGCACAATGCCATCTCTTAAATCTTTTAAGCTTAGATCTTGTAGCTTAAGATCACATTCCAGCATTTCTTTGGTGTTTTCACCAATATTAAGACGACCCAATTTTTGTAAATTTGGAAGGCCTTCTAAAAATAAGATTCGCTCGATAATTTTATCGGCTTGCTTCATATCTTTAATAGATTTTTTGTATTCTTTTTTATCCAGTGCATTCAAACCCCAGTTTTTAAACATGCGGGCATGTAAAAAGTACTGATTGATTGAAACCAATTCATTTTCTAAAACTGAATTCAGTAACTTGATGACTTGTGTATCACCTTTCATAACTGCATTCCTTATGGGTTGTTTTAATGTTAGAAACCGCACTCATATTCTTCAATACGTTAATGGCTGATTATTACGAATTGATTGTGAGGGTCTTATTTAATAAGACAAAGTATAAGTACATAACAGCATACTGCCAATGATTATCTATAAAAACTAGGGCATATTTAAAGGCTGATACTAGTATTGTAAGTAGGAGTAATTTGCATTCCACTTATACCTTTCTTTGTATTCAGAAAATTATATTGAATATGTCCAAACCCTCTAAGAAATTGCCTTATATTTTATAATGGCATTAGCCATCTTGAATCATCACTACAAATAACAGGCAATAAAAAAGCGAGCACCTGGCTCGCTTTTTATGAGACATACAATTTACTCAAAGCAAATTATGCACCACAGCATTTCTTGTATTTTTTACCACTACCACATGGGCATGGATCATTTCGGTTGGCTTCTTTTTTAGAAACCGCTTGAGCAGCGTTTTCACGTTCTAATAAAATTTCTAGATCGCGAATGTTTTCTTCTTGCTCTGGGTTTACGTCAATTTTGCTTGCCCAGCCATGTTCTAAAAACGTCTGGATAAGTTCTTCTTTACGGGCTTCTGTTTGAACACTGATTACGGCTGGCGCTTTATCTGTGCCTAAACGTACTGTTGCTGTTACTTCAAAAGACGGACTCTTATGGTCTGGCTTTTTCATCGATTTGCCTTTGTAGAAGAACTTGGACATATATCACCGTAAATTGAATAAGATTGGATTATTGAGATTAAAGCAATGATACACCATATCGAGCGTGAATGGAGCAACCTTAGTGGCGAATACAGCCACGCAGAAACCAACCCTATAATGACGGATAAATCCTCTCAAACAGGCTAATCTGAGGGTGTTAGGCACAAGAGGTCATAATTACGGCCCGTTTTACAGCCTTAAGATTAGAGTATTGCCGTAAACTCAATAAAAAATAAAAAGGTGATGCATGGAAACGATTGATCAATGGCAGGCTAACGGAGACTTTTTTGAAAGTCATGGCCATCAGCTATTCTACCGCTCTCAACTCAACCATGAATCCAATAAACCTGTTTTAGTGCTGATCCATGGCTTTCCAACCTGCAGCTGGGATTGGAGTAAGATTT
Source organism: Bermanella sp. (assembly GCA_034112345.1). GTDB lineage: Bacteria > Pseudomonadota > Gammaproteobacteria > Pseudomonadales > Oceanobacteraceae > Bermanella. The sequence continues at coordinate 7,446 of JAWUVN010000025.1, read as the reverse complement.
GGGAATCTCTAGCCACACGATTTCAGCTGGTTACCTTAGATATGCTGGGGTTTGGCTTCAGTGACAAGCCGGTTCAAGCCTATTCCATTATGCAGCAGGCTGACCTATTTCAAACCTTGCTAGATAAGCTGAATATTCAGCAATATCATATTTTGGCCCATGACTATGGCGACACAGTTGCACAAGAACTATTGGCCAGAGACGCCATAACACACGATATTCAATCAGTCGTATTCAGTAATGGTGGCTTATTCCCTGAGACCCATAAGCCTGTATTCATTCAAAAGCTATTGCTCAGCCCCATCGGTTTTTTAATCAGTAAGCTCACCACTTACGCTAAGTTCTCTGCCACATTCGATCATATCTGCGCCAAGGCTCTGCCTGAACAAGAACTTAAAACCTACTGGAACATGCTTAACCACAAGCAGGGTGTAAAAGTTATGCACAAGCTAATTAGCTATATGCTTGAGCGACGTAAATACAGGTCTCGATGGGTGAGTGGCATGCAGCATTCACAAACGCCCATCCACTTAATTGATGGCACTCTAGATCCGATTAGCGGTGAACACATGGTAAAACGCTATCAAGAGCTAATACCTAATCCTAGTATTGATCGATTAACCGATACGGGGCATTACCCCCAAGTAGAAAGCCCTGGTGAATTTGTTAATTGTGCCCATGAATTTTGGGAGAGCATCAAGGCATAAAATACCTTACATGCGCCTGATAATTTAGAAGTATGCACAGCCTTAAGCGTTGATCCTGAGATCAACGCGACTCACTCTTAACGAAGTTTTTCCATTAATAAGTAATACCACATACCAACGGCTAAAAATTGATTGCCCACCCATTCACTGCCAGGAATTCTAATGTGCTTACACTGAGCAAAGGTATCATAGTCCTCTAGCTGACCTGTTATGGCATTGGCCATGATCTCGCTCACTATGTGCGTGGTCGCAATGCCATGCCCTGAATACCCTTGTGCGTAAAATACGTTATCGGATAATTTGCCAAGCTGCGGAATCCGGTTGATCACTACACCCATCATGCCACTCCATTGAAAATCAATTTTCACACCTTTTAATCGTGGGAAGGTTTTTTCAAGCGCAGGGCGCATTTCGGCTTCTATGTCGCGCGACGGACGGCCACTGTAATTAGCACCACCACCAAACAACAAACGCTTGTCGGCGGTCATACGATAATAATCCAATACAAAACGGCAATCATAAACGGCCACATCTTTTGGGTTAATCATGCTTGCGATTTCATCGCCCAATGGCTCGGTTGTGACTATGCCCCCTGCTGCTGGAAATATCTTCCCGCTCATTTTTAAGCGCTCTAAACGGTGATATGCATTACCCGCCAGCATCACTGAGTTAGCCGTTACCGTGCCTTTTTTGGTAATTACTTTAGGCAGCCTGCCCGCAGCAGAATTTCCGTGGTCGATATCAATCACAGGAGAGTTTTCAAAAATAACCGCACCAAGAGATTCTGCAGCTCTGGCTTCACCCAAGCATAAGTTTAACGAATGCAGGTGCATGTTCTTTTTGTTGTACAAAGCGCCGTGATAAATATCGGTTTCTAAAAACTCAGGCATCTGTTCGCGGCTTAATAACTCAACTTGGTCGCCCATGCCATGTTTCACCGCCTCATCGTAGTTGGCTTGCAGCTCGCCCATGTGGCTTGGCTTATAAGCCGCGTGTAAATGACCAAATTTTAAATCGCAGTCAATACCGTACTTTTCAACACGACTTTTAATAATGTCATGCCCTCTAAAGCGCAAGTTCCATATAAAATCATCTACACCAGTACCCAGCTTTTTACGCATTTGCTTACGCATGGCTTCGTCACCCGACAAACTTCCGGTTACTTGGCCGCCATTTCGGCCGGTTGCTCCGTAAGCCACTTTTTCAGCTTCGATTACCGCAACCTTTAACCCTTTTTCAGCCAGTTCTAATGCCGTATTAATGCCCGTAAAGCCACCCCCGACTATGGCCACGTCCACTCGGATATCCCCTTCTAATTCTGGGTAATCGCTTTCTTGGTTAACAGTGGCTGTGTAATAAGCCGAACACCGATTATTGATCATGTTCGATTCCATATTGAGTAAATGCATTGGTATAAGCGGTTAATGTCGCGTTTATCGCTTAATCATAGCCAAACTTTAAACGATTGAGTTTACGGGTTATCTACCCACAGGGGGATATTTGCAAGATAATCAGTCTAAGCCCTTTACACCCATGGCAGAGTCTTTTCTAATTAGGCCCTATTATTGTTACACCAAACAAATTCATCTGACTAAGCTATGTCAGAGACTACATAAAGAAGGAACACCCCATGGCTGGCCTATTACCAAACGTTGATCCAGATGGTTTATTAGAATACTCAGTTGTATTCACTGACCGCTCTTTAAACCACATGTCTAAAACGTTTCAAGGTGTGATGAATGACATTTCAAACACCCTAAAAGACGTATACAACGCGGATGGCGTGGTTGTGGTTCCTGGTGGCGGCACATTCGGAATGGAAGCGGTTGCACGTCAATTCGCACAAGATAAAAAATGCCTAGTGATCCGTAATGGCTTTTTCAGCTTCCGCTGGAGCCAAATCTTCGACATGGCTGGTTTGCCATCGTCTGAAATCGTTTTAAAAGCTCGTCAAACAGAAGAAGGTTCGCAAGCGCCTTTTGCACCTGCACCTATTGATGAAGTTGTGGCCACTATTAAAGCTGAAAAGCCAGATATGGTGTTTGCCCCTCACGTAGAAACAGCATCAGGCATGATCTTGCCAGATGACTACCTTAAAGCCGTTGCTGATGCTGTGCATTCAGTGGGTGGCCTATTTGTATTGGATTGCATAGCGTCTGGTACAGTATGGGTAGACATGAAAGAAGTGGGCATCGACATATTAATCAGCGCTCCACAAAAAGGCTGGAGCGCATCACCGTGTGCCGCACTGGTAATGCTTAACAATGACGCGTTAGCGTTATTAGAAAACACCACAAGCAACAGCTTTGCATGCGACCTTAAAAAATGGCACAGCATCATGCAAGCCTACCTAAATGGTGGCCATGCTTACCACGCTACCATGCCAACCGATGCATTAACTGCTTTCCGTGACACCATGTTAGAAACCAAAGAATACGGTTTTGACAAAGTGAAAGCCGAGCAAATTGAGCTAGGCCAAAAAGCCCGCGCCATGCTAGAAAGCAAAGGCATTAAAAGTGTTGCCGCTGACGGCTTTAAAGCCCCAGGTGTTGTGGTTAACTACACCACTGAAGCAAGCATGCAAAACGGCAGTGCATTTGCAGCCCAAGGCATGCAAGCAGCAGCTGGCGTACCGTTAATGGTTGATGAACCGGCTGACTTTAAAACATTCCGCATTGGCTTGTTTGGTTTGGATAAGTTGCACAACGTTGATCGTACCGTTGCCAATTTAGAAGCGGTAATAGATAAGCTGTAAGCCTGTCTAGGCACTTAATCTAATCGCGATTATGAAAAGCCCCAATCAAAATGCATTAATGTGTATTTATGATTGGGGCTTTTTAGTTACCTTTAAAATTCATTCGCTCACTTTATTAAAATGGCAACCCTTTGAAAGATTGTAACTCTTGCGGGAAATGCTGCATCAAATACAGCAATGGTCAGTTATCTGCAGAAAAAAGTGAAATCGAATTTTGGGATGAGCACCGCCCTGATATTTATGCTTACACAAAAAATGGTAACATTTGGGTAGATCCAAAATCGGGTAATACTCTAACGCTTTGCCCATTTCTAAAAAAAGAAGAAAGCCCTGCACACAAGATTCGCTACAGCTGTGATATTTATTTTGACCGCCCCGACGACTGTCGTCTTTATCCTTCCACTTTGGATGAAATGATCGGCGATGAATGCGAAATGATTGAAAAGAAAGATTTACTTAACCCTGCTAATGCTCGTAAACAACTAGAACTCATTATGAGCGACAGTTGGCGACAAAACTAAATGAGCTGAATCACTAAGATACCAACACCTCCATTCTGCGCAATGATATTTTCATCCACTATTAGCTCAAAAAATATCACGAATAAAAGCCAGCATTCAATAACCGACTGCATTCTTAAACTGGCCGCCCTATAGTCTGAAAGCAAAACCTGTAAACCTAATCGTCCACCAGAATGAACAGAAATCCTGATATTCAGCCTATAAAGTTACAATTGGAAAAGTTGAACGTCACTACGGTTTTGACCGTATTGATTAAGTACCAAGGTATCTTTATGTTCACTGAAAAGTATTTACTTATGCTATTTCAAGGCTACATTTAGACATATTCAAACAGAAAATAATACCTAATGGCTAGGTACCATGCCTACTACAAGCACGATTCATTATATTCATCCTAACCATAAATATATTTAACAGTTTACATCTTTACCTAATCCACCTTCGTCTAAAACCTTAACTCGAATCATTATTCAATTAATCACATCATTCATGATTATTACGTGAATTTCTCTAAAAGATTTATCTTGATATTTATTATTCCATACCTAAAATGCGCAAAATTTTGTCGTTACTGACACCTTAAAAAGCAACTAATACATAAGATACACCAGGCTAAAAATCAGTAACCGTTAATCATTAGAGAAGTGTTTATGACTGTACTACCAGTGGTAACAGATAATAAGCTTGAACAAGAGAATTGGACTGCTGATGATAGTGCTGAACTATATGGCATTAGAAATTGGGGCTGCGACTTTTTTGATGTATCTGAACAAGGTAATGTGGTCGTTAAAGTAAAACACGACGCCCCTATAGATTTAGAAAATAAAAATACAGAAGAAAAAAATACCACATCTATCCCTGTGATTGACATCATAAAAGGCATGCAAGACCGTGGCCTAGAAATGCCTGCTATCTTACGCATTGAAAATTTATTAGATGCTCGCATTCAATCTCTAAACGAAGCTTTTCGCCGCGCTATAAAAACTTATGAATACAAAAATAATTACCGCGGCGTGTTTCCGATTAAAGTAAATCAGCAATGCCACGTAGTTGAAGAAATCACAGATTTTGGCAGCCGCTATCATCATGGTCTAGAAGCCGGCAGCAAAGCCGAACTGATTATTGCCCTTAGCAAATTAAAAGACAATGAAAGCTTAATTATTTGTAATGGCTACAAAGACTCTGAATTCATAGAGCTTGGACTATACGCAAAAGAAATGGGCATTCCCTGTATTTTTGTTTTAGAAACACAAGCCGAGCTACCCATTATTTTAGAGCGCAGTGCCGCATTGGGCATCGAGCCATTGCTGGGCGTTCGTATTCGATCAACCGTAACCGTTGATGGTCATTGGAATGACGACAGTGGCGACCGTTCTATATTTGGTTTATCGACAGCCGCGTTAGTAAAAATTGTTGATCAATTGAAACAAGCAAACATGTTGCATTGTTTACAATTATTACATTGCCATCTGGGCAGCCAAATTCCTAATATTCGCAATATTCGCAACGGCGTAATGGAAGCCTGTCGTTTTTACACCGGTTTAATTGAAGCCGGTGCACCAATGGGCTATTTAGATTTAGGTGGCGGCTTAGCCGTTGACTATGAAGGAGCCAGCACCAACAGCACCAATAGCATGAACTACCAGCTCGATGAATATTGCGTGAACATTGTTGAAACCATTTGCGAATGCCTAAACCCATTAGACATTGCTCACCCAGTATTAATTACAGAATCAGGCCGCGCCACCGTGGCCTATTCTTCAATGTTGTTATTCAACATTTTAGATGTGCGTGATTATTTACCCACGCCTTTACCCGATTCTTTACCACAATCGATTTTAGATTCTTCCAATGACCACCCAGGTCGTGAAGCCATTACAAACTTGTGGCAAGTAAATGTTGAAATAACAGAAAAGAACTATCAAGAATGTTACAACGACGCAATTTATTATCGTGATGAAATCCGTGAATCGTTCCGCCGTGGCCAAGCCAGCCTAACCGAACGAGCATTGGGCGATAACATTGCACTATCTGTTTTACAGAAAGTCGCCGCATTCATTAAAACCGCCGACCGCGTACCGCCCGAACTGGCCAGTTTACCCAAGCTACTGGCTGATATTTATTACGGAAACTTCAGTCTCTTCCAGTCATTACCTGACATGTGGGCCATTGACCAAGTATTGCCTATTATGCCAATTCACCGTTTAAGCGAGCAACCCACGCACGATGCTGTAATTGCCGATTTAACCTGCGACTGTGATGGCAAGATCGACAAGTTCACTACCGGACAAGGGCTTACTTCTACCCTGCCATTGCATTCTATCAAGCAAGGTGAAGAATATTATCTGGGTGTATTTTTAGTAGGTGCTTACCAAGAGACCCTAGGAGATTTACACAACTTGTTTGGTGACACCCATGTAGTAAGTGTGCACATACATGACGATGGACACTATGATTTTGCCCAAGAAATTCAAGGTGATCGAATTTCTGACGTCTTGTCTTACGTGGAATACGACACCAAAATCATGACCGAAGAATTTAGAAAGCGTGCCGAAAAAGCCGTGCGTAATGGAAAAATTACAACGGCACGACGCACAGAAATGATGAATGCGTTTAAAGCCAGCCTAGATGGCTACACCTATTTTGAAAGGGGAAATTTATGAGCAAGGTAATGATCATCGGCGCTGGTGGCGTGGGTAATGTAGTTGTACAAAAATGTGCACAACTTCCTGAAACATTCAGCGACATTATTTTAGCCAGTCGCACCGAAAGCAAATGCATTACCATTGCTGCAAGCGTTAAAGAAAAATCAGGCGTTACCGTTCGTACAGCACAAGTAGACGCTGACAACGTACCTGAACTGGCAACATTGCTTAAAAAAGAACAGCCCGTTTTGGTGATCAACGTTGCCTTGCCTTATCAAGATCTCACCATTATGGATGCATGCTTAGAAGCAGGCGTTCACTACATGGACACGGCTAACTACGAACCACTAGACACCGCCAAGTTTGAGTACAAATGGCAATGGGAATACCAAGAACGTTTTCAGAAAGCAGGATTAACAGCATTGTTAGGCAGTGGCTTTGATCCCGGTGCCACGAATATGTTTACCGCGTACCTTGCCAAACATTACTTTGATGAAATACAAGAAATCGACATCATTGATGTAAACGGCGGCGATCACGGCTACCCATTTGCTACCAACTTTAACCCTGAAATTAACATTCGTGAAGTCAGTGCTGAATGTCGCCATTGGGAAAACGGTGAATTTGTCACGACCGATGCCATGAGTAAAAAAGCATCGTTCACCTGCCCTGAAGATGTAGGTACATTTAATATTTACCGCATGTACCACGAAGAACTTGAATCATTAACACTGCACTATCCAACCATTAAACGTGCACAGTTTTGGATGAGTTTTTCTGAAAATTATTTAACGCACCTTAAAGTACTAGAAAACGTG
>JAWUVN010000024.1:0-9722 GCA_034112345.1 Bermanella sp. | reverse complement strand
CATTCGATGCCAGATGCATAAAGTAGAAAGTGGAAAAGCGAGTCGGACCAAGTTTAAGGTGTTAAGAACCAATGGTGACTTCACATTGATTGAGTGTGAGCTAATGACTGGCCGAAAACATCAAATACGAGCGCATCTTGCCAGTTTAGGTCATGCCATAGTTGGTGATAAAATATATAGCAATAATGGTGAGTTTTATTTGAAGCGCTTACAAGAGAAGGTAACGGAGCAAGATTTCGAAACATTGTTAACGTCGCATCATTTATTGCACGCTTACCAAGTACATATCCAGCCGCTAGCTGATGTAGAAACAGGCTTAAAGCCTAAAGATGAAATTATAATTACTGATAATCAGTATTCAGATGTGTGGCTTGAATTTATGAATAAGCAGAACTTCAAGACTATCTAGTACAATTAAACAATTATTGCTTTAAACTTCTGAGGGTTAAAACTCAGAATTAACTGACTTAGCATAATATTTGATATGGCCATGAGTGGGATGGCCGCCATCATGCCTAATATCCCAAAAAAGTTTCCAAAAATTATAATGCTCAAAAGAGCAATTAATGGGTGCAGGTTTGCAAACTTTGCGACAATTAGTGGAATCACAAACAAGTTATCAATTACATACGCCACACCGATTACAGCTACCGCAGCATACATACTGTCGTAGTTAAGAGGAGTCGATGCTAATACTAGGTAGAACGGTGGAATCAATCCTAGTGCAGGCCCTAAATAAGGTATTAACCCAAGAACACCTGCAATAGCTCCTAATATAATTGGACTTTCAAAATCTGCTACCCAAAATCCAATGGCCGCAACAGTGGCCAGTATTGATTGTTGAATCAACACGGCTCGCACATAACCTTCTGTTTGATCAGCTACTTTAAAATAAATAAGCCAACCCAGTTCAAAATATCGATTAGGCAAAGCATTAAGCAGGCGATTTCGAAGAGAATCAAAATCTCTTAATAAAAAGAATGTAATAAAGGGAACCAATAATAGCGATGTAGAAATGCCCACAAGCATGTCGCTGATAGAGTGTAATAAGGTTTCATCACCACTGGAAAACACACTCATTATATTTGATTTGAGTTGATCCACTTCAATATGAAATTGCCATTGTGCAAGCAGGCTTGAGATATCGGATAACAAAATATTTAAAGACTGACCTGCAGTACTTGCCTTACTTTGCCATAAGGTCATTTGTTCACTTAAAGCACTTAAAATGAGACTGCCAGGAACGGTGATTAAAAAAATTAAAGTTAATAAAATACATAATGCAGAAAGGTCTGATCTCCATCCCAGTTTTTTTAACCAAAGGTGAAAGGGGGATAGGCAGACGTATAAAACCAAAGAAACCAATATAGGAACAATAACAGGATTTAATAACCAAATAAGTAACACTGAAATAATCAGTAAAAATGTAAATGACAATATAGCTTTACTGAATGGATTTAATATTTTATTCAGTAACATGATGCGCTTCTAGCAAGGCATTTGTACTGCCTAAACGGTTCGCCATAACTCTGGCTAAGTTTTGCATTAAGTGACTGCCTAGGCGTGGAGATTGAGACAGAAGTTGTTCTAATTGAGGGCGTAAGAAAAAAACAATTTCGCTTTCTGAGCTGGCAATGGCCGTGGCTGTTCTGGGTGATTCTATAACCAGAGCCACTTCACCAAAAAAGTCTCCTTCGTGTAGAGACGCTAAAACTTTGTCTCCCGAACATATATTTATCGACCCTTTCAATATCAAGCAAGTGCCAATACCAATTTCACCTTGGGTAAATACCGCCTCATCAATCTCATATCGTCTAATAGGCATATCATTGGCTAATTTTAAACACTGCTTGTGGCTAATGCCTTCAAATATAGGGGTTTCTAGCCAGAGCTCGCAAATAGTTTGTCGCTCTTTATGTTCTGGGCGAAAAAGGTTGTGCCAAAAAGGTGAGTTGCTCATGAGTCGTCCAATATCATTCCTCTTAAAGCATAGTCGTAATCATTAAGTGACGAACGGAATAAGGTTGTATTTCGATTAAATGGCTGTATTTGTCTCTTGGTATGTTGTTTTGTTAGGAGGTAATGCCGAGAGGATGCGTTATCTGGTTATGGGTTTTAAAGGCATGGTATTTATAGGGGAACAAGAAATTATTTCAGTCCACGATAAGGGCCGTAAGTAATTTAACAATGCTGAGTTACGCAAGGTTATTTAAAATAAAAATCAGAGCTAGGTTGGTTTCTAGCCCTAAAAAGTATTTTGGTTCATTACGCTTTCTGACGTGTTATATCCTGCGGCAGCTTACTCGCCCCTATGTAAAAGAAGATCATTGATAATAACCCCATCAGCGATGCAGCTGATATTGCGTATCGTAAAGAGTCAGTACCCAGCGAAGGCGCCAGAGCATCACTGATTAATCCCACCGCTAATGGCCCTAATCCCAAACCAATAAAGTTAAGAATAAAAAATAAAATAGCAGACGCCATGGCGCGCATACTGGGCGATACAAGTGTATGAGTAATCGCGATGACAGGGCCAAGATATAGAGCACCTAAAACAGTAGAGAAAAATAGTAGGGTAAGTGCTGTTGTGCTGTCAGTTACAAACATCGATGAAATAATAAGTGGAGGGCCAAAAATAGCGGGAATAGCAGGCACCCATAAATACCAACGCATATCGTTTTGCCCAAATTTATCTGCAAGGTAGCCACCTAAGAATGTACCTATAGCACCACCAACCCCCGCAGTTAGCATCAAGCTTGTGCCCACTTCAACAGGTGTGAAGCCATGAGAACGCACTAAGAATGAAGGTAAGAAATTGCCTACGCCATAACTAACAAAGGCAGTTAAACCTGCAGCTACTGTGAAAAATCGAAATGAATGCAATTGCCATAAACAGGCCAGTGTATTTTTAAATGTAACGGTTTCTTTTTTTGTATTGCCGTCAGCCAAACCCCTGATGGGTTCTCTGATCGTGAATTTAACCAGCAATGCAATTAAGAGCCCTGGTATGCCTACAGCAAAAAAGGCCATACGCCAGCCGTAATGCTGGTTAACCCAGCCGCCAATACCATAGCCAACAAGAATACCAATGTAGACGCCCATGGAATAAATAGCCATGGCGCGACCGCGTTCTTTTGCTGTGTAATAAGCCGATAGAATTGAATGAGAAGGAGGGCTACCACCGGCTTCACCCACACCTACGCCAATGCGAGCGAGTAATAATTGAAAGTAATTTTGAGTTAAACCAGAAAGGGCGGTCATACCACTCCAAACGGCCACAGATACAGCCACTATGTTTTTTCTATTTCCTGAATCCGCCAAACGAGCAATGGGAATACCAACACTTACATAAAAAATGGCAAAAGCAAAACCGGTTAAAAGACCTAGTTGAGCATCATTTAAATCCATGTCTATTTTTATAGACTCTTGTAGCACCACTAATATTTGTCGGTCTATAAAATTGAATGCATAAACAATGGTTAATAAAAATAAAACATAACGGCGGTAACGTTTAGACGTGCCGTCAGGAGTATTTGAATCCGACGTATCGGTATCAGATTTTGATGAAGGACGATTCATATAGGCCTCGCATTGTATTTTTAATGACTGTTTTTATTATTAGAATATCTATACAAGGCATAACAAAATGTATGAGTCGCACATGTTACTTAGACATAAGCAAATTAGCCTGTCTAAATTATGGGCGCGATACGTCCATGTAATGAACGATCAGTATTTTAATGATATGACTGAAACATACTATTTTGAAAATGATGCACATTACTTATGATCATAATAGCATGTTTGTGGTTAGACTATGACTTCTCAGGTCATAACTAGATTGGTTTAGATGAAACCAAGTTGAGCGCTTTAAAATGAGTAGGTGGTGAGGGGATAACTTGTTTTTCTATAGGCAGTTTATGTAAGCGAGGCAGCTACCAAAATGCGGCGTTAGGCATTGGGTGGTGTTCGATATGGTCGTTTACATTGAATGGCGCCACCAAGGCGCGGGCGATTCAACCTGATTTTGTTTAACGTGTGTTTTAAGCATCTTAGGGAGTTATTCAGTCATTGTGTGTTCAACAATTTAACGTACACGTATAAATTACTGGTAGGGGCTTAAATAAGCGATAACCCATGTTAAGAATAACTCTGCATGACAAAAGCCAGTAGTCATGAGGTGAAGCGTAGTTGTTATAGATAAAATATATTTTGCGATTCTGAGCGTTAAATTTAAAAGTGGTGCTGCTATTGCTGTATGACTTTGACAGACTTATTGCCCCGTATAAACAGGCCAATTTAAAATGATCGTGGTGATCGTGTGAGGTTTCGTTATTTTAGATGGATTAAAAAACGGATAACAAATATTTATTCACGCATCTATTAGCATTATTGCGGTGTAATTATAATTACTTCTGGCTGTCTGGATTTCAACTATATAGATTATTGCCAGCCTTGTTTCCATATGTTTGTATTCCTTAAAGTCTTCCAGTCTATTTCCATGCTTCGCTGTGATCGGATTGCTTCTATTTCGCAAATAATCACTGTGCCGTCTTCATCAAATGTTACGTTTGTAATTAAAAAGTGTTTTTCTTTATTTTGAGGGTGAACAGCGGTCCATTTACTGTGTTTCAGTTTTTTAGGCGATAAAGGGTTCATGGTCATACTCTTTAATATGTATGTGTTTATTACGCATTAAATTGATGGTTGGATCTTCCAAGGTTTAGATATTTTACTTAGATCAGTAAATAGAAAGAATGAAGGCCTTGAGTGACAGCTTATCAGTGGCAGGATTTTATAGGTTTTATATTGAAGTGTAACTTATGAAAAATAAATGATTAAGAGCCAGTTGGTGTAGCTAACACTTAAAGAGCCGATCCCCGACTCCTTAAGTATTAATAGGGTGCTTTAAAATCTACTACGCAACAGCCGCACTAAGTTTTGTTACATTGCCTCTTTGTGCTATCACGTTTTTCTTGATAGCAGAGGAGGATGTACGCGGGTTGTAAAGCACTTGTTTAATTTGCTTTCCGTTTTCTGCTAGGTAGGCTTCAACAGCTAAATTATGAGGTTTTTTCCCCCAGTCTTCACCAATTACAAATATATCAGCATTCAATTCTTTGCAACCAGTAACGTATTCAAGATCATCATAAGGACGCACAATATCAACGCAGCTAAGCGCTCTTAGCATTTCCATTCTTTGTTCCAAAGGTATAACAGGTACATTTGGTTTGTAAGAATTCACAACGCGATCTGATGCAACGCCAACAGCCAGAATTCCACCTAAAGATTTGCAGTACTCAAGTAAGGCAAGGTGCCCCACATGCAGTAAATCAAATGTACCTACGGTATATACAATCATGAAATAATTATTACTCTTAAATTTAAATGTCTGCCAACTTAGGTGGCAGTCCTATTGTTTGAAAAGGGGTTATAAAAGTTTCCAGCCATAAATTCCGCTAATGCCAAGTGTATATAAGGCTAGAATAACGACATTTTTTGGGTTGCCAGAAAGTTTAGGTGTTTTTATTTGAGATACGTTTAAAGCAGCAAGTGCAAGGGCGCAAACATAAAAAACAACTGAGAATGAATCACTAGGAAGAATGCTTTCAAAAAGAAAAACAAATACAAGTATAAGGCTATTATTATCAAGAGCTAATCCAGTATATTTAGATTCGCCCGATAAGCCGTAGGTACTAAAGTAGCTTAATCGAATCGCTGCGGCGGCTATTATAATAAAAGCCAGTGGTAAAAAAATTGGAGAAAACTTTCCAAAACTTAAGACAAGTATCGCTGGGGTTACACCGTAACTTACAATGTCGATTACTAAATCTAACTGGCCACCAAACATGCGGTCATTACCAGTACGGCCTTTCATTTTTCGAGCAACTAAACCATCTGCCCAATCAAATGCAACAGCCCAAACCATGCCGATCATGGCAGCGTAATAAACGCCAGTGATACTAAAGTAGATGGCTAAAAGTGTGCATGCTAACCCAGCAAGTGAGCATATATTAGGAAGGTCTTTTACGTAAGATAAAATGGCCGGTTGTGGTTCTTGGGTGTTTTCGTTACCAGTGCTCATAATGCTCCTGAAAAGGCATATAAAAATAAGGGCACTCCGGCTCTGGCGCTTAAATGAAAGCGCACAGCAACATTCTGATCAAATGATCAGGGGAGCTAAAAAATTTGACGGTTCTCGTACAGATTGAGAAATGCAAACAGTAGTTGCTAAGAATCTACGCTATTCACTTGCAAGCAAATAGAATCGCAATAAGGAGGATATAGGCGTGCTGGCCAGTAGGCTCGATACAGGGAAAGACTAACCACTGCACTATACGCGCCTTTTACTCAGTCGCACAGCAGTTTGATTTTTATTTTGTATCCTGGTCGCATTAGAAATAGTAATAAAAATGAAATATTTTTACCTTATTCCATTGCAAGTAAAATTAAATTACTTAGCTATTTAAATAACGTATTAAGAACAGTTACTTACAAGATTGCTTGTCGATAATTTAAATTAATATATTAAACAAAGGTGCGAAGTTTAATAAATTTTTATTATCACGCCGGTTGATGCTTTTTAGAAATTTTAATCAGGTAGGTAATTACTTTGCTTTCTAACGAGAGGGTTATATGGCGGCTTGGGTGTTTAATCAGATTGATTTAGATTCAAGATAGTTAATTAGATTAGGGTGTTAAGCGTTGCTATTGTTTCATTGGCCGTATGGATGTTTAAAGTAGCGGCCTCAATGTATATAAAGCATCAATTCAGTGAATTACATGTCACGAATGATCTTATTGTTCATTTCCATAGTTTACTTAACTGCCTGGCCAAATTTTTGGCCAGTGTTTATGGTGCATGTATTTTTATTTCAGAGTAATCGAATATCATTTTTAGTTCGTATATTAAAATGAGCAAGTAATTTGTTATCAATTATTGAGTAATTTATGTTTTCTATATTTAAGTCAGACCCAGTCAAAAAATTGGATAAGCAATATCGGGCAATGCTTGAAAAATCGATGTTGGCGCAAAGAAACGGGGATATAAGAGAGTATTCGAAATTGATGGTTGAAGCTGAAAAGATTTATCAAGAAATTTTGCAATCTAAAAAAGATTAACAAGGATATGCCAAGGTGCACTTGGGTCTGAAAAGGGTTTAAGGGGTAGGGGGTGTGGGGTGAAGCGAATTTTAGGCGAAAAAAAAGGCAAGATCTATGATCTTACCTTTTTTGAACAAGTGGTTATCGATTAGATAACAACGATGTTCTCAGCTTGAGGGCCTTTTTGACCGTCAGTAACTGTGAAAGAAACTTTTTGGCCTTCAGCTAGAGTTTTGAACCCTGAGCTAGCGATTGCAGAGAAATGTGCAAAAACATCTGGACCAGATTCTTGTTCTAGGAAACCGAAACCTTTAGCTTCGTTGAACCATTTAACTGTACCAGTAGTTGTATTAGACATAATAATATCCTGTGTTTTATAAATTTTAGCCTCGTAAAAGGCTGGAAGTGCTTAAGAATGTAGACTTTAACTTAAAAACTTCAGGACATTTGTTAAATAAAGATAACAACGAAATGTAGATTGTAAATAGAGACTTTTTTCTAGCCAGCGCAGTATATGTGAGAGCCCTATGTGTGTCTACGTCTTTTTCACTTTATCTGCTCAATAGGCCCTAGGGTAGGTTGTGATTATGGGGTTTATCAACCTTTAAAGAGGCTGCAGACCTTTAAGTACGCGGTGTTCAGAAAGTAGGTCTAGTCCTGATGCCTTATTTTAAGTTTTTCATCTGAATTTATAGGCTTTGTAAGGTGGTTTATTATTTTGTGCCTTTAAATGAGTGTCAGTAGGCCATTAGGAGGGTTACAGGGTGGAACTATTAGTGTGAGCAGCAGAGGTGATTAAATTAAGCAGCTATAAATGAAATGCGCTTGCTGCCAGGGAGTCAGCACGTTCAATTAAACGATTGAACTTCACTTTCACTAAGGTAGCGCCACTGACCTTCTTGAACATCTAAGCAAACACTGCCAATTTGTTCGCGATGCAATGAAATAACCCGGTTTCCTACAGCAGCAAACATACGCTTCACTTGATGAAATTTCCCTTCAGTAATCGTCAGTAGTGCTTCTTTTGGCCCTATGATATTGAGTTGTGCGGGAACGGTTAGCTTAGGTTCGTTTTGCAGTTGCACACCCTGAGCAAATTTCTCGATTACGTCATCTGCAATGGGCCTTGATAAGCACACACGATATACCTTACAGCAAAGTTTAGTGGGAACCGTAATGTTGTAAGACCATCGGCCGTCATCGGTAATCAATACCATGCCTGTGGTATCAACATCTAAACGACCCGCAATATGAAGTTCAGACACCTTATCAATGTTTAATTGATTAAATAAAGATGGGTATACATCATCAACGTTAGAGCAAACTGTGCCAGCAGGTTTGTGCATCAAAATATACCGAAATGCACGGGCTTTTAATGTCTTACCTTCCAGTTTAATGGTGTTGTTTTCATGGACCTGAGTGGCCTCATCAATAATTGTCTCGCCATTCACGCATAACTTACCTGCCAGAATGCACTGCAGCGCTTCGGCTTTTGTTAATTCAGTGCTTTTGCACACAAATTTATCAAGACGCATGATTAGAATGGCTTACAGAAATGGTGGGCATATTATCCCTGCGTGCATGTAATTAGCAATAGACGTTACATGGCCTATTGCCTACAAATAAAGTAAGGAATACCTAAATGGCAATGTTCATGCTCATATTAATTCCATTTGACTCTAGATATAGCACAGTATTTGTAACGTATTAAACCGGTATCTAATATGGCGCTGAAAAATAATGGATACAAAAATTAATTACCCATTATTTTTAATGCAATATATGGCGCTGCAAAAAAAGCCATGGTTACAACCTTATAATTGCTAAGAAAGCTAAAGTACATGTGTCCAATTTTGTTTTCATCCACATCAAACATCCTGCTATGAATGGATCGAATTGTCTCTTTCATTAGAATGAGCATTACGCTTGCTAAAGTAAGGTAAGCAATATTTATTATAGTGGCCCAACCTAAAAACACAGTCAGTTGTGAAATAGTGATCATGTGTAACCCCATATTATCGTGTTGCTGAATTCAAGTAAGCAGCTCTAGCATTAATTACAATACTAAGGATACTTACCCTAATTTACTTGAAAAGTAATAACAGTTATATGTCATATGGGCATGCAGTCAAACTAAGTTGGATATTTCTTGCGCTAGGTCAAAGTCCTTTTTTGAGATACCGCTTACTTCATGAGTGGTTAGTTGAATGCTTACTTTGCTATATATATTTGACCATTCGGGGTGGTGATTCGCTCGCTCTGCAAGAATGGCTACTTTTGTCATGAAGCCGAATGCAGAAATAAAATCTGAGAACTTAAACTCAATTGATAACTTATTGTTATAAATACCCCATGGCTTATCTATGCTGCTGTTAAGCGCTGTAAGTGAGGTATCTATTGAATCTTTGTTTAAGCATTTGATCATATGAACCTCTAGATATAATAGGTGTAAATGTTAAGCATGATTTATGGGGGGTTGTAGGTAAGAGTTAACGCCAAACTTTGGGGCGAGTGTAGCGAGTCCAATGCCCGCCACGAAGTGGTTTTGCTGGCATGACCAACAGTGCCTTGTTAACTGGCTCTAGTTGGCTCATGAATAGCATGAAATTGACTTTACC
>JAWUVN010000023.1:0-62048 GCA_034112345.1 Bermanella sp. | reverse complement strand
CAAAAATGTCACTAGCAAGAGTGTAAATATAATTTTCATTTCTTAACTTCCTTCAGTTTAAAAAGTTTAACGCCGCCTTCTTGGGTTTATGATTATCCCAAGAAAGGCTTTGTTATGTGTATTTCTAGTACAAGTTAATTTGGTAAATAAGTTCTTTACTACTAAGGCCAATAAAAATATTAGAATTTTCTGGAGGAGTACAAGTTGCTAAATCTGAAACAAGATTATATTTTTCATTATATTTAACAGGCTGCAATCCACTATTTTGTTCTGATGGTATCCACTTAATATCAGAAGACATATCGAGTAAGTTATTATCAATATGAACATTCCCTGTACCTACAACTAATTTATGGTCGAATGTTCGACCTGTAGAGTCAATGGTAAGGGCAACTTCAGCTGTCATTATCACTTCAAAATCCAAGTTTTGGTTCTTAGGCACGATTCTGTAACACCCCTTATTACTACCCATTAGATAGCGGCGCTTATTTATTCTTGAATTATAAGACCAATATTTGGAAATATTAGCATCAAAAACCTTGATTGGTTCTGAGTTATATTTTGGAGTAGTCGCACAGCCAGTAATTATTAATGCCAATATAGGCAATACTAAAGTCGTTTTAATTCTCATTCCTAATCGTCCTTATTTTTAATGATTGATACAAATAAAATCACACATAACATTTTAATCGTGAGCATGCTCGTTTACACATTTTTATTACCGTAGATTTCTGCTGTAACTATTTGAATGTATTAAAGAAAACACCAAAAATCCATTTCAGCTGAGCCAGAAAAACGCGCATGCTCGGTTTGTGAAATAACGCTCGTTAAAAATACTTGGCGTTATCTCTTTTCCATTATTTTATGAGTAATTGATTTTGCACGATTATTCAAAATTCAGCCAGTGTAAACGCGCATTAAATAGACACCTCTCTCTAAATAACAGGCACAAAAAATTAGATGGTTTAAATAAGCTGGTTACACATACAGTTTTTACAGTGGACTAATAAATGATATTTGGTTGGAAAATAGACTGCTTATTTGTCGCAAGCGGTATATTACGCACTTTGTGCTAATACACCCTACGTATTTGAATATCGCATTCACTTATTTGAATATTGCACGCGCCTTAATATTGCCCGTTACTTTTTAAAGGTTACGTCTTTTGCTTTGGGTAATTCGTGGCAATGACCACACTGCACGTCAATTTTTAATGGCTGCGCGCACTGTTTATGAATAAGTGTTTCAGTGGAATTTGGCAACCAATCTAGTACCCATTGTCGAATCGCCATAACCAAGGGATAAAGTGACTTACCTTTTTTGGTTAACTGGTATTCGTATCTCGGAGGATTGTCTTGATACATGTGCCTTTCTAAGACGGTGACATCTACCAGTAAATTCAGGCGATCTGTTAATATGTTGGATGCAATGTTTAGATTTTTTTGAAAACCGTCGTATCGGTTTTCACCTAAGAATGCGGCAATCAATAATAGTAGCGTCCAGCGATCGCCAATTAAGTCGCTCACATAAGCTAGGGATAAATCTTGTGAATCAGTCACAGCAGATGCGCGCACCCTGCGCTTACTGAAGGTTTGCATGGTACCAAACTGCTGTGCAATTTCTTGATCCAGCTCGGGCCATTCTACATCGCCTACCTGTAGGGCTTGCCTGCAATGGGCACATACCGCTTGAGGGTTAAGATCGTGCCCACAAGACTTATGAGTTAAAGATACGGGCAATACATCTGGACTCACGTCGGTCCATGTAGATTCCCAGCCCCAACTTAATAACGATGCTTGAAACAGCCCCAAGCCTTTTGCCGTTAACTTGTACTCAAAGCGTTTTCCGTAGCTTTGTTTGCACAGCACATCGGCTTGCAGCAAGGCATCTAAGCGGCGGGTTAAGGTGGTGCGGCTGGCACCTGTATGTTGCCTAAACTGCTCGAACCGAGTACGGCCTAAAAAGGCATCGCGCAGTATTAATAGCGCCCAGCGATCGCCTACCACGTCTAATCCGGCGGCCATGTCTGCATCGACTATTAAGGGGTTTTTATTCATGGGCGGCATAGTACTTAAATTGATTAAAATTAACAGTCAAAGCCCCATTTCCGGCGGGTTTCATAATTATTTTCATATTTAGGGTCGTTTTCTCTTTATTTAGTATCATAATGCAAGGTAATATAGTTTCACAATGCAAGTTAGTGGCTTGAGCGGTATTTAGTCATATTCATAGGCAAGCCACCCAACAACAATAAATAGAATTAAACGGATTGAGAGCACATAAAATGCCTGTTATTAAAGAAAAACCCGTCAAAACATCCCTAAAACCCAGCGTGCACCCGTATCTTAACGGCGCGTGGACGCCCTTGCATGAAGAAGTCACCGCCACCGATATGGAAGTGATTGGCGAGATTCCTACCGACATCGACGGTGTATACGTTCGCAATACCGAAAACCCAGTACACGAAGCCCTAGGCAATTATCATCCGTTTGATGGTGATTCAATGATTCACAGCATTAACTTTAAAGATGGCAAAGCCGAATACCGCAATCGCTTTGTGCGCACCAAGGGTTTTAACGCCGAGCAAGAAGCTGGCAAGTCATTGTGGAAAGGCATTGCTAACTCAGTGAAACCCGATAGCCGCCCAGGCTGGGGTGCACAAGGGTTTCTAAAGGATTCATCCAGTACAGACGTAGTGATCCATAACGGTAAAATTATGTCTACTTTTTGGCAGTGTGGCGATGGTTACTTGTTAGACCCATACACGTTAGAGCAACACGGCACGCAAAGCTGGGCACCGGTAGATGGGATTTCGGCGCACCCTAAAATTGATGAAAGCACCGGTGAGATGCTGTTTTTTAATTATTCTAAATACCCGCCTTACCAGCATTACGGCGTGGTGGATAAAAACAATAAGCTGATTCATTACACTCCTGTGCCATTGCCGGGGCCGCGTTTGCCACATGATATGGCGTTTACAAAAAACTATTCTATTTTGGCCGACCTGCCAGTGTTTTGGGATCCGGATAAAATCCCAGAAAATAAATATCACACCCATTATCACCCAGACATGCCAACACGCTTTGCCATCATTCCCCGTTACGGCAACGAAGAAGACATTATGTGGTTCGAAGCAAAACCCACGTATGTATTGCATTGGATGAACGCGTACGAAGAAGGCGACGAAATAGTATTAGACGGTTATTTTCAAGATCAGCCAAACCCACCACCATTGGCGGGCTTACCACCAGGCCCAGGCAAGTTGATGTCGAATATTGATCTGGTATCGATGCAAACTAAATTGCACCGCTGGCGCTTTAATTTAAAAACCGGCGAAACCACCGAAGAACACCTAGACGATCAAGTATTAGAATTTGGTTCGTTTAACCAAAAATACGCGGGCATTAAAAATCGCTACAACTACAGTGTTTACAATAAACCGGGCTGGTTTTTATTTACTGGCATCGTGAAACACGATTATGAAACCGGTAAAAAAACCCAGCTAGAATTTGGCAAAGACCGATACGGCAGTGAAGCCCCGTTTGCACCGCGCGTAAACGCCAAAGATGAAGACGACGGCTATTTGGTTTCGTTTATCACTGACATGAAAGAGAACCGGTCTGAATGTGTGTTAATAGATGCTAAAGACATTGAAGCTGGGCCTGTATGCCGAATCATTTTGCCCCATCGCATCAGCAGTGGCACGCACACCTGCTGGGGCAATGGTGATGAAATTCGCGCGGCACAAAATTCGTAATCAATTTTGATAAACGTACGTTAACCAAAAATAATAAGCGGATACCAGCGTGACAAAACAACGGATTTACATGTTAGGCGGCCATCAAACCGATTTCTCTCGCAACTGGGCCAGAGAAAACTTAAGCCTGTTTGATATGTTTTCTCATACCTTGCAACAAGGCTTAGAAGACAGTCAGTTGAATGCCGATGACATACAAGTAGGCCATGTGGGTAACTTTGTGGCCGACTTATTTTGTGGGCAAGCCCAACTGGGTGGTTTTTTTGGTCACGTGGATCCTAGTCTTACTTACTTACCTGCGTCACGGCACGAAGCCGCTTGTGCCAGTGGCTCTATGGCCATTTTATCAGCTATGGCCGATCTAGAATCGGGCCGATACGATTTGGCCTGCGTAATGGGCATAGAGATGATGCGCAATGTTCCCGGTGATCAAGCGGCCGAACATTTACGCGCCGCGGCATGGGTCGATAAAGAATGGCAAAACACACCTTATGTTTGGCCCTGTGCGTTTGATGATTTAATGACGGTGTATCGTGACACGTTTGATTTAAAAACCGAGCATGTTCGTGCTATATCACAAAAAAATTACGCCAACGCTAAACACAACCCCAACGCGCAAAGCCGCGCGTGGCAATTTTCTGAAAACAGTTTTTTAGATGATGATACGGCCAACCCTGTGATAACAGGTGCCATTCACCGCCAAGACTGTGGGCAAGTAAGTGACGGAGCCGCGGTGGTATTTTTAGCCACACAAGAGCGGGCCGAGCAATACGCCAAAGACAATAATATTTCCATTAATGATATTCCGTACATTAAAGGCTGGGGGCATATTAACGCGCCCATGCTGATGAAACAAAAGTTAACGCTTTCAGAGCCTAACGGTTTTGTATTTCCTCACGTAAACCAACTTTTTAAACAAACGCTAAAACGGGCTAACTTAAACGGCTTTGATAACATTGGCGGGCTAGAAGTACACGACTGCTTTAACATTACTGAATATATGATTTTAGATCACACCGGTTTATACAAACCCGGTGAAGTGTGGCAAGGCATTGAATCGGGCATGTTTAATAAAGACGGCGCCCTACCTGTGAATGCCAGCGGCGGTTTAATTGGTTTGGGCCACCCTGTTGGTGCAACTGGTGTGCGCATGCTACTAGACGGCTACAAGCAGGTGACACAAACCGCGGGAGATCATCAAATTCAAGGCACGGATAAAGACGGTGCTGTAAATAACATGATGACTTTTAATCTGGGTGGCAGCGCCACAACCTGTGCCAGCTTTATTATTGGCAAATAGAATCAGTTAACGATTAATAGAAAACTGATACGCAGATTTTTAAAATGAAAGACAACGGTAACAACCATGAATTCAGCTTATATAGTCGATGCAGTACGCATACCTCGCGCAAAAATAAACGCCGAGGGCGGGGCTTATGCACAGCTTAAGCCCGTGGATCTATTGGCACCGCTGTTTGTCGCGCTGTGCGAACGTAATGCAATGCCATCTGAAGCGGTTGAAGATGTATTACTGGGCTGCTCAACCCAATCAGGTGAGCAAGGTGCCAACATTGCAAAAATAGCCGCATTGTATGCGGGCTGGTCTGATCAAGTATCCGGTGCCACCATTAATCGCTTTTGTTGCTCAGGCTTAGACGCCATTAATCTTTGTGCCAGTAAAGTCATGAGCGGCATGGAAAATATAGTCGTGGCCGGAGGCATTGAACAAATTAGCCAGGTGCCCATGTTTGCCGACAAAGGTGCATGGTTTAGCAATAAAAAGGTTATGAAAAAAACCAAGTTTTTACACATGGGATTGGCCGCTGATTTAATCGCCACACAAAACAACTACTCACGCTCTGATTTAGATGCCCTTGCTCAAGACTCTCACACTCGAGCGGCATATGCTCAAGCCAATGACTATTTTTCAAAATCATTAATCTCGGTAAACGATGAGAACGGACAATCTATTTTAGAGTCTGATAATGGTATTCGCGCAAATATCAGCGCAGAAAAACTGGCCGCCTTACCTGCCAGCTTTACCGAATATAAAGACATGGGCCAGTACGTGGTTGACCAAGTTTACAAAGACCAACTGAAAACCCTACACAGCCCGGGAAATTCCCCTGCCTTGGTAGACGGCGCAAGCCTGGTATTAATCGCCAGCGACGACGCCTGCAAGCAATATAATTTAACCCCCCGTGCTCGCATTGTGCATTTCGCAAACGGCAGTGACGAACCAGTAAAAATGCTAACCGGCCACATAACCGCTACAGAAAAATTATTAAAAGCCTGCAATTTAACCCCACAAGACATTGACCTATGGGAAGTAAACGAATCGTTTGCTTCTAGCGTGATGAATTATCGTGATCACTTTAGTATTGATAACAACACGCTAAACGTAAACGGTGGCGCTATTGCCATGGGTCACCCACTGGGTGCCACTGGCGGAAACTTAATGGGAATATTATTAGACGAGCTAGAACGCCGTGATTTACAGCGCGGCATTGTTTCAATTTGTGGCGGTGCAGGGGTTGGGGTGACCACGTTAATTGAGAGGGTATAACGTTTACTTTAATTTTTACCTTAACGATTACGCAAGCTGTATCGGCCAGAGGCTGGCCTCGTACGAGTGCACACTGTGCGCGATTTCATAGGCAGTGAAATTTATCATTCCGAATTTTCATTAGACTCATTAACAGAAAAATATGATCGGCCAGAGTCTGGCCTCGTACGAGTGCACCCTGTGCGCGATATAAATTCATTTTACCTTGTATAAATAAACTGGAGACTTATACAAGTCATTCAACTGAATGGTTTTTATAGGTTGATGCAAAGGTAAAATGAAGTTATTACTGATCACATACTCAAGACTACCCGATTCCTCTCTTAACTTACTTTCTAGTTTTTGCATAACCTCTGGCACCAAATAACATAATACAACCGATGCCGCTGTTAGGTTCTGATATAAAAAGTTTTTTCGATATAACCTTACATTTTTTAAGCCCAAAACTTTGATAGTAATAAAGGTAGTCAACCATGGAAAAAATGAATATTCATAACCGATTATTTGGCGATTTGGATATTTTTTTGCTAAAGGAATCAGTAAACTCCCCCAACCACTGCCTAGTTCATAAATGGGGCCTGATCCTGTTTCACTGCTCAATTCAATCATAGATTTTCGCGCGCCCTTCGAACTGGGCATAGGCGAAATACCTACGATTAAAGTGCTCCAAAGAATGCTGCTGCCCACAAGAATGGTGAGCACTAATAATATTATTTCAAAAACTGACAAAGACTCACCTATTCATCGATTACTTCTGTGCACTGACACCCATCAAGTGCTCTACTTTTTCTACGTTTTTAAAGCCTGCGGCTTTTAGTCTGCGAATAACGCCGTCTACAAAGCTGCTGCCCTTTTTCACCACGTGTGGGTTACCGGTATAATGAAACAACCGCCCGCCTTTGCGCAATACTCGGTAAATCTCCCGATAGAATTCTTCGCTGTACAGTTCTCCTGCCAATGAAAAACGCGGTGGGTCATGCACCACAGAATCAAAAGACGACGCTTCCATGGTCTGTATCAATTCATAGCTGCTGCCCTGGCGCTGCTCTATGCCTTCTTTGCCTAAATCTTGTGACCAAGGATTCTGTGCACGCAGCCCCATTACTTCTGGGCTTAGCTCTATGGTTAGTACGCTGCTTGCGCCTAAACGATGGGCTGCAATGGCTGCATACCCTAACCCGCTGCAGCAATCTAATACCTTATCGCCTTCACGTACTGCCTGCAGAGACATTTCTGAAGCACTGGTAAAAGGATCGGTGCCTTTGGAAATGTGCATTTTCACACCGCTGATTTCTAACAAGGGCGCGCCGTTAGTTGGAACTAACTTGTAGTAGCCCGAACTGCGGTCTTCAAGCGGGTCCATGTATCCATCACTGCATAGGTAAATTCTTTGCTTTTTCTTTACGATTTTTTTAAGTTCAGCCACGGTAAATCTATTTTCTTCGTCGAGTACTAGGTCCTTATCGTTTATGACGTAGTCATGCTCTGTAAGATTCAGATCAGTCGAAAGCCGGACGCTAGACAGTCCTTTAGCTATCGCTTCTAATGCCTGCTGGGCGTTTTCTGTATGAAGATAGTAACTTTGCATATCGCTCGTTTATCTAGTTAAAATACTGGCTGTACTATACACCTTTACATTATTTAAAGGCGTCCACATTTTCAAGCACATTATGATTCAATTATATTATTAACACCCCAACCCTTGATAAAAGAAACGGTATTCGTGCAATAATAAGGGCACAAACCACAAAAAAGCCCATCTGTTTTATCAACAGATGAGCTTTTTGTTTAAAAAGTTATTCTAGTTAGAGGTAAGTCTAACCTAATATATTTAATCGACTTAGTTTTCAGCAATCAACGTAATACCATGCTTTTCAATGGTAATAATACGCGCTTTATACAGTACGCCAATGGCTTGTTTAAAACTGTTTTTACTGCATTTGAATACAGATTTAATTTTAGCCGGCTCGCTTTTATCACTTAATGGTAAAAAGCCTTCTTCAGCTTGTAGTTTTTCTAGCACTTCAAGTGCAAGGCCTTCTACTTTGGCAAAACCAGGAGCTTTCAAGCTTATCTCTAGTTTCTTATCTTCGCGTACTCGTTGAATGTAAGCTGTTTTTTTCTCACCGCGTAATAGATTTTCAAATACTTCGCTGTGGTAAATTAACCCCCAGTGAGAACCATCGACTATTACTTTAACACCTAAATCAGATTTACCGGCAACGATAATGCTAACTTCATCACCATTTTTGTAGTGGTCTTCTTCATCGGTGTCGTGTAAAAAACTATCAATTTTTGCAGAAGCACATAAGCGATTCGAATCGTCTACGTATATACGAACCAGTGCTTGTTTGCCTTTTTCTAAACGGTGATTCTGTTCAGCAAATGGCACTAAGATATCTTTTGGTAAACCCCAATCTAAGAACATTCCCACTGGGCTTTCGTCTACCACGTTTAACTGAGCAAAATCACCTACTTGAGCGTAAGGCGTTTTGGTTGTAGCAATTAGGCGATTTTCACCGTCACGATAAATAAATACATTAACCGTTTTATCGATGGCCATGTCTTCGGTGACATATTGTCTTGGCAGCAGTATTTCGCCGTCTTTACCGCCGTCTAACTGAAAGCCACGTGGCAATTCTTTTACGATGGTTAGTTCATTAAAACGGCCAATATTTACCATAATATCTCTCTCGGGTATGACATAACTTAATGTCAGTAATGATGCTTATTTAAGGGGGTGTATATTTGAAGGCGCATTGTAATGAATTTACAGGCTGATGTAACAATTTTAAGGGCTTAATGCCTATATATTCTATTCAAAGGTACATACGGTTAAATCCCCCCTGAAACGAATGCTTAAAATAGACATAAAGCTGATATTCGAAGGGGATTATGAAACATACGCGTTGGTGCATTTACTCTAAGTATTAGGAAACTCGACTAATCGCCAGTAATGATCCAGCAATTTAACAAGCTCATCAAAGCCATCATGTAGCTTCTCTTTTAAAATATAGCCTGCTATGTGTTCTTTATACGCGGCTAATTTGTCTTCATCTGCTTTACTAGTTGTTAATACAAATACCACTGAGCTTTCCCATCGCTCATCTCTACGCAGTACTTTTAAAAACTCTAAGCCACCCATTCTAGGCATATTAAGATCAAGAAGAATTAAATAGGGTGTATCAATGCCTTCTTTTTCTAATATTTCTAATGCGTGTACTCCATCTTTGGCACGAACCAATGGATTGGCAATTTTCATTTTATTCAAGGCTCGTTTTACAGCCATTGCGTCAATGTCATCATCATCAACCAGTAAAATTGAGGCTGGCTTATAGCTATCCTTGCTCATACTCATACTTATCCTTACCCTTAGTAATTCATCTTTTTTTCATATCTTTAGGCCAATCAAATACAAACTTGGTCCCGCTTTTTCCATCTGATATTAAAGCGATATCTTCGCCGTAATATGAAAGCATTTTTTTAATCAGAGACAAACCCATTCCACTGCCTTCTACTTCGTCTCTAGGCTTTAAGGTTTTAAATAAATCAAATACCTGATTATGATGCTGAGACTCAATACCTGGCCCATCATCTTCTACTGTGAATTGATAACTGCTTGGCTTATCAATCACTGAAATCGTAATCAAACCTTCTGGTTTATCATGGTGTTTAATGGCGTTCCCTATTAGGTTTCTAAATATTACTTCTAATGGAACCCTCATTGTCTGAAAGGTAGGCATACCATCTTCTATCTTCAATTTAATTCCGCTAGGTGGATCGAGTAAAGAAAAGATACCATGTAAAAATTCGCCTATATCAATTTCATCAACCCCACCTAAATCACGACCAATTCTAGAATATGACAGTAAATCATCTAATAATTTTTCTAACCGTATGGTTCTACTTTGCAGTAGGTCTAGGTTTGTTTTGGTTTCTTCATTTTCAAGGGTTTCAATGTCTTCCTTTATCCAGTTGGACAATTGAATAATCCCCCTTAATGGTGCTTTTAAATCGTGCGAGGCCACATAAGCAAAATCATCCAACTCTTTATTGCTGCGCTTCAATTCATTCAATGTATTACTGTGCGCTGTCATATCAACAATGGTCGCAATGATTTTTTGTTCACCTTCGATATCGACAGATGCAAGACCAATTTCTACAGGAAATTGTACATCTAATTTTGCTAGCCCCATCACATCACGACCACCCATAATTATAGGAGTTGATGTTATGTTTGAATTTTTTCTTAATTCATGATGATTTTTACGTTTCTCATGAGGCACCAAGTTTTCAATTGGCATGCCTATTAATTCACTTTCAGTATAGGAAAAAAGTTTGCACACTTCTGGATTCACTCTTTCAATATTGCCCGCCCCATCAATAATCATAATGCCACAAGGAGCTGATTCAATAACATGTCGATAATACTCATCACTTAAAGTTAGTTTTCTAGTGACCTCTTTAGTTAATATTAGTGCTTTTTTATTCGACTTGGATAAAACAAAAAATACCATGAATAACAAACTATCAATTATTATCCCACCTACAAGAATCAAAGTTGATTGATAATTATCAGCAGTTTCCCTAAATTCAAGTCCTGTATTAATTTTAAACAGCCAAGGTCGACCATACATATCTACTGTCACTTCTTTGCTGTACATAGGATTAGGATCAATATCGTCCATATTCTTCTGCAATTCATTAATTAATATGTCGCTTTCATCAGTAATACTAAAGTTCAACTTTCTACCGTCTTGATTTAATACCCCCTCGATCAAACCATTCATAATAAAGGGTGCATAGACATGACCAATAAAATATTTTCTTCTGTCTTCAACTGTTTTTAAATTTGGCTTTGAATAAATCGGTAAAAACTTTAAAAAACCAGGTGTTTTTTTTGAGTCTTGCACCAAGGTAATTGGCGCTGTTATTTGAGGGGTGCCAGTGTCTCTTGATTTCTTTGCGGCAGTTAGTCTATTCAACTCAAATGCCATATCTAAACCTAAAGCTTTTACATTATTCTGTATTGGCTCAATATAGGTTATTGGCCAGAATTCATTTCTATTATGGACCGGATGTATTTTAAAATGTGACCTTTGTTTTTTCTCATTTAGTAGGAACTGATTCTTTTTTTCTGGGATAACATAATATATAACTCCTATCCCTAGTATTCCTAGATATTTATTTTCGATGTCTAATGCCTTTGAAAACTTCCTCCATGTTTTATAATCAACATTATTATCCTGAGAGTGAAAAAGTGCCACCCCTGACCTTAGCGAATCTTCATAATGCTCCATTCTTTCGGTTACCAAATCGACAATCTGTTGAGCTTTAAGCTCAAACCTAAGCTGAAGTTTTTCTTTACTTTTGGTATTCGATACATCCCAAGCAAAAACAGTAACCACAAGGGATGAGAATATAATAAACCAGTGAATCCAACTCAACTGACCCGATTCATTTAAGCTAATAGATTTCATTTCTTTCACTTTTTTCATTTCATTTGTCATCAGGAATAATTACAGATACTTATCTTCTATATTAATTTTAGAAAGCGGTTTCGAATAAATATATCCTTGTACATGCTCTATATTTAGTTTTTTACAGAGTTCTTTTTGAAACTCTAACTCTACGCCTTCTGCTACAACATCTATTCCTAGAATGGTGGCCATAGAAACAAGGCTCTCTATCAATGTAGAGTTCTTTTTATCGTTTTCGTTACTTGGCATTAAACTTTTATCAATTTTAACAATGGATATTGGATAATTCATAAGGTGTGAAATTGAAGAGTAGCCCGTACCAAAATCGTCTAGTGATAATTTGCATCCCAATTCATGCAAGCCATTAATAACAGCTCGCGCTTGGGGCACATCTTTAAATAAGGCCGTTTCTGTTATTTCTATATCAATTAATTCAGGACGCACCTGATATTGATTCAAGCAATCTTCAA
The DNA here is from genome assembly GCA_034112345.1 of Bermanella sp. Classification (GTDB taxonomy): domain Bacteria; phylum Pseudomonadota; class Gammaproteobacteria; order Pseudomonadales; family Oceanobacteraceae; genus Bermanella. Next base: position 49,775 of record JAWUVN010000023.1, on the reverse strand, counting down.
TATAAGCTACTAATGGGATTTCTGAGAGCTGAATAGCAGAGATATTAATGGCCATAGTAAATGGCTCTTCAGAGCCCTTATTCCACTTAGCCAGTGTCGAGATAGCTTCTTTAATAACCCACTGACCAATATCCGATATTTGATGGGTATCTTCTGCAATTCGGATAAAGTCATCGGGCATACGTAATTTCTCGCCGTCTTGCCAACGAATTAACGCTTCAAATCCTTGAAGCTTTTCGTTTTGTGGATTAATAATAGGCTGGTAATGCAATACAAATTGCTGCTTAGAGATAGCGGCTCTTAACCCTACCTCTACTTTTAATCGCTCAGTAAACTGACGCTGCATGTCTTCTTCAAAAAAGCAGACTTGATTGCGCCCTTGTCTTTTAGCTCGGTACATTGCAATGTCGGCATACTTAAATAAATCTTCACTTGTTACGCCGTTATCAGGGTGCACCGATATACCGACACTTACTGTTGATGTGATCATATTATTGGCTATTTCAAAGGTTTTTTGCATCACCGTTGTAATTCGCTTGGCCACCATACTTGCCTGCTCAACAGCCGATACGTGACTTAAGATAACCGCAAATTCATCTCCGCCTAATCTTGAAAAATGTTCACTGCCTCTTAAACAGCTCTTAATACGTTGAACCACTCTTTTTAGTAACAGGTCACCCACATCATGGCCAAACGTGTCATTTACATTTTTAAAGTTATCTAGATCAAATAATATAAGCGCCACTTTAGTTTCGCCACGAATGTTATTTGCAATTGAAAATTTTAGGGACTCGTCAAAGTGATAACGATTGGGAAGTAAGGTTAGTGAATCAGTTTCAGCCAGAAACTTAACTTGCTGGTAGGTTTTATACAGTTTTTGCTCAAGCTCAAAACGGGTGGAGGCATGAATCAAGGCGCGGCGTAATCGATCTTTTGTTATTTCGGACTTAACCAAAAAATCTTGCGCACCTGCTTTAATGCAAGCAATAGCAAGCTCTTCATCTTCTGATGCACTCATCATGACAATGGCAGTACTGGTAAACCGATTTTCATTACGAATTTCGACAATCATTTCTATGCCGTCACGTTGAGGCATAGAATAATCGAGTAAGACAATATCATAAGTATTTTTAGCGTAAAGCTCTAACCCCTCATCAACTGTATGAGCCTCAGTGATGGCGGTACTTATATTGCCTTTTTGCAGAGTGCGAGTAACTAACCGCCGATCTACTATGTCGTCATCAACCAACAACACTTTCATTTCATTTCGTCCTGCACTTTATTTTTGTATTGTGAACATCCATTTTCACAATTTTATAAACCTATTTATTCAAGTAAAAGGTTTATAACTATTAATATCACATAGATTCATGCTGATATGTAATGAAAGTATAGGCGAGATTTTAATTTTAGCGGGTTTATCGGCGTGAGCTTTAGAGTCATATGTGACAAATAATCCGTTATTAAATGTCACTTATTCACTGAAAATAGATTTTGGCAGGTTTTTACACTCAACCCTTAGACAAAGGCATTAGACGATATAGGCGCTGATGAAATGCCGTTAAGCCACGCTGTTTGAATCGAGGTTCTTTGTCAATAATATCTTGCTGATGAATGACTTCAATATTATAGGCTTCATCATAATGCTGAGTCACTTCATCTTGCGACACACTAAACGGAGGACCCTGCATCAGGCTTTGGTCGTAATCTAATGTCATAAGCATTTGATTGGCCTGAGGACATAAATGGCTAAGAGCCGCACTGTATTGTTTACGCATATCTAACGGTAACGCCACCAGCGCAGCTCGATCGTAAATCCAATCAATCTGTGTTTGATAAACAGACGCCAAATCACTTGGCTTAAGTTTAAAAAAGTCGCCTGCGTATACGGTTAATCTTGGTGTTTGATACAGCTTTCCTTCTAACCAGTTTGTAATGTTAGGGGTTAAACCTAGACGTGAAAATAATTCTTTAACCGCCAGCTCGCTTAATTCGTTTGCCACAATTTGACAGCCGTGCTGCAACAATAAGTCTATGTCGTGCGTTTTACCGCACAATGGTACAAATACTGTTTGTTCAGGTGTGATATGCAAATCTTTGATGGCTCTTTCAAACCAAGGGTGTGGAGCATCTAGGTGAAATCCAATTTCATTTCTATCCCATTTATCATGCCAAAATTCTAATTCCATAGGTCACCTATTATTAACTGGCTGCTGACGAGTTTAACGCTGCGGTTATGCGATCTGCTTTATCATACATCTAAATTGCCTAAAAGCTTCTTGCTCTACGGCATCTATGCTGATTATTTCGTATCGTGTATTTTTACCCAATTCATAGGTAAATAACACCAGTGATTGCCACACCTGAATACGATTCACCTTCACTTTTACGCCATGACTGCCATTAGTATCAAAAACAGGCGGGGTTAGTGATTTAGATTTAGCGATGACCTTATACACATGACCTTGTTTAATTTGCCATTGGCGTGATCGCTGATATATGAATCCGCGCTGTTGAAGCCGTATAAAATAAAACGCCAATACGCCGACAATAGGCAACAAAAGAAGGGGGGATTGATATAAGTAGAAAACAGAAACCGCCAGCACCGTTGTTAACAGCAAGTACATGGCGGCTTGAATAAAACCAGACGGCTTTACAGATAGGTTAACTAGGCTGTACACGTTTTAGAATCATATTTACTATATGAGCGTGATTAGAATTGCTTGGTGTACCTGTGCGCATAAACCATTGAAACAAGTCAGGATCTTCACACTCTAGTAGATCACGGTATTTGGCTTGATCTTCTTCACCTAGGTCGCTGTACACTTCTTCTAGAAATGGAAGCAATAATACATCTAGCTCTAACATGCCACGACGGCTGTGCCACCATAAACGCTTTTTCTCTGTGGCTAAATCTTCAGCAGTTAATTGAGAACGATCTTCTGACACAAGCACCTCTTTACGATCAGTAGTTACGCCTTATTTATAGGCACTTACCTATATTTTAAGTCGAGACATAACGATAATTGGCAGCATTATATCAAAGGTCACAAGGTTTAACATAAAGAAAGCCCCGCCGATGGAACTATCTTTTACAGGTCCGACAGGCCTTCAATCTCGTTAGGTTTGGCCAAATCAAATTAATCCGAGTAAAATAGTCGGTTAATCGTTTTTAGGAAGTGCACATGTCTGATTATTGGACCGCCACTTTGGCCCAAACACCTGAATCTAAAGCCGCAGAAGAGACTCTTTGCACGCTTTATCCCATTACTAATCGGTCAGTTTTATTGGCTCATGGGGTGGATACCGCAAAATTTATGCAGGGTCAGTTCACGTGTAATTTAAGTGAAATTTCAGAAACGGCTTTTCGCCATGGCGCTTGTTGTAATGCTAAGGGCAGAATGGTCGCTAACTTTACCCTAGCTAAGTCTAACCAAGACAATGCCTATTTATTGGCTTTAGATAGCAGTATGTCTGAAGCGCTACAGGCACACCTTAAAAAGTATATGGTGTTTTTTAAGTCAAAGCTTGAAGCCACTGACTATGTCATGACAGGCATAAAAGGCGAGCAAGCATGTAGTCTGCTAACCGATATGTTTGGCGGTTGCCCAAACCAAGACTATGGACAATATACATTTGATGGAGGCTTGATTACTCAACTGCCTTTTAATGGCGGATTTGAAATTTGGCTAACCCCTGAAAAAGCGCAAAAAGCCCTGCCCATACTCATGGCAAATACCACTCTTGCTAGTGTGCAAAGCTGGCCAAAAAACTTGATTCAAACTGGGTTACCGCAACTAACACATGCCAATATAGAAGTGCATATCCCTCAAATGTTAAACCTAGCTTTGCTACAAGGCATCAGTTTTAACAAGGGCTGCTATACCGGGCAAGAGATTATAGCCCGCATGCAATACCTAGGAAAAATGAAGCGTCACATGTACCTGGTTAGCATTCAAGGATTCAATACCGTAAGTGGGTGCTCACTATACACTGCCAACGCAAAATCCCCAGTGGGAACCGTTATTAATGCTGTGGTTAATAATGACCCAGACAATGTTCATACCCTGGCTTTAGCGGTGATCGAAGATAAGCATCTCGGCGCAGCATTATTTGCTGACTCAGCACTTGGTACTGCTGTAGAGCTGCTATCCTTACCTTATGATCCGCAATGCGATCCACAGAATACAACCGAATAGGTTTACGGAGTTAAGCTTTATATGGGTTCTGTGGGCGTTTTAATGAAAGGAAGCACCCATGGCCCGTTTACTAGAAACCGTTGCCAATGAATTAATCTCTCAAATTAAAAATGACACCCTAGTTTTACCTAGCCTTCCCGAGGTGTGCCTACAAGTTAGAGACGTTGCCGAAGACATTGAATCAAGTATCCCTCAGCTTTCTAATATTATCAGCCAAGATGCCGCTCTGGCCGCTCGCATTATTAAAGTGGCTAATAGCCCTTTAGTGCGCACGCCATCTGAAGTGACCGACATTAGCACTGCCGTTGCTCGACTAGGCATTAATTTTACATCTAACCTGGCCATGGGCTTAGCCATGGAGCAAATGTTTCAAGCCACCAGTGACGTAGTGGATAAGCGCATGCGCCAGGTTTGGGCACAATCTAGCGAGATTGCGTCTATTTGCCATGTAATGGCCACACACTACACCAAACTATTACCCGACCAAGCCATGCTAGGGGGACTGATTCATAAAATTGGGGCCCTACCTGTGCTGTCTTACGCCGAAGAAAACAACGCCTTGTTAAACGATGCATTTGCATTAGATAAGCTGGTAGAAAAATTACACCCACTGATTGGCTGCCACATACTGAAAACTTGGCGATTCCCCAAAGAACTGCAAAATATCCCTTGGGACTATATAAAATTTAACCGCTCCCCAGAAAAAGCTGATTACGCAGACCTAGTTCAAGTGGCTGTATTAGAAAGTGTGGCCAATACCAATCATCCTTATGCAAAGCTAGATTGGAGCACCATTGGTTCGTTTGATCGACTCGGTATTTCACCAGAAGTTGAATTAACCGACATGGTCGACCTAGAAGATGGTGAAAGCATTACCGGATTATTAACCTAAAGCAGGTTAAGAGAGCCTCTCGCATAAACGTATATTCCGGATACTAATCTGCGAGACATTAGAGAGCGCTGCTGCCGTTACGCTATTTCAATTTAATATACCTACCACTCTAAACCTCCCTCTTCATACCTTTTACTTATCGGTAATTCCCTCTACTTATTTTAAGGCTATTTTAAACGATAACAATCCACACATAACAACAACTAAAGCTTTATAACGTATGTGAATAACACCACATATAAGCCCAGCAAGACCAAAAAAGCATATATGCGTATCTAGACTATACTTTGCTTATATATGGAATTAAGGAGAACGTCATGGCTGACGAACGTCTAATAGATAAAGACCCTGATGAGGATGAAGATTTAGAATCTTCGGAGCCCTTTTATAAAAGCTCTACTTTTATATTTGTATTAAAACTGAGCATAGGGCTCGGAGTCATTAGCTCGCTGCTAACCGGCTTAATTATAACTAACACTCGATTAAGCACACTAGAAGAAAAGATAGTGATGTTTACCGAACAAGTTAGCGTGTTTCAAATTCAGCACGATACTGTCACAGCCAACGTAAAGTTACTCACAAGCAGCCATGAACGACTGGCATTAAGCGTGGGCACTTTGGATATATCTACGGCCAAGGGTGAGCTTAGTCAGGCATTAAGTATTCTGCATACACAAAGCAATGTTTTAAATAAGCAATTATCAGTGACTCGTAATGGCATTATGAGCTTGTCGCGCATGATTAAAGGCAGTCGCGTATGGCAAGAGGATTATCGCGCGCAATATCAAGGGTTATTTGACGACAATAAAGAAGTCACCGCCTCTATTGAAAAATTACGGGGCATTCAGAAAAAATCAAAAGAACCCGAACCGACTTTTCTTGAAATGGATTTTTAATTAGGCGGCGCAGTTGTTAAACTGCCTGCATGATTAAGCCTCTTGATACCTCTTCTATTATGATTTCTAGCGCGTACTCTACCTATGAATGGCAAGAGCCAAATTTTCGCGCGGTTAATAAATTCTACAAAAAACAAAAACACAAGGGCAGCGCCAGTGGTGATGAACGAGTATTTGTAATTGTTGAAACAGCACGTCCTGATTTAGAAACCAACGACACGCTAGAAGATAGTATTGAAAATAGTATTATTGCCGCTGTACGACTTGTTCCCGGAGTCAGTCATGATGACTCAAACAATAACAGTCATACTGGTTATTATTGGTTGCGAAGCCTATATGTGGATAAAAGTTTAAGAGGCCAAAATTTGGGGTCTCAGCTATTAAACTACCTACACAATCATATCAAACAAGATATTCACTGTTTTCCTTATACTCACCTACAGCACTTTTATGAGCAATCGAATTACCAGTTAACCCTGCCGAAAAACGCACCGTTACCGCTACAACAGCTATATGCACGCTATAACCGCAAAGGGGACAGCATTCTACTGATGAGCCATTTAAGACAATAAACTGTACGTATTCGCCATTCATTTCTCTTAAAGCCATGGATACACTGCGTTCCATCAATTATGGTAAACGTATAAATAGAGATTGTTATGAGTCAGCAAAACCGTTTAAGCCGCAATGTTAGTCAAATTAAACGCCTACCCTCTTTTATCCATCAATTTGCAATGAGCAAAGCCTTTGGTAATGCCATTAAATACGCAGGGCACTCAGGTATTCGCTTTCAGGCATTAACTGCAAACGAATGCGTTATTAGTATCAAGAATAAAAAGAAGGTCCGAAACCATATTGGTGGTGTTCATGCTGCCGCTATGGCTTTACTCGCCGAAACCGCCACTGGCTTTGTATTCGCCATGAACATACCTGACAACAGACTGCCATTAATCAAAAAGATGGACATTGATTATGTTAAGCGCTCAACGGGGGATATGCGCGCAGTGGCATCGTTAACAGATGAACAAATTCAAATCATTAATAACAATGATAAAGGTGAAATCATTGTTCCTGTCATCATCACTGATGAAGCTAATGTTGAACCTATTAAGGCCAATATGACTTGGGCTTGGACATCTAAACGTTAGCCAATAAAATCAACCAAAAGGCTTGTTCTTTTTATGAGCAAGTCTTTTACAGTTGTTAATTAATACTTCTTTTCGCCCGTTATCACCCATCAAACTCCCGCATCATTTCATAAATGTATAATTGCCCCAAACACCTCTATTGCGCACAAAAAAGCAGCGGGGGATATGAATTCGCATCGTCTTAGCGCAATAACCCTGCATTTTATTACGCAATTTTAACCGTTCTAAAAAAATCAGATGATAATTGCCTTTTGTTATTGCATTAGATCATCAGCGTCATTACATTACCCTCTCTCAAGCAATATTTAGCATTTAGTCTAAGCTTTATATAACAAGTAGGAATTGAACGAGCCCATATGTCTAAGCAAAGAATTAAACTTGATATCCCCGGTGTTCATGGCAATTTATCTGCAATTTTAGAAAGACCCAATCTTCACCCAAAAGCGTACATTTTGTATGCTCATTGCTTTACCTGTGGTAAAGACAGCCTGGCAGCTTCTAGAATTAGTCGCGGCTTAGTCGCTCACGGCTACGGTGTAGTGCGCTATGATTTTGCAGGCATTGGTCACAGTGGCGGTGAATTTTCTGATACCAACTTTACCTCCAGTATTGAAGACCTTGTGCACGTGGCTAACCACATGCGTGACAATTACGACGCCCCATCAATATTAGTAGGTCACAGTTTTGGTGGTGCCGTGGTATTAGGTGGCGCAGGGAAAATAAAATCGATCAAAGGGGTCGTAACCGTAGCGGCACCTTCGAAGCCTTGTCACGTGATCAAGCAGTTTGCTGAATTCGAAGATGAAATTTCAAAGAATGGTCAAGCTGATGTTTTATTATCTGGCCGCCCGTTTGTTATTAAAAAGCAATTTTTAGATGATGTGTATAGTCACAACCAAGATGAAACCATTGGTAAAATGAAAACACCACTATTGGTCTTTCATTCTCCTCATGATCAAACGGTATTAATTAAAGAAGCCGAACACATTTACGGCTATGCTAAGCATCCCAAAAGTTTCATTACGTTAGATCCAGCTGACCATTTATTGTCACACGCCAAAGATGCAGCCTACGTAGCTGAAAACGTAGCGGCTTGGGCCACACGTTATATTGAATAATTACAGGGATTTATATCCCTGTCACACATAAAAAAAGGTGAGCTTAGCTCACCTTTTTTTATGTTGGTTTGTTATACGATATTAAATACACAAACTCTTAACTTATCATTAATGCCTAACGATTATTAAACGGCTTTAACTGAACCACAAATACTTGGCCTTGTATTATCTGCGCAATACACATCAAATCGGTTAGCATCTTGTTCTTTATTTTGTTTAATGGTCACATCACTGTCTAAGAAAACAGGGCCTTTAAACACTACATCTACCTGTAACGATTTTTCTAAACCGCCAGCAGTATTAATCGCAGCCGAATATTCAATTGCTTCAGCTAACACACCAAAACCATGGGCAATATCACGTTTAAAACCAAACAATTTTGCTGCTAAAGGCGACATATGAATTGGATTGTAATCACCTGTAATTTTAGCATAACGCTTACCGCGATTATTTGGCACATGCCAACTACCCGTTTCTTCTGGTGCGTTTAAGCTGTCTAGTTCGAAACTTTTTTCTGTGCTTGGGTTTTCTTTCCCACCAAATCGACCCGTTTGAAAATAGGTACTGACTTCCTCCCAAACTTTTTCACCGTTAACATAAGCATCAGTTGTAAAGTCAAACTCAACGCCCTTTTCAACTAATCGGTAAGTACCAATTTCAGATTTTATGTCCATTACCGCATCGTCGGCTATGGCCTTAATCTGCGTGATTGTATTTTTTAAATGCACTGACCCCAACAAACGAATTGGAAATGCTTTATGACTAAGCATATTCATATGCATGCTACCAGCCATAACATGGGGATATAAAATAGGCAGTGTATCGCCTTTTTCTAAATTGAGCGTTAGCAGGTAATCATTAAGAGCAATTGAATCGGCTTTTGCGTCTTTCCAAGTAGCCTTAATATTCGGCAGACCCACATTAGAATCAAAGCCTTTTCTAGGTAAAACCAATGCTTTTAACATGGCTTTTCCATTGGCAGGCTTTGTATCAAAATTTAATTCTACCACTGTCATAATGTATCTCGATTATTTTAAGATTAGCGCTCTAAGCTTAGCTGTTTATTTAGATTTTAGCGCTTGATGTCGAAGATGAATCATCAGGTAAACCTAGAGGAGATTTAGCATCTTGCTTCTCATCCTCTTCGACCACTTTAAACTCACCGTTTAGAATACTTTCTAAAATTTCTATTTCAGCTTCATCGTCTTTTTTAAAGGCACTGGGTAATAATTCAATACCATAGCGTCGGCCTAATGCACACAAAGCAGGTAAGGTAACGATACTGCCCGGTGTAATTGAAACCAGTAATAAGCCTGCCATTTTATGCACATCTTTAAGCTGCTCTAGCGCTTCTTTAATTTCTTGTTCTTCAGGCTGCTTACCTTGAGGTAGCTTTTGCGTAAGCACACTAAAGAACGTGCGCATCATGGTACGTGTTTCATCTTTTTCTTGCTTCAACCCACTCACAATATGCGAAACTGATTTCAAATATCGTTTCTGGGCATCTAAATATCGCTTCAATGCTTTATCCGTATAAATGTAGGTGCTATATGAATCATAAAACCTACTCTATCACATAAAAATAAAGAATGAATAGTAGCGGATATGCAACGATCTTTTGCAGGTAATAAGCGGTTTTATCACGTATTACCTGCATGCATTAAGGAAGGTTTCAGCCACTTAAATAAGAGACTGAAGATTGAGCTGACTACCGACGACTAGGCTTACGTTTATTGCCAGTGACTTCTCCGTACGCCCGCTTTTTAGCTCTTTGCTTTTGCGCCACCTTGGTATTTTTACGATCAGGTTGTGCTTTTTTGGTTAAATCAGGTTCATAACCTGGTAACCATTGCTGGTTTAATCGCGTATCTAGAATAGCTTCGATTTCTTCTAATAAGTACTCTTCGCCTACCGACAATAGTGATATGGCCAAACCGCTTTCACCAGCGCGACCTGTGCGGCCAATTCTATGGATATAATCTTCAGCAATATACGGTAACTGATAATTAAATACGTATTTTAAATCTTGAATATCAAGACCCCGTGCTGCCACATCTGTCGCCGCTAGCGCTCTAATTTTTCCTGATTTAAAATCAGCTAACACCTTGTCTCTGGCACCCTGACTTTTGTCACCGTGAATACTTTGAGTTTTAATGCCGTCTTTGCACATCTCTTTTGCCAGTTCGTCGGCGTCTTGCTTGGTTCGGGTAAAGATCAGCACTTGCTGCCAATTTTTACTGCCAATCATGTGAGACATTAATTCGCGCTTGCGATCAGCGTCTACGTTATAAACGATTTGCTCTACATCGGCGGCCACTGCGTTGCGCTCACTGACCTCTACCAACTTGGGTTTGTTTAATAACGACTTACTTAATTTGAAAATGGCATCATCAAGTGTGGCACTGAACAACAGAGTTTGTCTTTTTTGTGGCACACGCTTAAGGATCGTGCTGATTTCGTCTTTAAAGCCCATATCAAGCATGCGATCAGCTTCATCAAATACTAGGTATTCGAGTGCATCCAGTTTCACTGTTTTTTTGAATATGTGGTCTATCAAACGCCCAGGTGTGGCAACCAGTATATCCACCCCTTTGTTTAGGGCGGTAATTTGTACCGATAAGCTGGCACCACCATAGGCCAGACCCACTTTTAAGTCGCTGCCTACACTGTACGCTTCAAAGTTTTTATGGATTTGCTGCGCTAACTCGCGAGTAGGTGCCAGCACCAGTGCTTTTACCTTTCTGGTAGACCCGTCACCTAGGCACTGAGAAGCCGTGGCTTCCATTAATTTATGCAAGATTGGCAATGCAAATGCGGCGGTTTTACCTGTGCCCGTTTGGGCACCTGCCATGACATCTTCGCCTTCGAGAATTAACGGAATAGACTGGGCCTGAATAGGGGTAGGCTCAGTGTAGTTGGCGTCTTTTAATGTGGCGAGTAGGGTTTGGTTTAAACCCAGCGCAGAAAATCCTGACACGATGTATACCTAAGAAAACTTATATAAGGTGGATTCTAGCAGAATTTGGCTTAACCCCTGAATGCTTTCGCCTTTAGGGGGATATAACTTATAGGATTTCAGTCAGTGGCTAACACGGCCACGTAAAGACTTGTTTTGACCGTGCTTAGTCTTCTTATCCATGCGCTTTCTTTGGGATGAGCGGCTGGGTTTTGTGGCCCTTCTGGCTTTTTGTACCACGGTTGCTCCCTTAATCATGATGACTAAACGACTAAGTGCGGCTTCTTTGTTCAGCTCTTGGCTGCGGTGCTCCTGGCTCTTAATCACGATAACACCGTCTTTGGTGATTCTATGATCGCTGAGCGCCAATAACCGCTCTTTATAAAACGCAGGTAACGTTGATGCACTCACATCAAATTTAAGATGAATAGCCGAAGACACCTTATTCACGTTTTGACCGCCAGCCCCTTGTGAACGCATAGCGGTTAACTGAATTTCTTCGAATGGGATACTGACGCTATGTGATATAAACAACATACAAGCAACACGAGTAAATGAATTAAATATTTAGAGAGTATTGTATATGAAATTCCACAACATACCGCCATATATTAAATATGACCTCCCGTTGAGAGCAGTCCACAGCCGAAACAAACACTGATATGATGGCCTGAACTTTCATTAATAATAAACGCACATGATCCAACCCCCAGCAGACACACCAGAGCAAACCCTCTTAACACTGGACGTTGTTAATCAATATCACGATGCTTGGAAAAAACGAGACCTTCAGGCCATTCTGGCGATGTTCCATGATGCGGTTCAATATCACGATTTTTCATTAAATGCAGTCATGGGCCTAGCTGAATTACAGCCTTACATTTTATCTACCCTACCCAATCACAGCCATGAATCTTTAACCCATATTGATCGCATTAGGGCCGATGGACACACCGCGTTCATTCAGTACGATCTAAAATTGCAGGGTGCCACTTATCGTTCTAGCGAAGCCATAACCGTACAAGATGGCAAGATCATTAATATTCATGAGTACGGTGTATTGGTTAGCCATAACAATGTGTCCGCTCAATCATCAAATGCTGCCAGCAATGCAAATCGGTTGGGATTAGGTGCAAAGCAATTAACCACCCTAGGCCAAGATTTAGAACAATATGTCATGAGCACCCGCCCTTTTCTTGACCCCGAACTCAGCTTACAAGATGTGGCCGCTGAAACCGGGTATACCCGCAATCAAATTTCGTACTTTTTAAATAACGTGATCGACCAAACGTTTTACAATTATATTAATGAATGTCGTATCAAGCATCTGCTCGAAATTTTACCATCACTATCAACACTGCCTAATATAGATGAACTGGCTTTTAAGGTGGGTTTTAATTCTTTATCGGTATTTTATAAACATTTTCGCCGCATCACCGGCAGCTCTCCTAAAGCTTACCTAAGCAATCAATTTCAAAAATAAAACTCCTCACGGACACGGGCATAAGCATTTATTAACGTTCACCGTTATTATTCCGGCTACTATAATTGTTCAATTGAACCCTGCCCAAAGCAGTCCAATTCAAGAACACATACATGTGAGGAGCCCTAAGTGACAACACCAAAAAGCATTAGCCTTTGGATGGATCAGCTAGATGAACCCTTCACACCTAGGCCTGACTTATCTGAAAACCTCAACCTAGATGTTGCCATCATGGGCGCTGGCTATACGGGTTTATGGACCGCTTACTATCTTAAACAACAGCAACCCAATTTAAACATCGCGATTTTTGAATCTAAATTTTCAGGTCACGGTGCTTCAGGGAGAAACGGCGGCTGGCTAATGGGTGAATTGGCGGGCCAGGATACTCTAGTAAAAGATTTAGATACCGAACATAAAACCCGTGCCCATCATTTAATTCACAGTATTCCTGATGAAGTGGCGCGAGTATTAAAAAAAGAAAAAATCCACTGCGATTATCAAAAGGGAGGCGTGCTGTACGTAGCCGCACGCTACCCCGAGCAAACCCCAAGACTCAAAGCATTTTATAATGCATTTGAAACGCTTGGTTATGAAAACTCCGACCACCAATGGCTTGAAGATCAAGACCTAACAAATAAAATAAATATAAAAGATGCGCAGGCCGGTATTTACAGTCCTCATTGTGCAAGCATACAACCGGCCAAATTGGTCCGCGGTTTAGCTACGGCAGTGGAAGCCTTGGGCGTAAGCATTTATGAAAACAGCCCTGTTAGCCATTGGAAAAAAGGTGAGATGACCGTTAACGGTCACCTTGTTACCGCTGATTGGATTGTGCCTGCATTAGAAGCCTACGGTGCCGAATTAAACAAAAGCCTGATTCCGCTAAAAAAATATCACCTTCCCGTACAAAGTTTAATCATTGCTACCGAACCGATTTCTGATGCCCTATGGCAAGAGCTGGGCATTCAAAATGGCGAAGTGTTCAGCGACTTTAGCCGCCAAGTGACCTACGGCATGCGCACAAAAGATAATCGTTTAGTATTTGGTGCACGCGGCAGCTACCAATTTGGCTCTAAGCTACGTCATGATTTTAATTTAAGCGCTGAAGAAATCTGTTTACGCCAAACCATCATGGTCGAACTGTTTCCTCAGTTAAAAGATATAAAAATCAGCCATGCATGGGGCGGCAACCTATCCATGGCCCGTCGCTTTCACCCACACATGATGATTGATAAAAAAAATAAGTTTGCACTGGCCGGCGGCTACGGTGGTGAAGGCGTAGGCGCAAGTAATTTGGCCGGACGCACACTGGCCGATTTGATATTAGGTAAACAAACCGAATTAACCAGTATGCCATGGGTAAAACAAAACGGGTCGATCAAACAACTTAGAAAATGGGAGCCTGAACCTATTCCTTGGTTAGGGTATCGCACTGTAATTCAGGCATTTGATCGTGAAGACAAGGTACTGAACAACCCACACAGCCAAGGTTGGAAGCGAAAAATTTTCAGTGTTGCAGCAAACTTTATGGAAAGATTTGTAAGTTAACCTATTTTATACAAGTAAAAACCACATATATATTAATTACGATAAGCGGAGAATCATTAAACACTATGCTATTCGCATATACTTTTATAAATTCTTTTATAGATCGCAAACTGTAGCTATATCCACTATTTTTATTGGACCTTACAATTATGTATCAACAACTCTATATCAATGGCACTTGGCAAGCTTCTACGGGCAAGCAATCTTTTGATGTGATTAACCCAGCCACCGAACAAGTATGTGCAACCGTTGTTATGGCAACCAAAGAGGATCTGGATAAAGCGGTTGCCGCCGCTCGCAAAGCGTTTAAAACCTGGAAAAATACCAGCGCTGAGTACCGCGCCAATTTAATCGAACAACTGGCCGATGCCCTTTACGAAAGAAAACAAGATTTGGCCGATGCCATTAGCCTGTCGATGGGCATACCTAAACACCAAGCGCTTGAAGTACAAGTTGAAGAACCCATTGAAATATTACGCAGCTACAGCCAGCGTTGCGCAATCATGAATAAAAAAGAAACCATCGGCAATGCCACCGTAATTAAAAAACCCATTGGGGTGTGCGGATTAATCAGCCCATGGAATTACCCGCTTAATCAATTAATGGGGAAAATGGCACCTGCCCTTGCAAGCGGTTGTACCATGGTGGTTAAACCGTCGGAACAAACCTCGCTACAAGACTTTATTGTGGCGCAGTGCTGTCACCAGGTGGGTATACCTGCCGGAGTATTTAATCTTGTTCCTGGCCTAGGCCTTGAAGTAGGCGCGGCCATGTCTAGCCATGCAGGCATCGATTTAATATCCTTTACAGGCTCAACCCGAGCAGGCATTCATATTGCTCAAAGTGCCGCCAACAATGTAAAGCGCGTCATTCAAGAATTAGGGGGGAAGTCACCCCTGATTATTACCGAAGATGCCGATATTCAACACGCGGTAGAATACGGAATTGAAGATGTCATCGTAAATACTGGTCAAACCTGTACCGCATTCACTCGTTGGTTTATCCCTAAAAGTAAACGTAGTGAAATTATTACATTAATAAAATCGCACTTAGCCAAGATTAACATTGGCGCGGATGATAATTGTGATATGGGCCCGCTTGTGACCCATGCACAACAGCAACGAGTATTCGAATATATCCAATTGGGCTTAAATGAAGGCGCCGAAATAATAACCGGTGGTTTAGGCATGCCCGAAGGAATAACTACGGGCTATTACGTTAAACCCACCGTGTTCTGCAATGTCAAAAACTCAATGAAAATCGCACAAGAAGAAATTTTTGGACCGGTAATTTGTTTAATCGAATATTCCGAATTAGAAGAAGCCATTGAAATGGCCAACGACAGCCCTTACGGTTTATCCAGCGCCGTATTCTGTCAGAACAAAAGTAAAGGTTTAAGCATCGCCGCTCAGTTGGATACTGGTATGTGCTATGTCAATGGCGGTGAGTACAACATTGAAGCGCCATTTGGTGGTGTCAAACAAAGTGGCAATGGTCGCGAGTTTGGTGATCACGGCCTAGCCGAATACATTGAACTGCAAGCCATTCACTTATAACCACAGTCCAGCCACCATTAGACTTCTATTACGCCTAGATTAAGCCTGTTATTTATAGCAAGGCCATTGAGATTCTATAACAAGCACGCTAAATTCACTTATCGTTTGTTATAGAATTTTTCCCATGAAAACATTTAACCCGTATATCAATTTCTCTGGCCACTGCCAAGACGCTTTGGCGTTTTATGAAACGACTTTAAATGGCAAGGTGGTCATGAGACAAACATTTGGCCAAGCTCCTCAAGCGGTATCTGGTGTTAACCCAGCTCACATTATGCACGCCGAATTTAAAGCCGAAGGCATATATTTTATGGCCACTGATGGTCTAGACCCCACTGCGGCGACGGTGAGTCATAAAATCACGTTAAATATTGGCTTTGATAATGCCGATGAACAACTCACTGTATTTAATGCTTTAAGTGAAGAAGGTGAGATCTCTATGCCTTTAAATGAAACGTTTTGGGGCGCACGATTCGGCATTGTAAAAGACAAGTTTGGTATCAGCTGGATGTTAAATCATCAGCTTTCAAAATAAATATGTGAACACAAGATGGAATTGAAGCGTTACCAGGTTGATGCAAGTATTTAAAGGCGATCCAGCGGCTATCAGCCCTCTGGAGTCATGATTGACATGTTTCTATATAAAAACCTATTAAAATAAGGCTAATAACAGGCAAGCTGTTTTTCATCGTTAATTCTTTTTCTTAAGGATTGTGTATGATCAAGCAACTAAACAGTATTAGAACAAACCAAGCATTAAATAGAGAGATTCATGCCCCTTCCGTCACAAATATACCTATGGGATCAGCGTACTCTTTATATTGGGCCTTTGTCAGAGCCGCTCAATCTATCACAAGGTGCTGCCACTTTATTGGTGTCATTAGATCATCCTGTTGCCTTTAAAACTCCAGAAATGGAAGTGCATCAAGAATGTCATAGCCTGTTATTTCCTCCAGGACTAAACGTTTCAATTGATACTCGCAATGCCATCATAGCCAATTGCAATCTTGATCCAATGGGATCAGACTTTGCAGCGTTTTCAGAGCAAATGATCCTCGAGTCAGGTAAGGTTAAATATAACCTTAAAGATGTATCTCTGTTTAAAGATAAATACCAATCTATTTATGACAACCAAATGGACACAACAGATGCTTATAATGCATTACAATTTCTAATTGAACATGTAAAACAGAAGCAACAAATTCCTCATAAAATAGACCATAGAATTTCATCTGTAATCGAAAAAATAAAAAACAATGTAGATGATAATTTATCTATTGAGTCTCTTGCTGAAAGCATAAACTTATCAGTGCCTAGATTAGTTCAGTTATTTAAAATTCAAACCGGTATTCCTGTGAGGCGATACCGTTTATGGCATCGATTATTTATCACGGCCATTTATATTGGTGAAGGAAGTTCACTTACCGATGCAGCCGTTTCGGCAGGGTTTTCTGATAGCGCACATTTTACTAATACTTTTCGTGCAATGCTGGGCATGACACCCACCTCGATTATTCAACAACCTAATTCACTTCGATTTAATATCCCTAAATCTCAAGCATAAAAAAACGGCCATCAGGCCGTTTATTAACGTAATTTATTAAAGGCTTCTACTTCAAACCTTCAAAACGACTCGAAATCTTGGGCTGCCATTTTCTAAACGGTCAACTGCATTATTTACATCGGCCATATCAAACGTTTCAACCTCTGCTTCAATATTATGACGATCAGCAAAATCAAGCATTTCAGCCATAACCGCAGGACTGCCCACTTGTGATGAGGAAATCGAGCGCTGCGCTGCCATTAAGCTTAAGATGCTAATTTTAGCAGGCTCTAATACTGCGCCTACAAAATGCAAACGACCTTTTGCTCTCAAAGTATTAACATAGGCATTCCAATCCAAACCAACATTCACTGTTGATATAATCAAATCAAATGAATACGCAGCCTGTTTAAGAGCGTCAGGGTCGATACTGCTTAATGTTTTATGTGCACCCAACTCTATCGCTTGTGCCGCCTTTGATTCAGACGATGTAAACGCTGTTACTTCACAACCCCAAGCATTTAAAAATCTAAGCGCCATATGCCCCAACCCACCAATACCAATTACAGCTACTTTTGCAGTAGGCTTAATATCGTATTGAACCAATGGGTTATACACAGTCACGCCACCACAAAATAATGGCCCGGCTTTTTCGCTGTCAATATTATCAGGTAGTGCGACCACACTCGCAGCTTGAGCACGTACTTTATCGGCAAACCCTCCATGACGGCCAATAATTGTACCCTTGGCTGAATGACACAAATTATGGTCACCTTCCATGCAAGTATTACATTCGTTGCAATAGCTAGAGTGCCAGCCTAGGCCGACTCGATCGCCAACTTTAAATTTAGAAACGTGCTTACCAACGGCTGCAATTTTACCCGCTACTTCATGCCCTGGAACAAACGGATATTGTGTCATGCCCCATTCGTTATTAATCATGCTTAAATCACTGTGACAAATACCGCAATAATCAACTGCAATTTCCACATCATGATCATCTAGCGGGCCAGGATCATATTCAAATGGCTCTAATTTTCCGCCAGCTTCCATTACTGCATAAGCTTTAATCATGGTGCATGCCTCGTATTCAAAATTGTATGTACTGTTAAAACAAAAAAATGATGAAATAGTTATAAATGCCAATGCACTTAATTTCAAACTATTTCATCAATCAAAAGCTGAACAGTCTATTCGCTGAATAATATAACCAAAATATTATGCCAACTAAGCGTCAGGTTTTTTACAGTAATAATTAAGCCAGATGCTTAACAATAGCGTTACCCACAGCGTGTGCGCTGGTTGGGTTTTGACCGGTAATCACGCGATCATCTTCAATTATGAATTCACCCCAAGGCTGAACTTTATTGTATCGAAGCGCAGTACG
The DNA here is from genome assembly GCA_034112345.1 of Bermanella sp. Classification (GTDB taxonomy): domain Bacteria; phylum Pseudomonadota; class Gammaproteobacteria; order Pseudomonadales; family Oceanobacteraceae; genus Bermanella. Next base: position 31,049 of record JAWUVN010000023.1, on the reverse strand, counting down.
GGCTAATGACTCTTCTAGTAAAAATGGAATATTTTCAATAGTGCCAAAATCAATTTCCTCTTCACGAGTGAAGCCTGTAACCGACTTATTGGCCAATAATTTCTCGCCGTTGCTTAGGGTAATTGGCAATAAAGCCGCTGGACCATGACATACCGCGGCTAATACACCGCCATTTTCGTAATGTGTGGCACTTAAACGAGCAAATGCTTCGTTAGTGGCTAGGTCCGATAGCAAACCGAAACCACCTGGGTAAAAGACCGCGTCGTAGTCTTCAATATTAATTTGAGAAACCGGTATCGTATTATTAATGCGAGTTTGAAAATCATCGTTAGCCAAAACCTGGGTGTTTACGTCATCGCCTTCAGTATCGGTACCATACATAGGCGCCTTACCACCTTCGATAGAGGCAATATCGTATTCAAAGCCTGCTTCTAGCATCACATGCAACGCATGTGTCAGCTCAGGTGCATACGTGCCGTTGGCTTCGTCTGTTGATCCTAGAGTGGCGTGATTAGTAACTGGAATCAGAATTTTCTTTGTCATATTAAGTACCTATAAACGCCTATGGCGACTACTTGAGTGAATAATGTGCTCAATTGAGCGTAGTGCTATATTAATTAGATTGGATAAGAATGATAATATAGCCAATTGACAATTTATTATTGCAGCACAGCAATAATGGCATGGCTCATATATTTAACGAGGATAAGGTGCATGGAAAGCTTTGATGGGGTGATTGAATTTGTAGCCGTTGCCGAAAGCCAAGGATTTTCAGCAGCCGCAAAGCAACTGGGTTGCAGCACTAGCCATGTAAGCCGCCAGGTATCTAGATTAGAAGAACGACTAGGCAGTGCCCTTTTGGCCCGCACCACTCGCATGGTCAGCCTTACTCAGGCTGGGCAAGCCTATTACCAGCAATGTAAAGACCTGGTGACTGGCCTGCAACAAGCCAACGAGCAAATAAATACCCAGCAATATCAATTAAACGGCACCTTACGGGTTAGTGCAGCAGGCACCTTTGCCGAACAATATGTGGCCCCCGCCTTAATGGCGTTTGCCATGCAGCACCCTGAACTCACAATCGACATGGACTTTAACAGTCGTAAAACCAACTTTGTTGAAGACGGCATCGACTTTGCTATTCGCTACGGCAAACTGTCTGACTCGGGCCTAGTGGCTCGTAAATTATTAGATCGCCCTATGATGGCGGTTGCCAGCCCTGCTTATTTAGAAAAATCTGGGACACCAAAACTGCCTTCTCAACTTAAAAGCCACAGCTGTATTATCGCCAATAACGATCACTGGCAATTTACTCATGACGGAGAAACTCAAAACATAAAAGTGAAAGGTCAGTGGCAAAGCAATAATGCCCATTCAGTATTGGCCGCGTGTGAACAAGGACTGGGCATTGCTTATATGCCTAAATTGAATTTTTCTGATGCCATATCCAACGGAAAATTAATCCCCATTTTAGAACCCTATTGGAGTCAGGGCTCAAGCAGCTGGATTGTGTATCAAAACAAGCGGTTTTTACCCATGCGGGCCAGACTGGCCATTGATCACTTGATAGATTATTTTTCAGAGTGGACAGAATAGACTGCGGTTAAATTATAGGAAGCTAGCAAGGTAATTAATCACTCGTATGAGTAATATTAACGCTCACAAACTTCCATAAAATGTTTAGCTATACATAATGAGGAGGTAATCGAATCATCACCTCCAATCAGAACGATACTCACTAGCCATCACTATTAATTCGCTTAGTTAGCTCAACCAGTACTTCTGAATAACTGTCATTACTTACCTGACAGGTTCCAGCATTTCTATGGCCACCGCCTTCATGTTCCAGACAAAGTTCACCTATATGGGTTTTATGACTGCGATTGATAATCGAGCCGCCAATGGCAAACACTGTATTTTGTTTCTTTAAGCCCCAAAGCACATGGATTGATATGTTTTGATCCGGAAATAACGCATAAATCATAAAGCGATTCCCGGCATAAATAATATCTTCATCTCTCAAATCCAATATCAAAAGATTTTTATGCACAGTGGTGCAACGCTTCAATTGATCTTCAAACTGCTGGCGATGCTCTGTGTAAAGTTCTACTCGCTCTTTAACATCTTCAAGCTGTAAAATTTGTTCAATGCTGTGATCACGACAACAATCTATTAGCATCATCATCAACTGATAGTTACTGACACCAAATTCACGAAAGCGACCTAGCCCTGTCCGAGAATCCATTAAAAAATTAAGCAGAACCCAACCATTTGGGTTTAAAATTTCATCACGACTGAATTGAGCAGAGTCTGCTTTATCAACAGCCTCCATTATCTCAAATGAGACTTTAGGGAAGCGCTTACTGCCTCCATAGTAGTCATAAACCACTCTGGCAGCTGATGGTGCTTCAGTATCAATAACGTGATTATCTGGATCACTATCACCCCGTCGTTTCACCTCTGAAGCATGATGGGCAAAGCTTAAGTGGCAACCTGCTACATAGGGTAAATTGGTTGTGATATCGTTCGGCCCTATTTCGATGATCCCATCCTGCATATCTTTGGGGTGCACAAATAAGATGTCATCAATCATACCTAAATCTTTGAATAAAACGGCACAGACCAGGCCATCAAAATCACTGCGGGTTACTAAACGAAATTTTTGCTCTGACACCTTGATCTCCAAAACCAATATCTTGTCGATTTAGCATAGTCGATTTTTAATAAAGAGCCGATATTTTGCCTAATTACCAGGATCCAGCTTCAGTGTGCTGTACACCATGTAATTACTCTAAATGGCTATTCTCAGTGCTCAACATCTGTCTTTTTTATCGGCTTGCCTGTATTCTCAAAAATATTAACCCTAAAATTTAGCCATGCTAAACGATATTAGTCCACCTACGTTTAGTCGATTAAAAATATTTCAAGGATTGAGATAATAAGAATGAATAGATCACAAATTGGAACGTCATTAATTACTTTAATTTCGACATCCCTATTATCAATTGGCATGTTTTATTTATACCTTGATAGGCCACTCGCTGAAGAAATTTTACCTGCTAACTTTCAATGTTTACAATCAGATCAGGGGAGGTTCGCCCCCCAAGCGATTCAAGTCAATGACATCTTTGGTATCGGACTCACTTACGCCAAACACATCAACGAAACCGCTTCTGACTTTGATTCCAAAATAAGCCCTCCCGTTTTTAGAAAATCCAGATCAAGCCTTACAAGCAATAACAGCAGAGTCGCTATTCCCACTCAAGCTGAATTACTAACATCTTCTAATAAAATAGAACCAGAAATTGAGACTAAACTTGAACAAAAAGGGATTAGACTTTCTCCACTTATTGATTATGAAGCAGAATTAGCATTTGTATTACTAGAGGATATTTCAGCCCAAGATCTAACACGATCAGACTTTATTCCAAAAATTGGTTTTTTAGTTGCGAACGATTTATCAGCTAGAAGTATCGCGATACTTGGTGACGGACAGAAGAATCGTTATGACTATTGGGGAGCATCAAAAGGGTTCTCTGGTTTCACCCCGATCAGCAATCAAGTTTGGATTCCGAAAATCCAAGTCTCGAATGGCATACCATGTATACAATTACAAACTCATGTAGATGGTATGATCAGGCAGAATGAAAATACGAATAATTTAATTTATACACCTAAAGACATGCTTAAATTTATTCAAAAAAGATACCCAACGTCTTCATTACAAAAAGGGGATCTTATTCTAACTGGCACGCCTGGTGGCGTTATACTTAATGTGCCTAGGTGGAAGGTTCGATTGGCGGCTATTATTGGAATGGATCGGTTTCAAAAATTATCTATTAGTCAAAGTAAAAGCAATATAGACAAGTTTCTTAAAGCAGGTAATGACGTCCGTATTAGCGCTGAATGGCTAGGCACTATAAATACCACAATTACGAACTAGCCTTAAACCTGCTTTAATCTTCTGATGAGAACACCCTGTTTCGGCCATCTTCTTTAGCTTGATAGAGGGCTTTATTTACCTGCTTTAACAAATAGTCAAAATAAATTTTTATACATTGTGTTGATGTACCAAAACTGCATGTAATATTGATAGTGTGCCCATAATATTTTAACGTTCTATTTTCAACTCGGTGTCTAATTCGCTTGGCCAGATACAACGTATTATCCTTTTTAGTTACAGTTACAGTTACAGGTAAAGTTACATTAAACCATTCGCCATTTCCCCTTCTTAAATGCTGACAATAATTTTCTGGCACGCCCCTCTTCTAAATCTCTGAATGATTTTCCTTTCATAAAAAAATCATTCAAACCTGGGATCGAATCTAGATCTTGCTTAGTTACAGTTGGATAACCCATGGTCCACTCGCCAAAGGTGCGCTCTTCAATTTCTTCTTCTATTATTTTTGTGACATTAATGTGTCTTGAGTCCCTAACTATCGTTCTATACACACTATCAACTTTCGCTCGATCACCCTCTAACACTTGGAAAAACGTACCACTTTCATAAAGTAAAACACCGCTAACATTATTACTTTCATTGTTTTTACGGCTTTTCTCCAAAATAGTATTCAGGTCATCTTCTGATAACTCTATATCTTTTGCTGCGCTTGAATAAATTAAATGCACCAATTCCATAAAAACACTCCTGCCGAATTATTACTCCCATGCATGAACACGACTAACTATATAACTAAAAATTAATGCCTGCTCAGACTCCGTTAGTATAGATGGCTACTGAAATTATCAACTAATAGAACCTGACGATTTCTTTAGGCTATATTTTACCAATCAAAATGAAGATGAAATAGAAGTGTTTTCAGAGCAAGGTAGTATTACATTAAATGTTCAGGTGACTGACGATATTGCACAAGGTGTAATTGCCGTTCCACATGGATGGGGTCATCAAGGCTCGCAATTGCAAAGAGCTGGCAGCTTACCAGGAGCAAACATTAATCAAGTGATTCCTGGTGGCCCTGAAAATATGGAACCCGCTAGCGGCCAAGCGATCATTGTTAGTCATTTTGTTGATGTTAAAAAAGTTACGAACCAAATTCCTCTCAAAAAAGATAATTCGGTACTCGTTTAACACCGTATTAATAAAGAAAATGTTTTATCGCTTAAAGAAGCGATTAATCATAAAAAACCCGCCGGTGCGGGTTTCTAAACCAACAATTAAAGCCGTCCTAATAATGCGTTAAGCTTTTTACAATAGTCGGAAATATTTAACCATTAATCTGGTCTTCAATGCGCTTTGGATTGAAGTCAAACGAATACCACGAACAACCGTGCCTTGCTTATCTGTAAAGTTTTCACCTTTTACGACTAAATCTTTTGCAAGTGTTACGTTATCGCTGATTTTTAATCCTGCTTTATTAAAGTCTAACAAAATTAGATTGAACTGCAGGCAAACCGATTTACAGCCCTTTTACAGTTTGTTTAATGACAAGTAAGTCGAGTCTTTCTAGGTCGGTTACTTAATCAGTTCACCATTTTCCTGACCTGCTCATCAGTAACATCTGGACTCTAGTTAAATAAGCCCAACTCTTCAGAAAAACAGACAACTGATATCGTCTGGCTATATTAACTTCAAATTAAATTATTAAATTGAGTTTTATCTACACCTAAAGCCATAAATGCCCACGTGTTGGGCGTTATGCTTACAAATGTAAGAATATAGTGCATTTAAAACTTAATTCACAAAAATATAAGGAAATAACATTAGACGATTGAATAGTCTTTGATGCTGTTAAGAGGCATAACGATTCATTTTCGGGCAATAGTTTACTTAATACCAAAATAAACTAACCAATTGGCCAGATTTTTGCTAATTCATGACATCCTTTAAATTTTTTAAAATACACTTAGGAAAGTTATGATTAAATATAAATCCTGGTCAACTATGCTAGCGGCTGCATCTTTAGCTGTAGGGTTAGGCCTATCTCAATCATCTGTCGCAAGTGACGACCCATTAAAAGTTGGCTTTGTTTATGTTGGCCCAGTGGGTGATTACGGATGGTCTTATGAACACGATCGTGGCCGTATAGAAGCACAAGAACATTTCGGTGATAAAATTGAAACAACTTATGTTGAGAAAGTACCTGAAGGTGCAGATGCTGAACGTGTTATTCGCCAAATGGCTCGTAATGGTCATGATGTAATTTTCACTACGTCATTCGGATTCATGAATCCAACAATCAAGGTTGCAAAAAGCTTCCCAAATGTCACATTCGAACACGCTACCGGTTATAAACGAACTAATAATGTTTCTACTTATCTATTGCGCACTTACGAAGGTAGATATGTTTCCGGCATTGCTGCAGGATTAGAAACAAAAACCAATACAATTGGTTACATTGCTTCCTTCCCAATCCCTGAAGTTATTCGAGATATCAATGCTGTTTACATGGCAGCTAAAACCGTCAATCCTGACGTGAAAATAAAAATAATGTGGGTAAGTACTTGGTATGACCCTGTTAAAGAAAGTGAAGCCGCTAACGCACTTATTGATCAAGGTGTTGATGTAATTATTCAACACACTGATAGTCCTGCCCCGTTAATAGCGGCTGAAAAACGCGGAGTAAAAGGTATTGGGCAAGCATCTGACATGAGTAAATTTGCACCCACAGCACACATGTTTTCTGTTCAAGATAAATGGTCTAGTCATTACATCGACACGATTCAAAAAGTCATGGATAAAACATGGAAACCTAAAGATTTTTGGGGTGGTTTTGCTGAAGACATGCTTTTAATTTCATCAGTAAACGACAATTTATCTGCGTCTACCAAGCAGGCTATCCAAACTTCTTTTGATGATATTAACTCTGGGAAATTAAAACCATTCACAGGTCCTATTTACGACAATAAAGGAAACTTGGTTGTAAAAGCAGGATACTCTTTATCTGATGAGGAGTTAGCTGGTGTGAATTGGTATGTGAAGGGCATTGACGCAACCATTCCAAAATAAATATTGCACTCATCAAGCAGCCTCTTGAAAGGGGCTGCTACTTAGGTAATTTCTCATGCAGTCCATTCCTCTTATAGATATATCTTCTTTACGCACAAAAGATTCTGATGCTTTCTTGAAAACAGTTCATGAAATTGATCATGCCTGCCGTAACATTGGATTCTTTTACATCACTGGCCATGGTATTTCACCCACCCAAATGAAGAGCATGTTCACTTTATCTCAGCAATTCTTTGCTCAATCTGAACAGGTAAAGCATAAAATACTCATAACAAACAGTAAAAACCATCGAGGATGGGGAACCACCGGGGCGGAACAATTAAACCCAGACAAACCACAAGATTGGAAAGAAACCTTTGATATGGCTTTGGACATCCATCCTGAGCATCCAATCGTTGAAGCATGCCCTAGGCTCTATGGCCCAAACCAATACGGCGAACTTGAAGGCTTCCAACAACAAATGAATCAACATTACGGTTTGTTAATGTCCGTTACCAAACAAATATTAAAAGCCATGGCCATTGCTTTAAAGCAACCCGAAGACTTTTTTAATCAATATCTAGTTGATCATATTAGTGTGCTGCGCTTACTGCATTATCCGCCCCGCCCAGAAAATAAAAATCTTAAGGGAAATTCTAAAGCAGCTGGCGCTCATACCGATTACGGTTGTATCACGCTACTGGCTCAAGATGACATAGGAGGTTTGGAAGTACGTAATGCTGAAGGCGAATGGATCAGTGCGCCACCAATTAAAGATGCCATCGTGGTCAATATTGGCGACCTAATGCAGCGCTGGACAAACGATCAATATCGATCAACCGCCCATAGAGTTGCTAGCCCACCAAGTGACCGTCACCGGTACTCCATGCCATTTTTTGTAGAACCTAAATTTGACACCGAGGTACGCTGTATTGATAGCTGTGTGCTAGAAGGCGAACAGCCCAAATATGACATGATCACCAGTGGAGACTGGATTATTTCTCGGTTCGACGCCACATACGCCTATCGAACGAAAAACGGTGAATGACAATACCGCCTCTTCTGTAAACGCTTCTTTTACCTGCATTAATCATGGCCTAGCATTTTCAACGTTAGACCATGGCTATCATGTATTGGCTAAATACAGCCCTGAGGGCTGTATAGACAAAAAATTTTGTTTAAACAACACAGGTACAATTTTGTCACTATGCTGAACACCGTCAACCAAGCGACTGCATCCAAAGGCACGCTATATGTATACAGTTTACAACTAAGGAAACTTTGCTCTTAAAATACAACAAATTATATACAGGATCTGCGCGTTAAGCTTTTTTACAATAGTCAGCAATAATCACAATCATTGAACCATTAATCTTGCCTTCAATGTGCTTTGGATTTGAAGTCAAACGAATACCACGAACAACCGTGCCTTGCTTAGCTGTAAAGTTTGCACCTTTTACGACCAAATCTTTTGCAAGTGTTACGTTATCGCCGGCTTTTAATACCGCCTTATTAAAGTCTAACGTTGGCTCTGCATCTGGATCAGGTAATCCTTGTTTCGCCCATTTTTCTACAGACTCATCTAGATACAACATATCTAAGCTGTCTTGTGCCCAGGCTTCGCCATTTTCGATCAGTGCATGTAACTGACGGTACGCCATAACTTGCACAGGTGCGTCTTGGCTCCACATGCTGTCGTTTAGGCAGCGCCAATGGTTTACATCCATTGACCCTTGATCTTCAATTTGAGCGGTACAGGTATCACAAATATAGACACTGGTATCTAGGTCATCATTTGAAGGCTCAACTGAATAAGCCGCCAAATTAGATTCATTACCGCAAAGCTCACATTTACCGCCACTTCGCTGTGTTAATAGTTGCTCTAAACTCATAGTCATCACCTGTACGATCTAAAATATATCTACAAAAAAAGTGGGGGCATTATGCCTGAATTAGCATTAAAAATCTCACTTAACCCCCGATCCATATTCTAGCTACCACCCACCTTTAACAAGTGCACGCGATTTAAGGGAAAATTACGATTGTGATTACGGCGTTCAAAACCCATGGATCACACTGTTTCATGGATGTACTGGGCCATACTTACGATTTAAATTGCATTGTGCACAATTTAATTTTATAAAGATTGCCGATTTAAGTTTCATTACATTATTAAGGGGCCACCATGATCACACTGCATCATTTAAACAACTCTCGTTCCCAGCGCGTTTTATGGCTTTTGGAAGAGTTAAAGCTTGAGTATAAAATAGAGTTTTATGCACGCGATAAAAAAACCATTCTGGCTCCAGAAAGCCTAAAATCCATTCACGCCCTAGGTAAAAGCCCTGTAATCACTGATGATGCTACCGGCGTAACGCTGGCTGAAAGCGGTGCAATCATTGAATATCTGGTGCAAACCTACGGTAAACAATTAATGCCTGAACAAGGCAGTAAAGCCTATTGGCAATACCTATACTGGCTGCACTTTAGTGAAGGTTCCTTAATGCCGCCTATGGTAATGAACCTAGTGCTAAACAAGATGAAAACCAGCCCTATGCCGTTTTTCATTAAACCTATAGCCAAAATGCTGGCTGACAAAATTGTTGAAAACTTTTCTGGCCCGAATGTTAAACGCAGCCTAGATTTCATTGAAAGCCACCTGAACGACAAAACTTGGTTTTGTGGCGATCAACTAACCGGAGCCGATATTCAAATGAGTTTTCCGCTAGAAGCCAGCGCAGCAAGAGGCTTAATCAGCCAAGCTAACTACCCAAATACCTATGCATATGTGCAACGCTTTCATGCTCTGCCTGCTTATCAAGCCGGTTTAGCCAAAGGCGGCGATTACGACTACGCCTAGCATCCTTGGTAATATCACAGTATTAAACTGGTAACTCACACCACAACGCCCCTATTTATGCAGTTAAATAGGGGCGTTTGTTTATTTGGCATACCCTTAGCCACTGCCCTTTGCTAGAATTCGCCCATTGATAATATTGGTATACCTAAGCACCCAACTAACAGGGTCTTAGTGTCCTACTTAGAGAGCTTATAATGAACCTAGCTGACTCTGTTTTAGCGGTAAACAACGACCTTCCAATCCGAACGGATCAACCAGTACACAGCGGTAAAGTGCGCTCTGTATATTGGTTAACCGAAGCCGACAGCAAACGTCTGATCCAAGAAAAAGGCTACGATGTTGCTCCAGACGCTCCACTGGCCATCATGGTAATCAGTGATCGTATCAGTGCATTTGATTGCATCTGGAAAGGCGAAGGCGGCTTACAAGGCATTCCAGGGAAAGGCGCTGCGCTAAATGCCATATCAAACCATTGGTTTAAGTTATTTAAAGATCAAGGACTAGCAGATAGCCACATACTGGATATTCCACATCCATTTGTTTGGATTGTACAAAAAGCCAAACCGATCATGATCGAAGCCATCTGCCGCTCATACATTACAGGGTCCATGTGGCGTGCATACGAAAAAGGCGAACGTGAATTCTGTGGCATCCAACTGCCAGATGATTTGAAAAAAGATCAGGCATTGCCTGACCTGCTGATGACACCTTCTACCAAGGGTATTCTTAAAGGCATCCCTAACGTACCTGAACAAGATGATGTAAACATCACACGTAATGATATTCGCGATAACTTTGCCGCATTTAAACTTAGCAATGAATCTGACATTGATGTTTATGAAAAGCTATTAAGCGAAGGGTTTTCTGTTATATCAAATGCTCTTGAGAAAATTGACCAAGTATTTGTGGATACCAAGTTTGAATTTGGCTACGTAAACGACGCAAGCGGCAAAGAAAAGTTAATTTACATGGACGAAGTAGGCACTCCTGACAGTTCTCGTATTTGGGATGGCGAACAATACCGTGCAGGCAAGGTTGTTGAAAACTCTAAAGAAGGGTTTCGCCAACTATTACTAAACCACTTTCCTGACCCAGACATACTATTAAATAAAGACCGTATGGATGAACGCGAAGCGTTAGCCCGCGACAATCTTCTACCAGCTGAAGTGTTCGAGCAAGTAAGTAAAACTTACATAGGTATTGCTGAAAAAATAACGGGTAAAACACTTCATTTAAGTCACAATCCTAAAGCTGAAATAATTGAAATTTTAAAAGAAAATTATCAGCTTATTGATTAACCCAGTTTTAGTATTCTCTAAGCAATAAAAAACCAGCGAGAGCTGGTTTTTTATTGCTTACATATTCAGTATTATTCTGCTGTATTAAATACAAATAAATCACACTAGGTTAGACTCACCGTTATTTCTTTTTGATTATCGCTCTTTCCAAAAAACTTACCCGAACTAAACGATCTCAAGAACCCTCCAAGCAAGCCAACGATTAAACTCTGAATTAACAACGAGCGAAAACAATACCCAATGCGCCATGCTCCGCCATGATTAGCCCCACTTATAAATAAAGCTTCACCACGATGTTGCTTTTCCTTTGAGTTCAAGTCACTTATCAATTGCATTGTCATTAAAGTATTCACTGTAGTCGGACTGAATACTTCTACGCCAAAATTTTCAGACCCCCAAATAGCGGCGGCAAAAAAAGGATTGCTGGTTACCGATTTCGTAGACGATGCTGGTGCCACATTACAACTGACTTGAATATTCTTCTTACTACTAACAATCGCTCGCCAGCGCTGAATGTGTTTTGCCAACACGTAGTTCGGACCTTGCTGATTAACAAGATTATCCAATACAGCAAAGCGGCGACCCTTGTGATCACACACCTCTTCACCAATACTAGGAGCATATAGACGGCTACCAGATAGCGCTTTAATACCCCGCTTAAAGAAACCCCGTATCGTTTTACTATTATATTTTCTGGTCCCATGCTTCGCAATTGTATGAGGTATACAGTACACATCTGAAGGTGTTAGCAGATAGGATAAAGCCACATCATTTCGTCTTGATAGTAAGTATTGTGCTATTGCATCCATTGCCATAGAAACTTGCACATGCAAAGCACCATCTAAATATGCATAACTGCCTAGTGTCAAAGGTTTATCAAAGCTGTTAATCCAATAAGCAATCTCAGGCGCTTGAGTTAATAAGTCCGCGCCCGCAATATTCGCTATCTGCTCATTATTTAGATTCTTAGGATTGTGTTTGCATGGAATAATTAGAGAACCAGAAGACGCTTCAGCTATCTTAATTAAACGCTTCCAATTATCAGGTTTATTACGGGCAATCGCGATCACAGTTGCACCCAGAGAGAGTAATGTTTGCAGCGGACCAACCTCTGACCCTGCTCCTAACAAAACAAATATTTTTCCTGTTAAATCCCGAGCAGAATTATCACCTATTATTTTCAGAACATCATCACCATGCTCTGACTCTATAATGCCATCTTCAATCCAAGTTTTAATTTGCTCATTCAATGAGGGTCCTTGTAAATAACGATCCTTATGCTGCACTCCAACAAAAGACGCTTTCTCGCCATCCCCCTCAATTTTGGCAGTGAAGAATAAATTAGATGAAAATTCCTCCATGGCTTGTTGTATGCCGTATTGCTTGCCACCCCGAATAAACTTAAATTGATCGTAACAAGCTTTTAAGCCACGCTCTGCAATGGATTCAGCGTAGACATCTCCCTTAGATGCTGCTTCAACAACTTGAGGTATATAACTCATGTAGTTCTTACGCCATTTTTTTTCTTTTAACATGGCGAGACTTAAAGCGTGGTTACTTGATCCAATTGCAGATGAAAAAATCTGCTTACCCGTTTGTGTGGTACTAATTTCACCACTATCTGATTCGGGAAATTGTATGCCTGACTGTAAAGCCATAATAAACCAACCTAGCTAACTTCAATAATGGCACTAGTATAAGTTTCAAACGAATCAAGGTTCATACACTTCGAACCATACATTTGACTATTTGTATCAATGACTAAACGCTGTGATGCATATATGAAAAAACGGGGGGGATCTAAGTGAATGTAACTGATTCAGACTCAATACAGGTCATAATTAAGATCGCTAAGAGTACTTATTTGAAATGTAATTTAGCAGGTTAAACTGCCTTAATATATTGGCATTGTACTCTTGATGCCTATGACGATAAACATCAAATCCTTGATGAGAAACTGCATGAAGGCAATATTCGCAAACGGGCTGCTCTGTTAAAAGATCAACTTTTAATGTCACATTCGCATTAGCCATTTTACCCTGCTGAATACTTTTTTTAATTTGATCGCATAATGCAAAGTGAATTTTGTCGCCGTTAAGACAAAATATATGAGAATTCTTATAAGCTAATGTTTTATCACCGTATGAATGTAACCCAGAAGAAGAAATTGTACTCCAATCACTGCTTAAAGACTGACGTTCCTGCCATGACAGATGTCGGATAGGATCAAACAGTTCAAACTTACCATAATCTTCCATACCCATTTTACTGCGCAATAGATCAAAAGATTCATTTTGTTTAAAATCTACTAATTTCATAGATACCTACAAGCATCAAAGACACAGATACGTTTATATTTAGGGCAGCACATCTTCTAAGATCGTGGCTATTTTTCCTTCGGCATCGGTTCTTACTTTAAATTCTACACGCCGAGAACGATCTCCATTTTCAACACCACTGTCATCAATAATTGCTTTGGCTGAAGACAGGCCGTTCGCTGTCAAATATTTTCTCAACCAAACCTTTTGCTCTTTCAAGTCTGATAGAGACAATAGATACGCTAAAGTAGATCGAGTGCGAGCCTGTGATAATGCCATATTGTAAATATATGCATCATCTTCTGTCGCAGCCCCCAGCCAACCAGTAGAGGTATGCCCTTCAATTCTAACTTCTAAAATATCATCTCGATATTTAGGCGCTGTAATAATACTCACATAACGAGGAAAGAAATCTGAAAGAATGGTTTGGAACTCTGGATTTAAACTAGAATCACCCTTACTAAATAATAATTCCGTTTTATTAAATCGGAACGTTAAATCCTCTTGAACTTCTGCCCCCCAACTCTCTAAATCAGGAGAAAATTCGGTTACTAGATCTTCATATAACTGAGTTCTTAAATGATCATATAAAATGGCAACGTCTGTGATTTTTTTTCGTTGTAACTCCACATTTATCATAAAAACAATAGAAATAAGTAGAAACACCATCATCAATCCGGCCATGAGATCGGTTACAGCAACCCAATGCCCTTCTTGCTCTCTAATGCCACCAAGCATTTCTTCATCAGATTGCATATATTTTCACTTTTAAATATACGCCAATCAATTGTTCACAAGTATGCACATTAATCTCCCTTCTGATTGGCTAGATTAACTAAGTCATGCAATCGCTCGGTTAATGGACTGTAATCCTGCACAAACTTTTCACTTAATGCAGCCAACTGCTCTCCCATAGTTTTAAGAGACTTATTTAACTCTTGCTCTAACGCGGCATCTAACTTCGCTATCTGTTTATCTGTTTGAGTAAGCGTTTGAAGAATCTTATTATCGAGCTGACTAAAAGCTTCACCGTAAGATGATTGTAAGTTCTGAGTCAGATTGTGAGTCGTTTTATCCATACTGGTTGTGGTTTTTTCAAGCATGGCTTCCATGCGATCATTATACTGACCTAACGAATCAGCAAGACCTGTCGTTAGGAAGGTCATACGCTCTTCTAATTGTGGCAAACCTGCTCCTGCCTCACTTACCAACCGCGCTAAACCAGATAAATGCCCATCCAAAACATCTCGCTGAGTATTTAAGCCTTGTAACATTGTGCCCAAGCTTTCACTAATGCCATTAAATGATTCTGCATGGCTAACCATATTCTCAAAAGCAGCCGATGCATCTTTCATAGATAACCCAATTGTTTTTTGGTTATCCGCCAGCTCAATCAATTGTTGTTTGTATTCTTTCTGCCAGTCCAACATCTTGCCCACGCTTTCATTTAAGCGTTTAAAGTTATCGCCATACTGTTCATCAATTTTAGTATTAAAGTCACGCATAACCGCACCAAGCGCATCAATTAATGCTTGTGTATTGGCTTCTACCATTTCGGTTTGATAACGACCCATCGCGCTGATTAAATCATCGCTTTGACGTTGGTTTTCAACGCGTACCAGTGAAAGTTCTTGCATCAGTGTTTGATCTTTTTCTGTCAGAGACTGATGAATTAACGTCATAGCCTTGTGCAAATCATCAATACTGGCTGTTCGCTGATGATTAACATCTCCCGATGTCACATCCATAACGGCACGACCCTTAATACTAAGCGCCCCTAACAAACCTGCGATAGATGACCAAAATGCCGTTTTTAAACCACTCAATAAAAGAGGGACACTTTCTTGTAAGTTCTGGGTATCGAAATCGGTTAAGCCCAACGCTACCCCGAGGAAGGTACCAAAGATACCAATACTGGTTAAAATCGTAGGCGCAGCTTCAGCTGTTCTAGAACTGTATTTAAAAAATTGGAAATACACCGTTAACACGAATATGATTCCAATAAGAACCAGTGTCCACGGTGAAAATTGCGCAATAAAATTGGACATGTATAGGTGACCCAAAACTGACTGCTCTAGCTCAAACTCGCCATCACAGTCATTATTATTTTTTCGCCATTTAAGGCTTACCTATATATCCTAGACGAGGCCTTTCATTCACGCCTCCGCACTTGCTCAAACGGGCGTAAATCGACCACTAATGACGTAATCTTCCTAGCTGAAGCACCCAGATCATCACATATGAAGTTTAAGGCTTAATGAGATCAAAAGTATGGAGTCAAATGCATCCATCATATGAATCGAAACTCTCGATTACTGCAAATACTCATATTAGCTATTCTTAGAAGAATCTCAGGTCGCCCCTTATCCCTTCCGCATACCAATTTATACGCTGCAATTCTTCATCTGATAATTCATGCCCTGCTTTTACTCGAATACGGCCTCTATGATTTTTAATAGGCCCAGAAAAAACATGTCTTTTTCCTGAAATTATTTCAGACTTTGCTAACTCAACTTTTTCAAAAGCCCATTGTGGGATAGCTGTACTCATTGAGTCTAATTTAGATATACCGTCTTTCAAGCCTAACCATAGGTTTTCCGCTTTCCAATTATTATTTTGCAATGCCTCAATACGTGACGCATATACCTTACCCCAATCATGAATAACCGAGACCAAATGACTTTTTGGCCCAAACTCACTCATATCAGTATGATATCCAATTGCAAATACACCTCTTTCTTCTGCCACTTGAACAGGTACAGGTGTATTAACATGCTGAGCCAAAACATCAACACCTTGATCAATCAACTTATGACTTTTTGCCCTAGATTCATCAGGTGCATACCAAGCATTTATCCACTCTACATTTACAATAATATCAGGGTTAATCGTCTGCGCCCCTAAAGTAAACGCATTAAGCCCACGAATAACTTCTGCCAACGGGTAAGCGGCAACGTATCCTAATTGACCTGTCGTACTCATAGCGGCGGCTACTATCCCTGATAAATATCTCGCCTCATAAGATCGGTTTGCATACGTAGATAAATTATCCCCTCGACGCAACCCGTTAACATGCTCAATTTTCACATTAGGAAATTGCTTTGCTGTACGCTGCGCTGGAATCATGTAACCCCATGATGTAGCAAAAATAATATCGTGATCTCTTGCAAGTTCTGCCAATGGCGCTCGAGATTGTATTCCTTCGGGCACTGACTTAATTATTTTAGTTTGAATTTTATCACCATAAATTTTCTCTAGATACTCACGACCTAAATCATGAGAATAAGTCCATCCAGCATTTCCGACAGGACTGACATAAATAAACCCAACCTTTAAAGGTGCTGATAAAGAAAACGGACTCATCAAAGTCATGATGAAAATAAATATAAATCGGTTCATAAAATATTTTTACTGCTCAAAAACTAGCTGACCAAACGATCAACTTCTGAAGTGGCGGCTATAATAAAGATAAGATAATAAAATAGTGTTAACTAGATCTCATAATATAAAATATATAACAGATTATTAGTTCATTTATTTAACTTAACCATTTGGTCAATTAAAGATTACGAATATCTCTACGAGATATTATTTCTAATTGAAGTAAATCCAAATAGATAAAACATTGATCCAGATAATAATACCCACCAACTTTCCATTACCAACCTAAATAAAAAGCATAAAAAAAGCACCCGAAGGTGCTTTCTTTTAGTGCTGTTTTTTTATCAGGAATTAACCAAGATAAGAAAGCATTACACCCGCGGCAACGGCTGAACCAACAACCCCTGCTACGTTTGGACCCATTGCATGCATTAACAAGAAGTTCTGTTGGTTATATTCTAAACCAACCTTATTAGATACACGCGCTGCCATTGGTACCGCTGATACACCAGCAGAACCAATTAACGGATTCAACTTAGTTTTTAGGAATAAGTTCATGCCTTTGGCCATCAATACGCCACATGCAGTACCCACACAAAACGCCGTTAGACCAAGAATTAAAATACCTAAGGTTTTCAGGTTTAGAAACTCATCAGCTGAAAGCTTAGAACCTACACCCAAACCAAGCATAATGGTTACGATGTTGATTAAAGAGTTTTGCACGGTATCGCTTAAACGATCTACCACACCCGACTCTTTCATCAAGTTACCTAAACAGAACATACCCAATAAAGGTGCAGCTGAAGGTAACGCTAAACCAACAAGAATCAATACGATAATTGGAAATAAGATTTTTTCTTTCTGGCTAACAACACGAAGTTGCTCCATTTTAATCTTACGCTCATCATCGTTAGTCAATGCACGCATTATTGGTGGCTGAATCACTGGCACAAGTGCCATGTATGAATAAGCCGCTACTGCGATGGCACCTAATAGATGAGGCGCTAGGTTAGATGCAACAAAGATAGACGTTGGTCCGTCAGCACCACCAATGATACCAATGGCCGCCGCTTCTTCTAACGTGAAGGGCATGATGCCGTAATGATTCATCAATACCGCACCTAATACCGTACCAAAGATACCAAACTGAGCCGCTGCACCTAACAATAATGTTTTAGGGTTAGCCAGTAAGGGTCCAAAGTCAGTCATTGCGCCTACACCCATAAAGATAAGCAGTGGGAACATGCCCGTTGCGATACCCATGTTATAGATGTAATAAAGCAAGCCTGCTGGCGACTCTAGGTGACCCACTGCATCGTAAACGGGCGCAGCATAAAAGCCTGCACCTGGAATATTTACAAAAATGGCACCAATACCAATAGGTAATAGCAATAATGGCTCAAAGCCTTTTTTAATGGCTAAAAATAACAGCAGTAAACCCACCGCGATCATCAGCGCCTGGCCCCACTCCATTTGAGCAAGCCCAGAATCCATTATTAATTTATTTAACTTTTCCACAACGTACTCCTTACGCTATTGTTAGCAGTACGTCGCCAACGACAACTGTGTCACCAGCTTTGGTAGTGATGCTACCAATGGTGCCAGCTTTATGGGCGCGGATTTCAGTTTCCATTTTCATGGCTTCAAGAATAACGATCACATCGCCTTCAGCCACTTGCTGGCCAACCTGAACTTCTACTTTCCAGATATTACCCGCTAATGGAGCCGTTACTGGTTCGCCACCGCCAACTGCTGCAGGCGCTGCACCCGCCGCTGGAGCCGCAGCACCACCGAACGATAATGGCGCACCATTTACAGGAGCAAGTTGTGATACGTCACCGCCGTCATCAACTTTCACTACATATTCGTTGCCGTCTACGTTTACAGTGAATGTGTCTTCAGCATTGCCTTTAGGTGCAGGCTCAAACGCATCTGGGTTACCACGGTTTTCTAAGAACTTAGGGGCAACCTGTGGGAACAAGGCATAAGTTAATGCATCATCAATTTTTTCGTCGGCAAGTTTAAAGCCTTTTTCAGCGGCTAGCGCATCAACGTCAGCAATGATTTGATCCATTTCGTCGTCGATCAAATCAGCAGGACGACAAGTGATCACTTCAGCACCATCTAATACACGAGCTTGAAGCTCAGCGTTCATTGGAGCAGGAGCTGCACCGTATTCGCCTTTAAGAATGCCTTGTGTCTCTTTAGAGATAGACTTGTAACGCTCACCTGTTAATACGTTAAGTACCGCTTGAGTACCTACGATTTGAGACGTTGGCGTAACCAGTGGAATGTGACCAAGATCTTCACGTACACGTGGAATTTCTAATAACACTTCATCAAACTTATCAGAAGCGCCTTGCTCGCGTAGTTGGTTTTCCATGTTGGTTAACATGCCACCAGGTACTTGAGCCACTAGGATACGAGAATCGGTACCGCGTAGGGCGCCTTCGTATTTAGAGTATTTTTTACGAACATCGCGGAAGTAAGCTGCGATTTCTTCAAGCAACAATAGGTCTAGGCCTGTGTCACGTTCAGATCCTTTCATAGCCGCCACAACTGTTTCAGTTGCTGAGTGGCCGTAAGTACCTGACATTGAAGAGATTGCAGTATCAACACGGTCAACACCCGCTTCGATTGCTTTAAGGATAGCCATGTCGCTCATGCCCGCAGTTGCGTGGCAGTGAAGCTGAACCTCAAGATCTGTTTCTTTCTTAAGACGAGAAACAAGTTCAAATACTTCATAAGGGTTGATGATACCGGCCATATCTTTAATGGCAATCGAGTCAACACCTAGATCTTCAATTTGCTTAGCAAGACCTAACCAAGCATCCATATTATGTACAGGAGAGGTAGTATAAGACAATGTACCCTGTGCGTGTTTACCTTGCTTCTTAACAGCTTTGATAGCTGTCTCAAGGTTACGCGGATCATTCATGGCATCAAAAATACGGAACACATCAACGCCGTTTGTAGCAGCACGTTCAACAAATTTTTCAACAACGTCATCAGCGTAATGACGGTAACCTAAAAGGTTTTGACCACGTAGCAACATTTGATGCGGCGTGTTTGGCATTAATTTTTTAAATTCGCGGATACGATCCCAAGGATCTTCGCCTAAGAAACGGATGCATGAATCAAATGTCGCACCGCCCCATGACTCTAAAGACCAGTAACCAACTTGATCTAATTTTTCAGCGATAGGTAGCATGTCGTCGATGCGCATGCGAGTCGCGAATAAAGATTGGTGAGCGTCGCGTAATACGACGTCCGTGATGCCTAATTTTTTAGTAACGGTCATTTGTAATGGCCTTTATAAGTATTATCGTTGTACGTTATATGAGTAGCGCGCTTACTTTTGGCTAGCGCGGTGCTCTTTTACGGCTGCAGCTAAAACTTTTAGTAACTGCGGGTCGACCCCTTGTCCTGGCTGAGCAATAGGCTTCGCTGGTGCAACAGGTGCATCAGGTAGAAACTTTGTCACCAAGGTAGACATTAGAGATGTGGCAAAGATCAAGATGATCAAGAATACGAAAACCGTACCCATACCAAATCCCATTAATCCAAGGCCGTCAGCTAAGAGTTCAGCTTTTTCAGCAGCACTAAGAACTAACTCAGTTGCAGCTGGTGCATCAGCTAGATTCATGGACATAAACATCCACTCCTTATCGTTAACAAACGGATCTGACATAACAACCGTTTATAGTCACTATAAATGGTTAAAATGGCAGCTAATGATTATTAAATAACCAATTTTATTGTTTTGCCTAAAACTTAAACAGCATAGACAAATTATCGCGCTAATGTACTGTAAATAGGCGATTTAGGCAAATTTAACCGCTACTTTATACTGCTTAGCTACCCTGAAAAATCCCCCTTTTTTATCGGGATTGAGGTAATATGCGCCTCTTTAAAAATGAACGACAGCCTAATCAATGGAGGCAATATGCTCGCTCTTGCTCCTATGGAAGGCCTAGTTGATGAAAACATGCGTACACTGCTCACCCGCGACGGCGCATTTGATCACTGTGTTACCGAATTTTTGCGCATTAGCGATCAGTTATTACCCCCTAAAGTGTTTCACCGAATTTGCCCCGAATCACATCATAATTGGAAGACCCCAAGCGGTACGCCTGTACACTTACAGCTATTAGGCAGCGACCCCAATTTAATGGCCGACAACGCCTTTCGTGGCACTCTACTTGGTGCGCCCACAATCGACGTGAACTTTGGCTGCCCATCAAAAACAGTGAATCGCAATCGTGGTGGCAGCGTATTACTAAAAGACCCAGAAGACATTTATCAAATACTGCTGGCCATGCGCACTGCAATGCCCAGCCATATACCGCTTACCGCTAAAATGCGCCTAGGATATGAAGATAAATCGTTAGCCGTAGAAAATGCACAAGCGGTAGAAGCAGCCGGCGCCAGCCAGCTATGCATACATGCCCGCACCAAAGTAGAAGGTTACAAGCCTCCTGCTCATTGGCATTACATCGCTAAAATAAAAGAACAGGTCTCTCTACCAATTATTGCTAACGGTGAAATTTGGAATTTAGAGGACTACAAGCTAGCCAAGCAAGAAAGTAACTGTGAAAACATTATGCTAGGTCGCGGCGCGGTGGCTATGCCAGATTTGGCCAGGCAAATTAATCGCCATGAAAATGGCCAAGATCATGAAGAAGAAAGCTGGGATAAACGTTTAACCGACATTCTTTGGATGATAGAACAAGTTAAACTTTCCCATAACGAAAAAGCAACTCAGGGTAAGATCAAACAATGGCTAAGCTTTTTAAAGTTTCGCTACGAAGAAGCACCTGAATTTTTCAAAAAAATCCGATCCCTAAAAACGATTCCAGAGTTGATTGATGCCACACAAAAGCAGCGCTCTAGATAGGGTCCTGCGCAATAGGCAGTTGTATTTTAAACTCAGTGCCTTCGCCTTCTTTTGACACAACATTAATACTGCCTCCATGGCTCTCGACTATACCGTAAGAAATAGACAAGCCTAGCCCCGTCCCCTCACTAACACCCTTTGTCGTAAAGAATGGATCAAATATTTTTGCCTGAACAGCTTCTGACATTCCCTTCCCTGTATCCTTAATCACAACCTCTATATTGCTATCGCTTAGACTGGTGGAAATAAATATTTCTCCCTTTTCATCAATAGCATGAGTTGCATTTACTAGGATATTCATAATCACCTGACCTACCTGACCTTCATGGCCCTGTACCATAGGTAAGTTATCCCCAAAAGTTTTGTGTAACGTCACCTTATATTTCATCTCATTCCAAACCACTTTAATTGTATTTAGAATGCATTCATTAATCTCAAATTGCGACGTTTCTTCCTCATCACTTCGAGCAAAGGACTTCAGGTTTGCCACTATATCTTTTACTCTTATTAAACCATCAGAACAGTCACTCATAATGTCATTAATGTCACTGACGATAAATTTCATATCTTCATCATCATCAAGCTTTTTTAATGCATCACTTTCTGGGCCTTCGTTTTTCTCAACTAATTCATTGGCTAGCCTAATGTAATTAGATATGACAGCAGAATACTCTTTTAAGGTTCCTACATTACTCATAACAAACCCAATTGGATTATTTATTTCATGAGCCACACCTGCAGCCAACTGCCCTAATGAAGCCATTTTTTCAGACTGAACAAGTTGTGATTGTGCCTGCTTTAATTTTTCATGACTGCTTTTAATTTCAACATAACTGCTTTGCAGTTTTTTCTTGTTAATATCACCTTCTAATATACTGCTAATTTGATAGGCCGACACCTCGCACTGATCTAATAATGCCGAGTTGAAATCTGCCTCTTCAGGCAAATAAAACTCACAAACAGTTGCCACTTTTCCAAAGGATTTAATAGGCACAAAGCCAATTCGGTTAATACCTAAGTTTTGTAAAATACTTTCTAGATTTTCATCCCCCAGTTCAGATATGTGTAATATTTTCCTAGCTTGTAAAGCATATATTTTTTTATACACAGCCAAGCTAAATCGAGGGATTTCTTGATCCGTTCCAACCGCAGGGCAACTGGTTATTGATGAGCCTTTGACATAACTATAACGACCAATACTGCCGCCAATAAATTGAATCGAAGCTTTTAAATACCCACTTACAATTGATGTTAACCCCTTATCATCCTGAGTTAATCGGGCAACCGCTAACAAATAATCGGCTTCTTTTTTTTGCTGCATCAAATCATTAAATTGATGCTGCATCATATCCACACTGGATTGTACTTCTCGTGTTTTTTCATCCAGTAATTTCTCGGCCGCTAATCTCGATAATTTCTCTCGATCATACGCTTTTTTATAGGCATCACTCATACCTGCCACCCCTCATTTTTACTGAGTAACCATTATGAAAATACCACATTCCATTTACACTCATCATGACCCTCATGCATGCATTGAGAATGAGACAAGGTAACCTCTTGTGAAAAATGTTTAGCCAAACCCTTGATCAAACCTTCAGCCACAGGACATAACTTACGCTTACTACGATATATCAATACCCCTTTGCTCTCACTGCTAGGGATATATTCAAAAAAAGGTGTATAAGCATCCGGATGTATACGCTTAACATCTCTATGAATCACATCTTCCAAATCGACCAATAACGCTTGCGATGTGTCGTATGATTTAATCTCAACAGGCCCACGATTGAGCAAAAAATCAAATAAAAACACACCAAAAAGATTCAAACCATCATTTAAGGAAACACCTAATTTTTCACAAAGAGTAGATGCTAAAGCCACTATCTCAGCATCATCATAGGTAACCCCTGATGTATAGGCACCATTTTTTACTCCACTGTCTTCAATGACACTATTCCACACTTCCATATCGGCGCTTTCTAAAACAAACTCTTCAAGTGCATTAAAAATAATACCTTGCATAAATCACCTCTTTTACTTTTGAGTTAAATTGTTTTGATTGCTCTTTGGATTATTAGCGAAACCATTTACCAACGATGCCAAGCAACTCATCGTTTTCAAAAGGTTTGGCTAATACTTGATTGGCGCCACCTTCCAGCGCTTTATTTAAGTCACTCTGTTCTTGCGCACTGATCACTAAAATTTTTAAGTCTTCAAACTCAGGCTTACTACGTGTTAAAGCTAAAACGGTGAGCCCATCCATTGATGGCATGCGTAAATCCAATGTTAGTAACGTGGGCTGGAAACTCATTAACTGCATACCTGCTTCAAATCCATCATTCGCAATCTCTACCTGCCAACCAGCTCGCTTTAACACCCTTGCTATGGCGTTTGCCATAGGTACATCATCATCTACAACAAGGGCTTTATGCTCTAATCCAGACAATTCCAAGGGGATCGGCATACCATTGGTTTTCATAAACCGCACCAAACTGCTTTTCATTACCCTATGATCACCGCGACCAGGTAATTTATACCCACTGAGCTCTCCTCGATCTATCCACCTAATTACGGTTCTAAAATTCACCCCTGTGAACTTAGCGACATCTCCGGTTGTATAAATTGGCTCACTCACTACCCTCACTCCAACCTGATCACTTATTAATCAATCTAGAAGAATTTTTGTATAATTAATAGTCAATCTTTATACTTTTTTAATCTTAGACAGGTTAGACAGGTTGAAATATAGTCAATAAGGCTAGGGAGATTAACTATGACTGATGCAGCAAAAATCTTATTTGTCGATGATGAAAAGCAAATGCTAACGGCACTGAACAGAGTATTCAGAGGCAAGGCATACTCTATCTTTATGGCAAATAGTGGGCAAGAAGCCCTGGATATACTAGAAAATGAAACAATGGATATCATTGTGTCTGATATGCGTATGCCTGAAATGGATGGGGCCACGTTTTTAGCTAAAACAGTCGACCTACACCCTACCAGCCGCCGCATTCTGTTAACCGGCTATAGTGACCAAGAAAGTACCGTACGGGCAATTAATGAAGGCCAGGTTCATCAATACATCATGAAGCCTTGGGATAACGACGCCCTTAAAGCCACTATAGATTCAGAGATCCAAGAAAAAATTCGCATTGCAGAAGAAACACCCGATGCCAGTGAACACGAAACCCTACAAGTACAAGTCGCCCGCGTAAGCGATGAGCTAGCAAATGCCCACACATTCGCTGACATGGCTAAAGGGGAACTATTAAAACAATACTCAACCACCATTAAGGTCATCAGTAATTTAATCAATTTAAAAACGCCTACACCATCAAGCATGAACAACAACGTGGTGACTCACAGTGTCGCCATGTGCAAGATGATCAAACTGGACCACAAAGTAACGACCGAAGTACGTAATGCCGCGCAGCTGTTTCAATTAGGCAAGCTAGCAATAAAAGACAACCTAGTTAACATGAAAATTAACGAAATGAATCAGGCTCAAAGTGACTCATACAACAAGCACAGTGTAAAAGGTGCAGACCTGCTATTACCTATTAACTCACTCACCTATGCTGCCAATCTTATACGCCATCAAAATGAAAACATTGATGGCTCTGGCTACCCTGATAGCCTAGAAGGCAAAGCCATTCCTTTAGGCTCTCGTATACTAAAAATTATCATCGATTATCAACAAATCATTAATGGCTTATATTTCAATGATCCTTATAGCCCAAATGATGCACTTGATTTCATGGATCGATACTCAGGAATCAAATACGACGAGACGCTGCTAATGCTGTATCGCAAGTTCATTGCAGAGCTTTCTAAAACAGAAGGCTTACAACAAGATCGCCTGCTAAAAATAATCGACTTAAAACCTAACATGACAGTTTCACGAGACCTTGTTACCAATGAAGGCCTACTATTAATTACCAAAGGCTCACTATTAAGCGAAGTAACCATTCAAAAGCTAATTGAACTAGAAGAGCGTGATACACAAGAACTGAATATTTTCATTAAGGACAAGCTTCCCGAAGAGGAGGAAGAATCACAAGCAGGCCCAGAACAAAATTCCAACGCTTCGTAAGCCGCAATACAAGTAAATAGAATTCCATTATGATGGCTTTGTTTTTACATCAGGTTTTAATATTGTGGCATTTAAATCTCCAACAACGCTAATGGTGCAAGGCACCACTTCTGATGCGGGCAAAAGCATTTTAGTGGCGGCCATCTGCCGAATATTCAAAAACCATGGTTATAAGGTTGCACCCTTTAAACCTCAAAATATGGCCCTCAATAGCGCCGTCACAAAAGATGGCGGTGAAATTGGTCGCGCACAAGCCGTTCAAGCCATGGCCGCTGGCATAGAACCCACCACCGACATGAACCCCGTTTTACTCAAACCCAATACCGATATTGGTGCCCAAGTAATTGTTAATGGTAAAGCCATTGCCAACATGGATGCCACCTATTATCACAATCATAAACCTAAATTACTTAAAGCGGTTTTAGATGCCCACAAGCGTTTAGAGTCCAGTTATGATTATGTAATAGTAGAAGGTGCCGGCAGCCCCGCTGAAATTAATTTACGCGATCGTGACATTGCGAATATGGGATTTGCCGAACCCGCTGATTGCCCAGTTATTATTGTGGCCGACATTGATCGTGGCGGTGTATTCGCACACTTAACAGGCACACTGGATTGCTTAAGTAAAACCGAGCAAGATCGCGTAAAAGGATTTGTCATCAACCGCTTTCGTGGTGACATTTCTTTATTAGAACCAGGGCTAGACTGGCTAGAAGAAAAAACGGACAAGCCGGTTTTAGGGGTCATCCCCTATATTCAGAACCTGCACATAGAAGCTGAAGATGCTATTCACATTAAGCAACAAAACAACACCGACAATGTATTAAACATTGTGATTCCTGTTTTACCACGCATCAGTAACCATACTGATTTTGATGCGCTATCTTTACACCCCAATGTTAATCTAGAATTCATCAAAGACCCCAAACTGTTTACAGGTTGTGATTTATTAATCCTGCCAGGTACTAAGAATGTACGACAAGATTATGAATGGCTAGTTTCCAGCGGCTGGGCCGATCATGTGCATAAACATTTAAGATACAATGGAAAAGTCATGGGGATATGTGGCGGCTTTCAAATGCTAGGTAATGCCATACATGACCTTAATGGCATTGAAGGACAAGCAGGCAGCACAACAACTTTTCAATACCTAGATTTTGAAACCCAACTTACCGATAACAAACACCTAAAAAATGTCAGCGGCAACGTCATTGGCACCGACATTATTTTAAAAGGCTATGAGATACATGCAGGTGAAAGCCATGGCCCTGCATTTGATAGCTGTTTGTTCAATCTTAATTCGCACCAAGATGGATTAAAAAATGCAGATAACTCCGTACTAGGCAGCTATGTTCATGGAATATTTGATCAAAAAGATATGCTTGAATACTTATTAAACTGGGCAGGCTTAAAGCAACTTGAAGCGTTTGATTATCTTCAGCACCAAGAATCTGAAATTGATCGATTAGCCAACGAAGTCGAAGCGGTGCTATCCATAGATGCATTATTGGCAATCATGTCTGCCGATTAAAAAGCATATACGTTGAGTACGTTTAGATAGAAGGCTAAGTATGACTGAATTTAATATAAAAAATGGATTGGTGACGATAATCATCGTCGCTTTAACCATTGGACTTCTTCTGTTAAAACCGTTTAACGGTCAAATTAACTCAGGGCTATTCATTTTATTGGTTGCTGCCACGCTGTGGATAAGTGAAGCCATACACTTAACAGCTACAGCTCTGTTAATTCCCCTTATGGCCACCTTACTTGGGGTATTCCCAATTGGTGAAGCCCTAGAAAATTTCTCACACCCTATTATCTTTATTTTTATTGGAGGGTTTAGTCTGGCCGCTGCGCTTCAGCATGTAGGGTTAGATAAAAAAATGGCTCAGAAAATATTGCTTTGGTCGAAAGGCCAAGCCATGCGTGCCGTTATTTTATTATTTTTATTAACCGCAATATTATCCATGTGGGTCAGCAATACAGCTGTGGCCGCATTAATGCTTCCTCTAGCACTGGGAATGATTCAGCGACTAAAAATAAACGATAGCAATACTCGCGTATTTATTTTATTAGGCATTGCCTACTCGGCCAGTATCGGTGGCATAGGCACAATCGTTGGTAGCCCACCTAACGCCATTGTTGCCGCAAGCCTACAACTCAGTTTTAGTGACTGGCTAGTACTTGGCCTGCCCATTGTATTGATATTACTGCCTACTTTATTAGGCGTATTATATTTTTCACTGAAACCCAACCTACCCAAACACATTGAATTAAACGGCACCGTTAATCCAACACAAAACTTATCAACAGACACAAAAAAAACACGGCCAGTTTTAGCGATATTTTTTATCACTGTAGTCCTATGGCTGGTAGGAAACCCTATTGGCCAAGCATTGGGTATTCATAAATACTTTGATGCTGTTGTTGCCATATTTGCCGTTATCGCGCTGGTAGGCAGTAA
Organism: Bermanella sp.; assembly: GCA_034112345.1. Classification (GTDB taxonomy): domain Bacteria; phylum Pseudomonadota; class Gammaproteobacteria; order Pseudomonadales; family Oceanobacteraceae; genus Bermanella. Next base: position 2,786 of record JAWUVN010000023.1, on the reverse strand, counting down.
GCAAATACCTTGGAAAGTCATTCAAGAGAAAACCGACTGGGGTGTACTGATTTTGTTTGGCGGCGGTCTAACCCTTAGCGCAATATTAAAAGCAACGGGCAGCAGTGCATTCATCGCAGAAACAATGGCCCATTACTTACAAGGGGTGCCACTTATACTTTTATTATTTTTACTGGTGGCTTTTGTTATCTTTTTAACTGAGCTAACCAGTAATACCGCAACAGCCGCATTACTGGTTCCATTATTTATTAGCCTTGCAGAAACCATGAATGTACCCGCACACATGCTGGCACTGGCCATTGGCTTTGCAGCGTCTTGTGCCTTTATGTTACCAGTGGCCACACCACCCAATGCAGTTGTATTTGGCAGTGGGCTAGTTCCACAAACAGAAATGATGAAAGCCGGGTTTAAACTCAATATTGTAGGCGCATTAATATTGCCATTGTTAATATGGCTATTGGTTTAATTTTTTGTATTTTATGTATGGAATTTAAAAGCATGGATACCCGCGTTCGCGAGTATGACGACGTGCCACCCCGAAAAAATCAGAACTTTAACCGATTGCTCTAATAATTCGAATAATAAAAGATTGGTCTTTACCCCTAGATAAATCAGTATGCATCCATCCGTTTATATTTTAACAAACAAGAAAAACTTCACTTTATACATAGGTGTTACAAGTAACCTTGTTCAGCGTATATGGCAGCATAAAAATGATTTAGCTGATGGTTTTTCTAAGCGATACGGTACCCACACTCTTGCCTACTTTGAGATGCATGAAAATATGCACTCCGCTATCACTAGAGAAAAACAGCTAAAAAAATGGAAGCGCCAATGGAAGATCGATTTAATTCAAAAAGATAACCCTGACTGGAGGGATCTTTGGCCTGAAATACTTTAGAAAGTTTCTGATACTAAACCCTGAAATGGATACCCGCATTCGCTAGTATGACTGAGTTACATATCCACTATGAGCTAATAACTTCGTCCCCCTCACACGTCATACCAGAAGCGAGGAACGAGCTATCTGGTATCCACGTATCGATTAACCAAACCCTGAAGTGGATACCCGCGTGCGCGAGTATGACGGTGTTGCTAGTCGTTATTGGCACAGATTCATTGCCACCCGAATACAAACCCCATCACTTTCCTTCAGAACCAAAAAAGCCGAGCTAAGCTCGGCTTTTTCAATCAAAACAAAAACGTTTTAATTATCCAGCCAAACCTTGGTTTGAAAGGTACTCATCATACGTACCTTGGAAATCAATCACTTCTTTGTCTTTAATCTCCACAACACGTGTGGCCAAAGACGAAACAAACGCTCTATCGTGGCTTACAAAAATCAAGGTGCCATCAAACTCTAACAAAGCTTTGTTTAACGCATCAATGGCTTCTAAGTCCATGTGGTTAGTCGGCTCATCCATGATCAATACGTTAATATCCATCATCATCAGCTTACCAAACAACAAGCGGTTCTTTTCACCACCCGAACAAACACGGGCTTTTTTATTAGAATCGTCTGCGGTAAATAACAAACGGCCCAACATGCCACGTACCATTAAGTCATCGTGCTTAGATGTACGCCATTGTGACATCCAATCAAAGATCGTTAGGTCATTATCAAAGTCGGCGGTTGCATCCTGAGGGCAGTAACCAATGGTTGCATTTTCAGACCACTTGATCACACCTTCTTTGGCTTCAAGTTCGTTCATTAAACACTTTAAGAAAGTGGTTTTACCCGCGCCATTTGCACCGATAACCGCCAGCTTAGCGCCACCTTCTAAAATCAAATTACCATTTTTGAAAAGCAAGTCATCATCATAACCATGACCCAATTCTTCAAGGATTAACGCCTGACGGTGCAAGCGTTTATCTTGTTTGAATCCTAATGACGGTGTCATACGGCTAGAGGTTTTCACTTCATCAAGTGAAATCTTATCCATTTTTTTAGCGCGCGATGTAGCCAGTTTAGCTTTAGATGCGTTAGCCGAGAAACGGTTAACAAAATCTTGAAGCTCAGCAATCTCTTGAGATTTTTTAGCGTTATCACCTAACAGCTGATCACGAATCAAGGTAGAAGCCGCAATAAAATCTTCGTAGTTGCCTGGGTAAATGCGCAGTTCGCCATAATCAATATCGGCCATGTGTGTGCAGACAGAGTTTAAAAAGTGTCTATCATGCGAAATGATGATCATGGTGCATTTACGATTGTTCAGTATGCCCTCTAACCAACTGATGGTATGAATATCCAAGTTGTTGGTAGGTTCGTCTAATAATAGAATCGCAGGGTTTGAATACATGGCTTGAGCCAGCAATACTCGTATTTTAGCACCCGGAGCAATTTGGCTCATCAAACCAAAATGAAACTCTTCAGCAATGCCCGCCTCGATCAAAGCTTCTCCTGCACGGCTTTCGCAGGTGTAACCGTTCATTTCAGCAAATTCAGTTTCAAGCTCGGCCACTTTCATGCCGTCTTCTTCAGACATCTCGGGTAAAGCGTAAATGCGGTCACGCTCTTGCTTAACCGCCCAAAGCTCTGCATCGCCCATAATCACAGTATCAACCACACTGTATTCTTCGTAAGCGAACTGATCCTGAGCCAATGTACCCACTCTTAAACCAGGGGCAACCGATACATTGCCCGCGGTAGGGGCTAGCTCACCACTTAAAATTTTCATGAATGTGGATTTGCCACAGCCAATCGCACCAATTAAACAATAGCGATTGCCATTGCTGAATTTAGCCGAAATGTTCTCAAATAATGGCTCAGAGCCAAATTGCATGGT
>JAWUVN010000022.1:0-64001 GCA_034112345.1 Bermanella sp. | reverse complement strand
ATGCAGAATCTGGAACCCCGGCTAAATCCGCTTTATCCGTGATCAGCTTTTGCCATTTGTTAGTGGCGTCTAATACGTTTTCACCGTACTTACTGCCCAGGTCACTTAAGCGGGATTTGATTTCGCCATAGCGGAGCTTTTTATCATCAGATAAATCCACGCCTGCTAGATGAAAATCGCGCAGCGAGTTATCAATGGCTTTTTGCTGAGCCGTATTCAGTTGTGCAAATTCAGCGCTGTCTTTGATGGCTTGATAAGCTTGTTGTAGGTCTTTGTTCTGGCCCACTTCAGTGCTGTAAGCCGATAGCTTTGGTAGGCAAGCGTTGTACGCGTCTCGCAGTTCATCACTGTTGCAAACGCTGTTTAAGTGGCTCACAGGAGACCATGCTTTGCTTAATACATCGTCGTATTCTTCTAGCTTTGCAATTAAAGAATCCCAGCTTGGATTAGCCTGCTGGCTTAAGGTTTTAATGGCGTTCAGGTTGTCATCTAGGTGCTTACTGATACTGGATTCAATATCTGGAATATTGATCTCATTAAAATTTGGCAGCGCCTGTGGGTCGTTTAACGTATTAGATGTAGCGGTAGCTGATGACATGGTTAAACCTAGAGACTTTTAAGTAGAAGATATATGGTTGGGGCAAAATGAAGACTTTCAAGTTTTTGAAATTGATAGGGCGTAAATATGGCGAATTCGGTTAGAACCTTTAAAGGAATGGCACCAAAATTAGGTGACAAGGTATTTGTTGATCCAATGGCCACCATTATTGGTGATGTCACTCTAGGGGATGATTGCTCGGTTTGGCCCAATACAGTGATTCGTGGTGATATGCATACAATAAAGATTGGTAAGCGCTGCAGTTTGCAAGACGGCTCAATTTTACATATTACTCACGCCAGTGACTTTAACCCAGGTGGTTACCCTTTGACTTTAGGGGATGAAGTAACAGTGGGCCACCTAGTGATGCTACATGGCTGCACCATTGGTTCTAGGGTGTTAGTGGGGATGCAATCTATGGTTATGGACGGAGCGGTGATTGAAGACAATGTGGTGCTAGGAGCAGGGTCATTAGTGCCGCCAGGCAAAACCCTAGAAAGTGGATTTTTATACGTAGGGCGACCGGCTAAGCAGGTTCGCCCTCTTACAGAGAAAGAGCTGCGCTATTTTTCTTACACAGCTGGGAACTACGTCAAATTAAAAGACGAACATATCGTCGAAGAGTATGACAAAGTAGATTAATGTTTAAACAGGCCTAGTGAGTGTTAATTAGTACTTATTAACGATTACAACTTTGCCCAATTTTGATAACGTGCTCTTGGTTTTGTCATACCATCATGACTGGGCAATTAACCCATCGCATCAAATTTACTTTATGTGTTCAAGGATGAGCCATGCATAACGCAATTATTATTATTTTATTAGCTGGCTGTTTATTGCTGCCAAGTTGGCTATATGCAAAAGATTCGATTCCTAGCCTTGCCTTGGCCAAGCATTTTAAAAATGAAATGCAATCTTCCTTTTATTGGGTCAGCGAGAAGCTCGATGGCATTCGCTGTTATTGGAATGGCGAAGCCCTGTTAACACGCAACGGCAATCCTATTTATGCTCCGCAGTGGTTTACAGACTCACTCCCTAATGTAGAGCTAGATGGTGAGCTGTATATTGGTCGTGGTAGTTATCAATTACTAACCAGAATTGCATTGGATAAAAAACCTAATCTGAAATTATGGGAACAAGTGACCTTCCACGCTTTTGATTTACCTTCATCTAAAGCTCCGTTTGAGATTCGCCAAAATCAATTAAAAGAAATTATTGGTCAGTCAGCTGCTCGACATCTTAAATTGGTCGAGCAAAAAATGATGAACAACTTACCCAGTATTCAAACCCACTTAAGAGGCTTGGTAAACAGTGGTGCAGAAGGTTTAATGCTGCGTACCCCAGAGAGCCCTTATGAAACGGGCCGTACAAATCATTTATTAAAAATGAAACTACGCCGAGATGCAGAAGCCAGAGTCATTGCCTATCAAACAGGCCGTGGTAAATTTGAAAATATGATGGGTGCTATTTGGGTTGAAATGGAAGACGGCACCCTATTTAAAATAGGAACAGGATTTAGTAACCACGAACGTCAAAATCCACCGGCCATCGGCAGTGATATTACGTATTCATACCAAGGTTTTACCGATAAAGGCTTGCCAAGATTCGCCAGTTTTACGCGCACTAAAAAACCAGAATAAACTGATCAGTTTAATAAAGCTTCTTTTGCATTATTTTCATAGTAATGAATACCATATTGATATGGGAGAGCCAAAAAATAATTACTCATAAAAAAACCCGCCTAGGCGGGTTTTTTATTGAAGTAAGAAGTAAGCCAAAAGGATATTTTTTATCAGCCAAGCGCCCACTGAATACCGCTGGCGTTACTCATGCAAGGCCAGTCTTGCCAAATTTTGGTAAGATTTCCCTGCTCGCGCTTTACATAATTTTTGAATGTGTTGGTTTCATAGGTTTTTTCTGCTGACATCATTTTAGTTACGGTACGTAATACACGAGCATCTAGCATGTTTGCCAATTCTTCACCCACTAGTTGATGGGCTACCACATTGGCCAGCGTCATATCCCATGGAATTAATGGCATGCCAACCCGTGCAATATAGCGATCATTAACTTCTTCAAATAACCTATGAGCTAAATATGCTTCATCCATTAAAGCCATCAAGCCTATATGATCATTAGGTAATACAGGTGGATTGGTAAAATAATCTTCGGCTACTTTTAAGAATGGGAAAACATGATTTTCTATGCCTGCTTTTTCTGACGCCAATTTTAACGCCTCTAAAAAATCAGGGACATGGTGAATGTATTCCATGGCGAATTTTTTTAATGATGTTAACTCATTATTTTTTTCGATTTTCAATCGATCCGGAAGATTTTCTATTTGATATTTTAAATGTTTTTCTAGGCAGTGCGTTTTTTCCTCATGATAAAAAGCTTGGCTGATTTTGGAGCGTAATGTGCTGACCCGCATGTGAATCTCCTTAAAAATTTCATTGGAATCCTAGTTTTCATTTTTAGGGGCCAATTAATTTTATTTATAATTATTATTGAGCGCTTTTATTCTTCTTGTTTTTTTTAGCTTTCTCATGGGCATCTAAAGTACGAAATCGGTTACGTAACTACAACAAATTAATTCGAGTTCTTTAGAAGATAAATCCATAAAAAATAGACTGTAATTCTATTTGATTGTTAGCACTGTATGGATGCATAAAAGGATAGTACACAACCCGGTCATCGCCAGTTTTAATGCGACAGATAATCAAAATGGTGCACTAGTTGGCAAAATTATGCACAATTTCTGGTAATTTGCACATTAGCCAAATTGCCCGAGCTATCAAGAAGCCATACATGGAAAGCCATAAACCGTGGTATTCCCAAAATGAAAAGATGTAGCTTAAAGGCAAAAAAACGAGAGCAACTGCGACAAACAAACTGTTTTTCATTTCTTTAGCATTGGCTAGCCCAATGTATATGCCATCTAGCCAATAACTGGCAAAACCGGCCATAGGTAAAAATATTAACCAAATAGAAAGTAAGTCTAATAACGCCAATACATCCGCTTGACTGGTGAGTAATGTGAAAATACCTTGATGGGCAACGGCCAAAATTAGAGTGAGTGTTATGGCCGTAATTAACGACCATATACCCGACGCTGAAATTATAGGTTTTAGACGGTTTACTTTTTCATTCGCAAGTGATTGCCCCACCATTGATTCACTGGCCACAGCAAATCCGTCTAGTGCGTTGCTCATAAACATGAGTAAGTTGATTAGAATGGCATTTGCGCTTAATAGTGCAGCGCTGTGTTGCGCCCCTTGCGCCATGAAAAATGCAAACGCGAACAATAATAAAAAGGTGCGAATAAATAACTGAATATTTAAATCAATAAACCGTCTAAAATGTTGGCGCATACTTGGCCAAGCTTGTTTTTGAATGATGGTTTCTTTAATGAAAAATAAACCTAAAAAAAGTTGAAATAATTCGGCTATGTTAGATCCCCAGGCGACCCCCGCACTTAACCAATTAAGTTTGTAAACAAACACATAATTTAATAAACCGTTTAATAGATTCGTACTTACTAATAAGATGAGGTTGATATTGGTTAGGCCTTTACCAATGAAATATCCAAGTACCACATAATTTAATAATGTAATTGGCGCAAAGTAGAATCGAATAGCTAAATATTCTTTGGCCAAGGGGTTAATGCTTTGCGCTGCTCCCACAATTTTCACCATAAAATCGATTAGCCAAGGAGCAATTAGTAATAATGCAACACCAATTACCAGGGCCAGTAATACTGCACTTTGTAAAATCCCGCTCACTTCAATGGGTTGATTGTAGTGTCGTGCAGTTAACGCGGTAGTGCCCATGCGTAAAAAGGAAAAGCTCCACATTACCATCACTAACAAGCTACTACCCATGGCTACAGCTGCCAAATATCGACTGTCTTCTAAATGACCTAATATGGCAGTATCAACCAGACCAAGCAGGGGAACAGACACGTTAGAAAGCATCACTGGTAAAGCAAGTTTCCAAAGAGAGGCATGTATTGATTGAATTTTTACAGGGGATTGCACAGAATGGGGGCCAGCTAGTTTTAGTTAATCAAGTAATGTGTAATAAGGGTTTTAGTATGCGCCAGATCATGGGAATTGTCCTTGTATTGTTATCAACCATCATTATCAGTGCGTGCTCACCCAGCCTGCCAGAAAGCTTTCAGCCATTACCCAGTAATGTGAAGATAGCGCCCTTTTCTTTATATGACCAAAATGGTGAAACCGTAACGCAAGATGCACTCAAAGGGCATTGGAGTCTGGTGTTTTTTGGCTACACCTATTGCCCAGACGTTTGTCCAACCACGCTAGCCGAATTGAATCGTGCAGCCAAGCACATCACCAAAGATGACTTGGAAGTGATACTGGTATCGGTTGATCCTTCTAGAGATACACCTAAGCAATTAAAAACATACATTGAATATTTTAATCCGAAGTTCCAAGCGTGGAGTGGTGAAGAGTCGGTATTAGCTACATTGGCTCGTCAGCTTCATATCTTTTTTCAAAAGAGCGGAGAAGGCGAAAATTATCTAATGGATCACAGCTCGCAAGTGGTGTTGGTGAACCCAGAAGGTGAATATCAAGGGTATTTTACTGAGCCGTTGAATCCGGATGAAATGGCCAGCCACATTAACTCGCTATAGTAGGATTGTTAGTCAGAACAACGTGAGGACAAGTGATTCTAGATAGATTCATAATGCAGGCGGTACTTAAAAGCCTGCTTTTTGCTAAAAGTGTTTATCGAATATTCAAGGTGTATATTTGCTAAGTTAATCTGTGTTCCCCGCTTAAGAACTAATATGACTCATCCTAAAGATAGCTAGATGCCAGCGTAAGTCTGTTTTGCACCCATAAAAAAAGCCCTAATGAATAATCATGAGGGCTTCTTTTACAGTTCTGTAGGTGGCAGCTGCGTTACAAGCTCATTATGGCAGCTCTAATACACCATCCATTTCTACTTCTGCATCTTTAGGCAGGCCGGCAATTTCAATGGCTGCACGGGCTGGGTATGGCTCTTCAAAGTATTCAGCCATTATGGTGTTAACCGCTGCAAAGTTACCTAGGTCAGTTAAAAATATATTCAGTTTGGCAATGTCTTGTAAAGAACCACCGGCAGCTTCACATACAGCTGTTAGGTTATCAAAAACACGGCGTACGTTGGCTGAAAAATCACCTTCTACCATTTCCATTGTTTCTGGTACTAACGGAATTTGACCAGAAAGATAAACGGTTTTGTTTACTTTAACCGCTTGCGAATAGGTGCCAATGGCTTGTGGGGCTTTATCGGTATTAATGATTTCTTTCATGATGGTTCCGTGGGTTTTTCTTTTTTAATTATAGGGAAGGTGGACGTGTAAGGCTTACTAAGCCTAGCCCGTATTCTTTAAGCGTATAATTTTTGAAACAGCTTTATTTTTCTTAAGCTGACGCATAACATCGGCTAAATGTTTACGACCGTGGACACCAATTTGTAAGCTCAGTACGCTTAGCTGTGCATCTTTATCATCTACGCTGATTTGTTCAAGATTGCCGTCGGCCTCAGTAACGGCTGCAGCAAGATTGGCAATGGTACCGCGACTGTTTTCGGTCCAAATTCGTAACATGACCGAGAAGTCTTCTGTGATCTTGTCATCCCATATAAGAGGTAAGCACTTATCGGTTTGATCTAAGAATTCTTGAATATTATTACAGACGGTCGTGTGAACCACTAGACCACGGCCTGCGCTGGAATAGCCCACTACATCATCACCAGGAATCGGTGAACAGCATTTGGCATAAGTCACCACACCGCCTTCTTTGCCTGAGATACTGAACACGCCTTCGCTTGAAACAGTAGACATGCTTTCGGCTTCGCCAAGGGCAAATACTGCAATGCGCCTAGCAATGGCCTGAGCCGATCGAGCACCCATGCCAATTTCTTCTAATATTAGGTCAAAATCGACTGCGCCAAATTCTTTTACTAGGTGTTCAAGATGATCCAGTTCTATTGAATTTAGATCTAGATGGAACATGGATAATGCGCCACTTAATAATCTTCGACCCAATGTAATCGATTCGTCGTGTTTTTGGTTTTTAAGATAATGACGAATGTTGGCACGAGCTTTACTGGTCACAATAAAGTTAAGCCATGACGGATTCGGGCTGGCGCCTGGGGCAGTGATAATTTCTACTGATTGGCCGCTATAAAGTCGTGTGCTCAAGGGTGCTAGTTGTCCGTCGATACGGCAACCTACACACGTGTTGCCCACATCGGTGTGCACGTTGTAGGCAAAGTCTACCGCAGTGCTGTCTTTTGGCATTTCTACAATGCGGCCTTTTGGCGTGAAGATATAGGTATCGTCTGGAAATAAATCCAGTTTCACATTTTCTATGAATTCTTGTGGGTTGCCTGCGCTTTGTTGCAGTTCGAGTAAGCCCTGCACCCATTTTCGAGCACGCTTACTGCCTTTGCTGTGACCCACTTCTTCTTCGTCTTTATATAGCCAATGAGCAGCAATGCCATTGTGTGCCATGGCTTCCATTTCTTCTGTGCGAATTTGTACTTCAATGTGTATGCCACCCACACCGATTACCGAGGAGTGGATAGATTGATAGCCGTTAGATTTTGATATGGCGATGTAATCTTTAAACCGCCCAGGGACAGGTTTATAAAAATTATGCACAAAACCCAGTGCGCGATAGCAGTTATCAACGTTACTGACAATGATACGAAAACCGTAAACATCCATGATTTGATTGAAGGACTTTTTTTGTTCCTTCATTTTTCGATAAATGCTGTATAGATGTTTTTCTCGGCCGATTACACGAGCCTTTAAACCTTCTTCTTTTAAACGGGTTTTTAACGCTTCACTGATACGCTCAACTAATTCACTGCGATTGCCACGAGCCGCTTTTACGGCTTTTTGAATCATGCTGCTGCGCATAGGGTGCTTGGCAGCAAAACATAAGTCTTCTAGCTCTATGCGAATATTGCTTATGCCCAGACGATTGGCGATTGGGGCATATATTTCTAAGGTTTCATTGGCAATGCGGCGTTTTTTATCGGGGGGCATGGCATTTAGCGTGCGCATGTTGTGTAGGCGGTCGGCCAATTTTACTAAGATAACGCGTATATCACGGGCCATGGCCATGGCCATTTTTTGAAAGTTACCCGCTTGCTTCTCTTCTTGGCTGCCAAATTTAATATGTGTCAGCTTACTTACACCATCAACCAGTTCGGTGACGACTTCACCAAATTGTTGTGCAAGGGCTTCTTTTGGAACAGCAGTGTCTTCGATCACGTCATGTAGCATGGCAGCCATTAGGCTTTGGGGGTCCATGTGCATTTCAGAAAGAATATTGGCAACAGCCAAAGGGTGGATAATGTAAGGATCACCGCTACGACGATATTGGCCATCGTGGGCTTGTTCGGCGTAGTAGTAAGCCCGACAAACCTGTTTGATTTGATCGGGCTCTAGATAGCTGCTTAGGCGTTCGGCCAAGGCATCTATAGTTGGCAACGTTAACCTCCAGTTTTTAGATTAAGTGGAAGGGCTGCCATCATCAATTAAGCTTCTTGAGCAGCGCGTTCTGCTGCTTCAAATGCGGCCATTGTTTCAGGTGTTACCTTGGCTTCGGCAATTTCACGAAGGGCAACCACTGTTGGCTTATCAGAGCCAGCGTCTACCAAAGGCTCAGCACCTTGGATAACTAATTGACGGACACGTTTGCTTGCTAACATAACCAATTCAAAGCGGTTATCTACGTTGTCTAGGCAATCTTCTACGGTTACCCTAGCCATCTGAAATATCTTTTGTTGGTGAGCAAATTGATCTTGCCCAAAATTTTAAGTCATTAGGTCAGTTAGTTTACAAAAAGTGCAGGGTTTTCGCCAATTGTTTCCGTCATTGGGGCCGATTATTACTGCATTAATGCTGAAATAATCTGAATAGTGTGTTGGGTTTGATGTTAAGTGCGGAGATCGAGATAAAAACCCCTGTTGCGGACTTTGATTATATAGGCCCGTAAAACAATTTAAAAATGAGAGGCAGCTATGTTTGCCTCTCATTGAGCCCGGTGCGGGGCTTCTTAAGCTAAAAGCTGTGCGATCATTTGGCTGTGATCTTCAGTTTGACTGCTAATGGTTAAGCGGTTTGCAGCGAATATGGATTTTAACTCTTCAAGCGCAGTTTCAAATACATCATTTATGATGATGTAATCAAATTCGTTGTAATGAGACATCTCGCTAACGGCTTCTGTCATGCGGCCACTTATGATCTCGTCACTGTCTTGACCTCGGCCTTGTAGGCGTGCGAGTAAGGCGCCGCGAGAAGGTGGCAGTATAAAAATACTGACCGCTTTGGGCATGAGCTTTCTAACTTGTTGAGCGCCCTGCCAGTCGATTTCAAGAATTACGTCTTCGCCCGCATTTAGCTGGCTTTCTACCGCGCTCTGACTGGTGCCGTAAAAGTTGCCAAATACTTCGGCGTGCTCTAAAAAATCACCGTCTTCGATTAGGTTATGAAAGGTATTTTTACCTACAAAATGATAATGCTCACCATTTACTTCGCCAATGCGGGCGTCACGAGTGGTGTGGCTTACACTAATTGAAATGCCTTTCTCTTTCTCAAGCAAGGCTTTTAATAAGCTGGTTTTACCGGTGCCGGATGCCGCGCTAACAATGTATAAGGTGCCTGTGCTCATGAAAATGTAATTCCTAAAGTGCAAATGAATTGGCTAGGTACGATTTAAATCTAACCCCAAGTATATAAAGCCTTGGGGAATTCAGCCATTTATGTGATTTATTATACGCTTATCTATTCAATATTTTGAATTTGCTCGCGCATTTGCTCTATCAGCACTTTTAATTCAACGGATGTTTGTGTGGTTAGGTGTGAAATTGACTTGGAAGACAGAGTGTTCGCTTCGCGATTCAGTTCTTGCATCATAAAGTCTAATCGGCGACCAATAGCGCCTTTTTGTTTTAGTATTCGAGCCACTTCTTCTAGGTGCGCTTTCAACCTATCCAGTTCTTCATTTACATCGGCTTTTTGCAATAAAATAACCATTTCTTGTTCGATGCGGTCGGGGTCTACTTTATCTACAAGTTGATCTAATTTGGCTTTGAGTGCCTGACGCTGTGTCTCGAGTATCTGAGGCAAAATATCGCTTACTTTTTTAACTTGCTCGCCAATGTTATCTAGACGCTGATGAATGAAGGCATTCAGCGCTTGGCCTTCTCGTTCACGCATTTCAATTAACTGTGAAAGAGCACCATTAAAGGCGTTGAGTGATTCTTGGTTAGTCGCTTCTCGATTAAGGTCACCTTGGATTATTACGCCGGGCCACTTTAAAATTTCTAATGCGCTTAATGCATTGCCGGGGCCAATAATACCGTGTACCTGGTCGGCAGCTTGATTTATTTGCGCCACCAAGTCGTCGTTGATAGACAGTGTTTGCTGAGATTGATTAGGGCTAAATTTAAGCGTGCACTCTACCTTGCCTCGAGTAAGGCTATTACGTAGCTGTTCTCGTAATGGTCCTTCAATGGAGCGTAAAGCATCAGGTAAACGAAAGTGCAGCTCTAGATAGCGGGAGTTAACCGAGCGAATTTCCCAAGAATAGGTACCAAGCTCGGTTTGTTTATTCGCACTGGCAAAAGCGGTCATGCTAAGAGTCATGGTGTAATCCTTGGGTAATTATGAGTATTTTAACCCGCTAATGGTGCAATCGCCATAAATGGTCGCTTGGACTTAGGGTTCAGGCCGTTATAATGCAGGCCATAATTGATGAATATTGAATAGAGTTTGCTTATGAGACCTAGTGGCCGCGAATTAAACCAATTACGTGAGGTAAAAATTACTCGTAACTACACCAAGCATGCTGAAGGGTCTGTATTGGTTGAGTTTGGTGATACTAAGGTAATTTGTACAGCCAGCGTTGAAGGTCGAGTACCAGGGTTTTTACGTGGTAAAGGTCAGGGTTGGGTAACCGCTGAATATGGCATGCTACCTCGCTCTACCAATTCTCGTATGATGCGCGAAGCGGCTAAAGGCAAGCAAAGTGGGCGTACAGTTGAAATTGGTCGTTTGATCGGTCGTTCATTACGTGCAGCCATTGATCTAGAAGCGCTTGGCGAAAACAGCATTACAATTGATTGCGATGTGATTCAGGCTGATGGCGGCACTCGTTGTGCGTCTATTACAGGTGCGTGTGTTGCTTTGGTAGATGCTATTAATTACATGATTGCCAAAGGCATGATTAAAACTAGCCCGTTAAAGTACATGATTAGTGCAGTATCGGTTGGTATTTACAGCGGCACAGCGGTTCTGGATTTAGATTACGATGAAGACAGTACAGCTGAAACCGATTTGAATGTGATCATGGCTGATAATGGTGGGTTTGTAGAGATCCAAGGAACAGCCGAAGGCGAACCGTTTCAACCAGAGGAGCTAACTGCGATGTTAGGTCTGGCTAAAGAAGGATTGGCCACGATTAATGAACTTCAAAATGCAGCGCTGTCTGAATAAAACTGAATTCATTGCAGGGGTGAACTAAAAGAATCCTGTAATATTATTAATCAGAAAAGTAGAAGGTGTAGGCCGTTCTAAGCAGAACGGCTAAGCTGTATGTTAGACTTGCTAAACATATGTTTAGCCCATATTACTGAACCACTAAATACAGCACCTATTAAGTTAGCTGTCGCGATATTTTGACAATACTAAGGAATGCATAGATGGGATCATCGTTTACCGACATTGGTTTAATGATTGTTAATACAATCTCTGGATTATTTTTATTCGTTGTGGTTTTACGTTTCTTACTGCAAGCAGTAAAAGCGGATTTTTATAATCCAATTTCTCAATTTATTGTAAAAGTGAGCAATCCATTATTATTGCCAATACGCAAAGTTGTACCTGGTTTCGGTGGTTATGACGCTTCTTCTTTAGTGCTGGCGGTGATTGTTCAGTTAGTGACTATTTGCGCCACTCTTTTATTGATCGGTCTTTGGCCGCTGCCTTATTTGAATATTGCTATTTGGTCGGTGCTGGGAACCGTAGGAATATTTTTAGATTTATATTTCTGGGGCTTGCTGATCATTATTATCATCAGCTGGATAGCACCACATAATCCTAACCCTGCTATTGATTTGTTAAAGCAGATTATAGAACCCGTGATGAAGCCCATTCGTGATCGAATGCCTGATATGGGGGGCATAGATTTAAGTCCAATCATCATGATTTTATTAATACGTGTACTCGAGGCCTTATTAAGTGGTTTTGCAGGTGCAGCCGGGTTTAATGGTCAATTCCCTATTATGGGTTTATAGCCGTTAATATTTAGATATAAACAGATAAAACACTGATCAACCAATATGGATTGGTCAGTGATAAATGCTCGCAGTCTTTGGCTGTGAAAAACAGAATAAAATATTTAGTTGGATCCTTTCATGCCTCAACACATCCCATCGGATAACGTTGGCATTGTCACGCCACAAGTGGCTAAGTTTAACGAACCATTAGAGTTACGCAGCGGTAAGGTGATACCAAGCTATGAGCTGGTATATGAGACTTATGGTGAGCTAAACGCAGATAAAAGTAATGCTGTGCTGATTTGTCACGCGCTAAGCGGGCATCATCATGCCGCCGGTTATCATGAAGGTGATAGTAAGCCTGGTTGGTGGGACAGTTGCATTGGTCCAGGCAAGGCCATCGATACGAATCGTTTTTTTATCTTGTCTATTAACAATTTAGGCGGCTGCCATGGTTCTACTGGGCCTGTGAGTATCAACCCTGAAACCAATCAGCCTTATGGCAGTGATTTCCCCATGGTACGTGTACGCGACTGGGTGGAAAGCCAAGCAAGGCTGGCAGATTATTTAGGCATTCAAAAGTTTGCAGCTGTTATTGGTGGAAGCCTTGGTGGAATGCAAGCCCTGCGTTGGAGTTTTCAATATCCAGATCGTATCGCTTATTGTGGCGTGATTGCATCGGCACCAAAACTGTCTGCTCAAAATATAGCGTTTAACGAAGTGGCTCGTAACGCAATTATGAAAGACCCCGATTTTCATGGTGGTCATTACATAGTAAAAGATGCCATTCCAAAAACAGGACTCATGACTGCACGCATGTTGGCTCACTTAACATATTTAAGTGATGACGCAATGGGTGAAAAATTTGGACGTGATCTGAAAACAGATGAAATCAAATACGGTTACAAGCCTGAATTCCAGGTTGAAAGTTATTTGCATTACCAAGGGGAAAAGTTTTCAACTTCGTTTGATGCCAATACCTACTTACTAATGACTAAAGCATTAGACTATTTTGATCCTGCGCAATACACCAACGGTGACTTAGCAAAATGTTTGGCACCTGCAAAAAGTAAGTTTTTTGTTGTTAGCTTTACCACTGATTGGCGCTTCAGTCCTGAGCGCAGTGAAGAAATTGTTGATGCGTTAGTTGCAGCGGATAAAGAAGTGGTTTATGCCTGTATTGAATCTGAAAAAGGCCATGATGCTTTTCTTATTCCTATTCCTAGGTACGTTAAAGTGTTTACCGCGTATATGAATCGTGTGGCAAAGGAGCTGGGTTTATGAGTCATCAATTGATTAATAAAAGTAACCTGCGCAGCGATTTAAACATTATTCAAAACTGGGTAAGTGACAAAAGCCGTGTATTGGATTTAGGCTGTGGTGAAGGGGATTTACTGGCGTACCTAAAACATGACAAGCACTGTAAAGGGTATGGATTAGAAATTAATCCAGACAGCATTGTTAGTTGTGTTGAAAAAGGCTTAAACGTTATTGAACACGATTTGAATGACGGGCTTAAGCATTTTAAAAATGACGCAATGGACACGGTTATCATGACCCAAGCGTTACAAGCAGTGAGCCGTCCAGATGTATTGCTAGACGATATGTTGCGAGTGGGCAAAGAAGCCATTATTACTTTCCCTAACTTTGGCTATTGGCGCACGCGTTTTTACTTGATGATTAAAGGCAAGATGCCTATGTCAAAGACTTTACCGTTTAATTGGTATGACACACCTAATATTCATATGTGTACCTTTCGCGATTTCGAAAAATTATGTCGTGAAAAAAATCTTACCATATTGAACCGAACGGTAGTGGATAAGAATCATCGGAAGTCTTTATCCATTAGTATCTTGCCAAATCTATTGGGCGAAATTGCAGTCTATCGAGTCACTAAATAAAAAAGAGGTAACTATGAAATACGTATTTATTGGTTTAGTCATCGCAGTATTGTCAGGTTTTTCTTTTGCCGAGCAAAAGAAAGTATTTGGTAATTTTGAAGTGCACTACATGGGCTTAACTACCAGTGATCTTGATGCTGATGTGGCGCGGGCTTATGGAATTACTCGTAGTCGCAATGTGGGTTACTTAATGGTCAGCCTATTGAAAACCGATGAAGGTGAAATGCCAGTTGCTTGGGATGGTAAATTGGAAGCACAAATGTCGAATTTACTGGGACAAAGTAAAGAGCTCGAGTTCACTCGCATAGAGGAAACAAATGCGCTGTATTTTTACAGTACGTTCGACTTTTATGATGCCAACCATTATCGTTTTAAAATGCAAGTGACTCCGAATGGCCAGAAAAGAACATTTGATGTGAAGTTTGATCAAAAGTTTTATCGCGGCGAATAACCCTTCCTTTCTATAGCGCTCGGTTGTTCATACCGAGTGTTTAAATCTTATAATAATCTGGACCAATCATGACCCAGCAAAAAGTAGTGTTAGCCAGTGGCAATAAAGGCAAACTTGCCGAATTGCAAAGTGCGCTAAGTGACTTTGATGTTGCATTGATTCCTCAAAGTGAATTTTCAGTTACCGATGCAGATGAAACCGGTTTGAGCTTTATTGAAAATGCTATTTTAAAAGCCCGTCATGCCAGTCTTGCCACCGGATTGCCTGCACTAGCCGATGACAGTGGTTTAGAAGTGGATGCATTAAAAGGGGCTCCAGGTATTTACAGTGCGCGCTTTTCAGCGGACGAAAACGGTAAAGGGGCTACAGATGAAAGTAATAACCTAAAGCTGTTAGCCGAATTACAAGGAGTTCCTGAACAGAATCGTACAGCGAGATTTCATTGTGTATTGGCGTTTGTTAAGCACGCATTAGATCCTAATCCGATTATTTGCCAAGGGGCTTGGGAAGGTGTGATTAAGTCAGAACTAGATGGAGAAGGTGGTTTTGGTTATGACCCATTATTTTTTGTGAAAGATCAAAATAAAACAGCGGCCCAGTTAAGCAAGGAAGAAAAGAATAAAATAAGCCATCGCGGCTTAGCCATCAAGCAACTTAAAACTCAATTTAAGCTGTAACACTTTTTAATACAGAAGATCGCTTTTATATGAGTAGCTTATTAAGTCTTCCACCTTTATCGCTTTATATTCATGTGCCTTGGTGTGTGAAAAAATGCCCATATTGTGATTTTAATAGTCACAAGGCCGATAAAGTTCTGCCAGAGAAGGATTATGTGGCTGCGTTACTGGATGACCTTGACGTAGACTTACAATGGCTTAAAGACAGTGGCGTAGCCGCACGACCTATCCAATCTATATTTATTGGTGGTGGCACGCCATCATTGCTCAGTGTTGAAAGTTACCAAGCTTTGTTTGCTGGATTAAAACAACGATTGGAATTTGTAAGTGATATTGAAATCACCATGGAAGCGAACCCTGGCACATTCGAAGCTGAAAAATTTAAAGGTTATCGAGCGTTGGGCATTAATCGATTATCTATCGGCATACAAAGCTTTGCCGATCACCAGCTAGAACACTTAGGCCGAATACATAATGGTAAAGAAGCGGTAGCCGCGGTTAAGATGGCCAAGGCGGCAGGCTTTGATAATTTTAATTTAGATTTCATGCACGGCCTGCCCGATCAAACGTTAGAACAAGCTCTAGATGATTTAAGACAAGGTATTGCATTAGGTCCCACTCATTTAAGCTGGTATCAATTAACCATTGAACCTAATACTGAATTCTTTAAGCGCCCGCCTGTATTGCCGCAAGATGAAACCCTTTGGTCTATTCAAGAAGCCGGTCAAGCCCTTTTGGCCGAACATGGTTTTGCTCAGTATGAGATTTCAGCTTATGCCCAGCCCAGTAAAGTAGCCAAACATAATTTAAACTATTGGCAGTTTGGTGACTATCTAGGTATTGGTGCCGGTGCCCATGGCAAGCTTACTATTCAGAATGATGATATTGATAAAAGTAAGATTTATCGAACAGCCAAAACCCGATTGCCTAAAGATTATTTGAACTTGGCAAAGCGTTTTTTAGCCACGCAAGACAATATCGAAGCTGAAGATCGAGACCTAGAGTTCTTAATGAATGGCCTGCGTTTGTTTGGTGGAGTGGATAAAAAACTGTTCAGTGCAAGAACAGGGTTGCCATACGGGAGCATTGAAGTAGCAGTAAAAAAAGCGGTTGTAGATGGCTTGCTGGAAGAAGGTGATAGTTTAAAAACAACCGAAAAAGGTCAGTTGTTTTTAAATGAACTGTTGGAGCGATTTTTGTAGCAGCTTAATATACGTGTATGAGATAGGGAGCTGGATGGGCTCCCAGTTTCAAATCAAAGCCTAACTTCAATCCCTTGTTCCTGCATGTGCTTCTTGGCTTCTTCTACAGTATGTTCACCAAAGTGAAAAATACTGGCTGCTAATACGGCATCCGCTTTTCCTTCGGTAATTCCATCAGCCAGATGCTGTAAGTTACCCACGCCACCCGATGCAATCACTGGCACGTTTACCGCTTCACTAACTGCGCGAGTCAGCTCTATATCAAACCCACTCTTAACGCCGTCTTGATCCATTGAGGTTAACAAAACTTCGCCAGCGCCATAGTTGGTCATTTTTATGGCCCACTCAATTACATCAATGCCAGTTGGCTTGCGACCACCATGGGTAAAAATTTCCCATTTATTTGGCTCGCCTTCAGCGCTTACTTTTTTAGCATCTATTGCTATTACGATGCATTGGCTGCCAAATTTTTCAGCGGCTTCTTTTACGAATTCTGGATTATAAATGGCTGCACTGTTAATAGCCGTTTTATCGGCGCCTGCATTTAACATGTTGCGAATGTCGTCTACCGTGCGAATACCACCACCAACAGTTAGAGGGATAAATACCTGCTCGGCAATGGCTTCAACAGTATGGATGGTTGTTTCACGACCGTGGTGACTGGCCGTAATATCTAAGAAGGTGATTTCATCGGCACCTTGTTCGTCGTAGCGTTTTGCTACTTCGACAGGATCGCCTGCGTCACGAATATCAAGAAATTGAACGCCTTTTACAACGCGACCATTTTCAACATCTAAACAAGGAATGATTCTTTTAGCTAAACCCATAATTAATCCTGCCCATTCCATTCTAAAAAGTTTTTCAGAAGTTGTAATCCAGCCGTGTGACTTTTTTCTGGGTGAAATTGCACGGCAAAAATATTGTCTTGGCCAATGGCCGCTGCAAAATCTTTTCCGTAGTGGCCATGGCCTTTAATTTGGTCTTTGTTATTTGCGTCAACAAAGTAGCTGTGTACAAAGTAGAAACGGCTGTTGTCTTCAATGTTATTCCACATTGGGTGGGCAACTTGTTTAACTTGGTTCCAACCCATATGGGGTACTTTTAACTTTTCACCAGCTTGTGTGCCCTGGCTTTCTATTAAGTTGTCACCAAAGAATTTCACGTCACCATCGAAGTGTTTGAGGCATTCAACACCGTTGTTCTCTTCGCTGTGATTCATTAAGGCTTGCATGCCCACACAAATACCAAGAAGGGGTTTTGTTTTAGCCACTTCGGCGACAACTTGGTCAACGCCCATGCGTTTTATTTCTGACATGCAATCGCGCATGGCGCCAACACCAGGTAATACTACGTGATCGGCTTTACGGATAATGTCTGGGTCAGAGGTAACTAGAACTTGGGTGTTGTGGTTGCTTACATGCTCTAGCGCTTTAGATGCGCTGTGCAGATTGCCCATGCCGTAGTCAATCACGGCACATATTTTACTACTCATAAGCTTGGTCTCGCTTGCTGGAGCTTGCCAATACTGCGTTATATCTTTTTTCGAAATCCTCAGGGCTAAAGCACATTCCGGTTTCTCAAAAATATATGCCTTGTCTTGGCATCGCCCAGTACAGCTTTTATTAAGAATGCATTGGGCAGGGAATTAATTTGTATCTAATAAATTTGAAAACCCTAATACCTTTATTAAAAGGTGTTAGGGGTGTTTCAAATTTTACAAAGAACCCTTGGTAGAAGGAATCATACCTTCCATTCTTGGGTCTACTTCGATTGCCATGCGTACCGCACGACCAAATGCTTTGAATACTGTCTCAGCTTGGTGGTGAGCGTTGTGGCCTTTCAAATTATCAATGTGCAGGGTAACGCCAGCGTGGTTTACAAACCCTTGAAAGAATTCGTAAAACAGTTCGGTATCAAACCCGCCAATGGCACCGCGTGTAAACGGAATGTTGTATTCCAAGCCTGGGCGGCCAGAAAAATCGATAACCACACGACTTAAAGCTTCGTCTAATGGCACGTAGGCGTGGCCATAACGGCGTAGGCCTTTTTTATCACCAACGGCTTTAGCAAATGCTTGGCCTAATGTAATGCCTGTATCTTCAGCACTGTGGTGATCATCAATGTGATTATCGCCTTTGCAAACGATGTCTAAATCCACCAAGCCATGACGAGCGATTTGGTCCAGCATATGCTCTAAGAAAGGCATGCCTGTATCAAATTGCGCTTTGCCGGTGCCATCTAGGTTGATAGACACTTTGATTTTGGTTTCTGAGGTATTGCGTTCAATCGACGCCGTACGCTGAGCCATGCTTGTATCCTAATGGATGATCAAAAAAATCATTATACCTAAAAGCTTTGTAAGTGGTTAGTTTGCAAGCTTCTAGATTGCCGCATTATAGTGATTTGTTTGATTAGACAGCTAGCATTCACGTGTTGGGTGTATTGTTGGTTATGAAAAAGTGATCTTTTTGGATGAATTGAAAAATAAGGCACCTAAATAGGACGATAGTTCTGTATCTGGAACGATGAATTGAATTACAGGTGCTTTATTCTTAATTCTGGGAAGGCTAGACTAGACCAAATTGTATGGATAACTAAATATGAAACTCATAAGTGTAATAGCTCTGGTGCTTGCTTTTGCAATGCCAGTGCAAAGTCAGAATATTGATGACCCAAAAGAAGTGGTTAAAGCGGTTGCTGATAAGGTTTTAAGTGAGATATTGGCAAACAAAGAAAAGTTAGATCAAGGCCCTGAATTTTTACTGGGTCTTGTCGAAACCCATATGTTGCCTATTATCGATCAAGAGCAAATGTCTAAAATGGCACTTAAAGGTCACTGGAATACGATTACTGAACAACAGCAGAAAAACTTTATTGAAGGTTTTAAGCGTTTAATGATTAAGACTTATGCGGGTGCCTTTAAAGCTTATACCGGTCAAAAAGTGTCTTATTCAGATACAAAATTTAACAAATCAAGAAGTAAGGCCATTGTGAGTTCGGCTATTCATATGGCAGGTGGTTCACTGGTGAATTTGCAATACCGTTTATATCAAGCTGAAAAGGGTAAATGGATGGTGTACGATGCGAACCTAGCTGGATTAGGAGTTTTAAAGACTTATCGCGTTCAGTTTAATGAACAAATCCAAAAAGATGGAATTCAAAAGACGATTGATCAACTGCTAGCAGTAAGCTTGTAAGTTTGGCGAGATAGGTCGTAGCCCAGTGTTCACGGGGTTTGCCTAAATGATTAATAAGGCCTAATCTATAGTTCGATAGTGCTTTTCAGGTGCTGTTTAATACCTAGATTGGAATGAGCAAATATGGCCAATGGCTGGCACAAGAAGTGGGCTCTCTCACTTATGATTGTATTGCTTGCATCTTTGCAGGCAACAATCGTGCACGCCGAATTAAAAACCCATCAAATCAAAGCCGCCTACCTTTATCAAATCAGTAAGTTCGTATTCTGGCCCGATGAGCGCCAGCAAGAAGAGTCATTTCGTGTGTGCCAACTAGGCTCTGATCGCTACGAGGGTACGCTGCAAAAAATGGCTGGGCGAACGGTATTTGATAAACCTGTATTGGTTAAAAACGTGCAGACTTTAGAAAGTGCTACCGATTGCCATCTTTTAATCATTTCATCACCTGAAAAAATAAACAGTAACAAATTATATGACTGGTTAGCCAGCAGGCAGGCATTGACCGTTGTTGATGGTGCCGATAATACCGATATCGGTATGGTGGCCTTCGTTTTAGAAAATCAAAGAGTGCGTTTACACATCAATCTTAATCTTGCCGAGCATTCGGGTCTCGCATTTGCGGCAAATTTATTAGAGGTGGCCAGTCACATCGAGCGCGGTAAGCCATAATGAGTTGGCTGCCTAAGCTTCATCTCAGAACCAAGCTAGTGGGCAGTATTGTACTGACCAGTGTTATAGCGGTATTGGCTACCAGCTTTGCTTTCGTGCAATACGATCGCGATCAAGAAGCGACTAATGTATCTGAAGACATGAGGATGCTGGCCAGTATTATTGCCAATCGTACTACAGCCGCCTTAATCTTTGGTGATGCTCGTCAAGCAGAATCAAATCTAAAAGCACTGGGGGAAAACCCTAATATTGTTATGGCGTGTATATACGACAGTGGTAATCAGGTATTCGCATATCATCACTTTATTCATTTTGACCAAGACCCCTGCCCTAAAATCCCTCAGAAAACAGAAGTAATGATCGGAGAGTCTATTGAAATTTATGAACCAATAGAATTGGATCATTTGTTGATTGGTACGCTATACATGAGGGTGAGTTTAGATTGGTTATCTAAGCGCTGGCATGATCAGATTATGTATATTCTTCTTGTGATTTTTATGGTGTTTGTTGCATCTACAATTATTGCAAAATACTTGCAGTTCCTGCTTGTTAAACCGATTAAACAAATCGCAATAACCGCTCGTAACATTACAGAAAATAAAGATTACAGTTTACGTGCACATAGGGGTGTAAAAGATGAGCTTGGAGACATGGCAGATGTATTTAATACCATGCTCAGTAAAATCGAAGAAGAAACCGAAAGTCTTTATTCTAGTGAAGAAAAATTCAGGCAGTTATCAACATTGGCCCCAGTGGGTATTTTTCAAATAAATCTAGAAAACCAAATTACTTATGTAAATAATCGATGGATTGAAATAACGGGAATCAAGCAGCCCTTGGTAAAATTAGAGCATTGGTTGGGTCGAATTCGAATGGAGGATCGCCGCAAAACATTGAAATCATGGTCTGAATTGGCACAAGACCATAAAGCTTTTGTGGTTGAGGTGGGGTTCGAACAAGAAGATAACTCAATTATCTGGAGTATAATCGAAGCCAGTGTCCTTTTTGATAGTAAGGGTGTTGTTTATGGTTACATGGGTGCGTTGAGTGATATCACCGATTTAAAAAATGCGCAGATACAAATGGAAAACTTAGCATTTTACGATCCGTTAACTGGTTTATCTAATCGGCGTTTATTTAAAGATCGTTTAAGTAAGGCTGTGGCTGAGAGTAAGCGTCGCGGAACATTCATAGCGCTACTATTTTTAGATTTAGATCAATTTAAACGCATTAATGACTCACAAGGGCACGATGCGGGGGATCAACTTTTAATTGAGGTGGCTCGTAAGCTAAAAGAGTGTATTCGTGAAAGCGATACTGTATCGCGAATCGGTGGTGATGAGTTTACAGTGTTATTAACTGATATAGATTCCACACATGGTGTGCATCATATAGCAGAGAAAATATTACACTCATTAAGTATGCCGATTTTTATCAATAACCAAGAAATAATCAATACAGCCAGTATCGGCATCACCCTTTCTCCAAGCGATGGTGATGATGAAATTACTTTAATGCGTAATGCAGATTTAGCCATGTATCAGGCTAAAGCGAATGGTCGAAATAACTTTCAGTTTTTCTCTGAAGAAATGAATAAAGAGATGATGGGTTATTTAAAAATCGAAAAAGATTTACGAGCCTCCATAGATTCAGAAGATGATTTCATTATTTATTATCAGCCAAAAATTGATTTGATCAGTAATCGTTTTGTTGGGGCTGAGGCGTTGATACGCTGGGTGCCTGATGGAAAAAACATGATTAGCCCCGATCATTTTATTCCCATTGCAGAAGAAAGCGGTTTGATTGTTCCTATTGGTAAGTGGGTTTTACGAAAAGCCTGCATGCAAATAAAACAATTACTGGATTTAGGTATTTGGCCTCATGACGCAAGAGTGGCTGTGAATTTGTCGGCTCGTCAGTTCAGTGATCCTGGCTTGGTTTTAAATTTAAAAGAAACCCTTGAGATAACGGGTTGCCCAGTTTCGATTTTAGAATTAGAGATCACAGAAAGTACGCTAATGGATAATGTGGAGCTAGCTATATTAACCATGCGTGAAATAAAAGAGATGGGCATTTCTATTGCCATTGATGATTTTGGCACTGGGTATTCTTCATTGAGCTACTTAAAGCGGTTCCCTATCGATATATTAAAAGTGGATCGCAGTTTTGTAATGGATATACCGGCAGATTTAAACGACATGGCCATCACCGCTGCCGTTATCGCCATGGCACATAAGCTAAATTTGCGGGTGGTAGCCGAAGGAATTGAAACCACTGAGCAACTTGATTTCCTTCGTTCAAATCGCTGCGAATATGGTCAGGGTTATTTGATAGCACGGCCAATGCCTGCCTTCGATCTTGAGGGTTTTATCTTGCAAAAAAGCAAAGCTAGTTAACTCCGCTTTTTATCTTACATCTTCAATGGGGTTCAGGTAGGCTCCACGTTCATTATTATCCTTGTTGTTTTTCTTCATGAGTGACTCCTTATTTAGCCAAGCGGTTCTTAATTGGTTTGACGACCACGGTCGTCATGATTTACCTTGGCAAAAAAATAAAACCCCATACAGAGTATGGGTGTCTGAAATTATGCTGCAGCAAACCCAGGTTGTAACGGTTATTGATTACTATCTGCGCTTTATGGAGCGGTTCCCTACTGTTGAGGCTTTGGCTGAAGCTTCAACTGATGAAGTGTTGCATTACTGGACAGGGTTAGGGTATTACGCAAGAGCGCGTAACTTGCATAAGTGCGCGCAAACCGTTGTAAATGAGTTTGCAGGTGAGTTTCCTAAAAGCGTAGAAGCGTTAGAAAGTTTGTCGGGAATTGGTCGCTCTACTGCGGGGGCTATTGCGAGTATTAGCATGGGTATATCGGCCAGTATTTTAGATGGTAATGTTAAGCGTGTACTAAGCCGTTTTCATGCGATAGAGGGCTGGCCCGGCAACAAAAAGATAGCGGATCAAATGTGGCTGATCGCAGAGCGTTATACGCCAGCTAAGCGCACGGGTGATTATACTCAGGCCATGATGGATCTAGGTGCGACCTTATGTTCGCGTAGTAAGCCTCAATGCCAGGTTTGTCCACTGATGGCTCAGTGTGAAGCTTATGCTCAAGAGAATGTGAAAGCTTTCCCTAACAGTAAGCCTAAAAAAGAAAAGCCGGTTAAATCCATTCGAATGATCATGTTAGAACACGAAGGTGAGGTTCTATTATTGCAGCAACCAGATTCAGGTATCTGGGGTGGATTGTGGATATTTCCGCAGCAGCCGGTGATCGAGAGTTACGCTGAAAGCGAATGGCTTCTAAATGCTTCAATAGCCAAAGTTGAAGACAAAGAGATGTTTAGGCATACCTTCAGTCATTATCATCTAGATATTCATCCTATCCGCATACAGCTTAATGCTAAGCCGGATCTAGTGGGTGAAAGGGCTTTGCTTTGGTATGATCTAGCCAATCCTGCCAGTGTGGGCTTAGCCGCACCTGTTAAAAAATTATTGGAGTCTCTGTTATGAGTCGAACCGTTATGTGTCGTCGCTTTAAAGAAGAGCTAGAAGGCTTAATAAAACCGCCTTTTCCAGGTGTTATGGGGCAAGACGTATTTGAGAATATAAGCCAGAAAGCTTGGTTAGAGTGGATGGAGCACCAAACACGTATCATTAATGAGCAGCACCTGAATATGATGGACATGACCAGTCGTAAATACCTACAAGGCCAAATGAAAAAGTTCTTTAACGGTGAAGAGGTGGATCAAGCTGAAGGCTATGTGGCGCCTAGCCCTGACTAATATTAAGGTTTTATAAAATTACCCTGTGGGATTAAGTCTCTGATATCTAACGCAATTTAATTCCCATCAGGGTTGACAAGAATATTGATTGAAGGTTTAATACGCCACCTCAACGAAGCCAAGTGCTGTTGTTGATATGCCCAGATAGCTCAGTCGGTAGAGCAGAGGATTGAAAATCCTCGTGTCCGTGGTTCGATTCCGCGTCTGGGCACCATCTAATTCTTAAAAAGCCAGCTTCATAGCTGGTTTTTTTATGTCTGTAGAAAAGTAAATAGTTTGATTAAGGCCATTAACAGTATCTGTGGCTACTTTTAAATCTGACTTCTATGCATTGGCTGCAAGACAAGATAGCTAAAAGGCGAATCTAAGCCAACATATCCAATTTTAACGTACAAAAAAACCGCTTAAGTTGCC
Organism: Bermanella sp.; assembly: GCA_034112345.1. Taxonomy (GTDB): domain Bacteria; phylum Pseudomonadota; class Gammaproteobacteria; order Pseudomonadales; family Oceanobacteraceae; genus Bermanella. The sequence continues at coordinate 39,806 of JAWUVN010000022.1, read as the reverse complement.
TTATGCGGTTTTAAAGGTGAAGCTAACAATCTAGAGCAATTTAATTAAGCGGTTAGCTTTTCATATTTTGTTTGTAACTCTTCTTGAGTCTCTGCGTTGTTAGGGTCAAGCGGGATGCAGTCTACAGGGCACACTAGCTGGCACTGTGGCTCATCGTAATGGCCTACACACTCTGTGCATTTACTTGGGTCAATCTCGTAGATCTCATCCCCTTCATAAATGGCTTCGTTAGGACACTCTGGTTCGCATACATCACAGTTAATGCAATCGTCGGTAATTAGTAATGCCATGAATTAGATACCTCAATATAACGTAAGCATATGGCGAGCAGTGTAACGTATGAAAGCACCGCCATATTGATATAAGTAATGTTTAGTCTTTATCACGACTAAATCGTTCTAACAGGGCCTGCTCAACGGATGGGTGTACAAACTTTGCTACTTCTCCATCTAATCGTGCAATCTCTCGAATCAGAGTTGAACTGATATACGAGTGTTTTTCGTGTGGCGTTAAGAATACTGTTTCCATATCAGGCGCTAATGCACGGTTCATGTTGGCCAGCTGAAATTCGAACTCAAAATCTGAGACAGCTCGTAGACCACGCAATAAAACGTTCGCCCCTTGTTCTTTAGCAAAATGAGCCAGTAGGGTATTAAAGCCCACTATTTCTACATTGGGGATGTGCCCCAATACTTCACGAGCAAGGTTACAGCGCTGTTCTAAAGGCAGTAACGGCTTTTTGTTTGGGCTTTCTGCTATGGCAACTACAACCGTATCGAACATACGAGAAGCGCGCTCAACCAGATCCGTATGACCATTGGTAATAGGATCGAATGTACCTGGGTAGAGAACTTTAATCATCAAATCTGCCTTGGGGCGGAATATCTATGGCGGCATGGTAATCAATTTGTAATGCGCACTCAACTATCTAATGGATAAGAACGTTAAGTGCGCACTTACTGTGCATGCCTATTAATATAAGTTAGCTAGCTTTTAGCCCTTTGGCTAGGCGCTAGCAGGAGCATTATTGGTGGTTTTTCCAGTTAGGATATTTGCTAACTCAGTCGATTGTTTAAGGGCTAGGCCGTATATGGATAGCTGAGGGTTAGCGCCGATACTGGTGGGGAATGCAGAGCCATCAATGATAGAAAGGTTATCAGCGTGATGAAACCCCCCCTGACTGTTGATAACAGAGCTTTGCTCATTTTCGCCCATTATACAGCCACCCATTAGGTGGGCCGTCATAATACGCTGGCGGAATAACTCTTGTGGGAGTGTATCGATGGCGTTTTTACACTCAGCTAAGCTTTTATAAAAGTGTGCATCGAGGTGTAGGGGTTTTACCTTTTTAGCGCCTGCGGCAAATTGTATCTCAGCCATTACATGGTGGGCTTTACGCAGGCCTTTCCAAAGGTAGTCTGTAATTGGGTAGTCAAGGATGGGTTTGCCCTTACTGTCCAGTTCTACGGCCCCGCCCTGGCTTTGCTCGTTAAAGCCATCGCGCATTAAGGCTAGGGTACCTTGCAGGTTAGGGAAATTTTCCATGGTTTCTGTGAGTTGTACCCCATGGAAGCCTGCAATCTGGCCCCCCATTACAGGTTGAATAGGCGGCACTTCTAGCTTAAAGCCCATTTCGTCGGTGTTAGGCCATTGAAAGTGGTCACTGTAGATGGATTGAGGGGCGCCATAAAACGGATTCACCGTATCGGGCATTTGGGCAAGATTGAGATTGACCGGGTGAATCGTGGTGCGCTTGCCAATTAAATTATGGGGATCAGGTGCGTTTGATCTTAATAATAAACCTGGATTGTTAATTGCACCGCCGCTTAAAACAATGTGCTTGGCTTTAAAAGAAAGTTTTATGCCAGTGGGCGTTTTGCCATCTTTACCTAAAGCATGGCACTCAACACTTTTAACTTTATTATTTGAAAAAATTAATTTATTGGCACTGCAGCGGTAATAAAGTGATGCACCATTTTTCAGTGCGCCTGGAACGGTGGTGACAAGCATGCTTTGTTTGGCATTGGTTGGGCACCCAGTTCCGCAGTAACCTAGATCCCAGCATCCAGATACGTTGCGGGGGATGACGGACCAAGACCAATTGTTTTTCTCACAACCCCTTTTTAGTATGTCGTTGTTTGAGTTAGGTGCCATAGCCCATTTTTCTACTTTTAGGCGCTGCTCCATTTTTTCAAAATAGGGTTTCATATCTTCAGGGGAAAAACCGTTTACACCGTGTTCTTTTTTCCAGTGGTTTAGCGTGGCGGCAGGTGTGCGAAAGCAAGATGTCCAGTTTACGACCGTTGTGCCGCCCACAGTACGACCTTGTAAAATGTTAATCGCACCGTCTTTCGAGGATCGTGTGCCGCCTTCTTGATATAGGTTAGGTAATGCGTCTAGTTCATCCATGTTGAAATCATCAGAAGTGTGCAAACCACCTTCTTCAATCATTACCACTTTAAGACCGGCTTGGCTGAGTACCTCAGCGCTGACACCGCCCCCAGCGCCAGTGCCTATAATAATTACATCAGCTTCAATTGTTTTATTTGCAGTGAGTGTCGCTGCATCGTTTAAATCCCAATTTTCACTTTGGGCGCGTTGTTTAAAAACATCTGGAATGGCCATAATTATTTTTATCTATAGTGAAAAGTTAATGGGATTTTTTGGTGATTAGAACATCAGCATGGGGTGGGCCTGGATAGCCAATGGCAGCCCATGTTTCTTTTTGTCCGTACCATGCTGCGATTAGCAACTGGCTGATGCCATTAAAACCAAGGTTGAATAAACCCAATGAACTCTCTCTCCATTTTACGATAAAATTTTCTATTTCTGGTTCACTGGCGTCTTCCCATTTGCTCCAAACCCCTGTTGTTAGGCCTCGGGTCGGCGTGAAGGTGAGTAGCATGAATAGATCAGACATTTGCTTTGCGTTGTAAGGCCCTAAATTAAAGATGACAGAGTCAATAACCGTTAAAATTTTATGGTTTGCAGCTTGTTGGTCTTTGGGGTCCTCTGGAAAGCTGCCTTTCAACATAACGGGTGCAATGGCAGCAAGCATGATGCGGTCTTTTTCTTTTAATGCTCGCCAGTTGCCATTTACAGGTAGCGTCTCAGAGCAGCCGCTCAAGGTGGCTGTGGCACCTACGGCGGTAAGTGCGGCAGAACTGGCAAACCCTAATTTTAAAAATGAACGTCTATCCATTGCGGCTCCATATTATGTGAAATAGGCCAATATAAGATTGGCCTATTTAATATCATCAGCGTAAAGGTAAGCTCGTTTATCGGATGATAAATTTGTTAATCAGTCTATGCATAAGGCGATCGTGTGGCGCGTGAATTAAATGCCCCATGTTAATGCGCCCTTTTTTATGAACAGATTTAGCATGGCTCAATGATACAAACCCTTCTTTGCCGTGATACGCGCCAATGCCAGAATCACCAACGCCACCAAATGGCATGTCGTCTTGCGCAATGTGTGTTAAGCAATCGTTTATGGTGACACCGCCAGCATGGGTTTCAGCCAATACTTTGTTTTGTTCTGCACTATTAAACGAAAACAAGTAAAGGGCTAAAGGACGTGGACCTTTTTTGATGTAGGTAATGGCTTCTTCTAAAGAATCGTAGGTTAGAATCGGCAGTAGAGGGCCAAAGATCTCATCTTGCATGATGCTCATGTCTTCACTTGTATTTTCTACAATGGTTAATGGGATTTTACGAGTATCTGTAAAATCTTCATTTGCATTATTTAATTGAGTAATGCTTGCGCCCTTAGTTTTTGCGTCGGTCAATAGGCCTTGCAAGCGAGTGTGTTGGCGCTCATTTATAATGGCTGTGTAATCATTGTTTGTTTTAAGCGTTGGAAAGCTAAGTTCATAGCGCTCAGCAATGGCCGCTTTTAAGCCTGCCACCTTGTGTTTTGGACACAGGATGTAGTCGGGTGCGATACAGGTTTGACCCGCATTAGTGGCTTTACCAAATACAATGGATCGAGCTGCAGCTTTTAAGTCTGTGCTCTCAGTGATAATACAAGGTGATTTACCGCCCAGTTCAAGAGTAACTGGCACTAAGTTTTTGCCACAAGCTGACATCACGTGGCGGGCAACTGCGGTTGAACCTGTAAAAATCAGGTGATCCCAGTGAATGTTAGAGAACGCTGCGCCTACTTCAGCCTCACCGGATAATATGGCGACCTGATCTTCTGGGAAGAACTCAGCCAGCATACGCTGCATGACTTCATTCGTGGCCGGTGTAAATTCAGACATCTTAATCACAGCACGGTTACCTGAAGCTAATGCTGTTGCCAAGGGTGCCGCTGCAAGTTGAACGGGGTAGTTCCAAGGTACCATGATGCCTACAACCCCTTTAGGCTGGTAGTGCACCTTGTTTGACGCTGGCGCAAACAATACGCTGACATGGCGACTACTTGGCTTCATCCATTTTTTAAGGTTTTTGCGGTTATAGCTAATGCATTCAAGAGTAACCATGATTTCTGCAATCATGGTTTCTGCTTTTGAACGAGAGCTGAAGTCAGTGTTAACAGCTTCGGCTAATTCGTCTTTGTATTTACGTAGGGCAGCTGCTAACTTATCTAGGTCTGCACGACGTTCTTTAGCGCTTGGATAAGGCGCAGCAGCATATGCCGCTTTTTGTTTGGCAACCACGGCATCTAAATACGTAATTTGTTGTTGTTCTTCGTTATCGTTTAGCTGGACGGCGGTAGCTGCCATGTTGGACCCCTTCAGATTCAAAACCATTAATTATTGTGTTTTACATTATTAGAGTGAATACTCTAAAGGTCAATGGTTATTTCGGCGCATTACTTTAAAGAATTAACCTATAAAGAATTAACCTATATTTGATGTTCAGGAATCTGCTGATTATTTGGCAGGTTAATAATGCATATAGAAAAACCCTATTGCCCATTATCTTATGGATTGAGAGAATGATGGCCCATTTGATATGATGGCGGTCGTGCTTAAAAGCGGGCTGTACAGGGTAGTAGTCAGGGATTTAAAGATATGAAGACACGCGATCGCATTATTCAAGCCAGTAAAGAGCTGTTCAATGAGCAGGGCGAACGTAATGTCACCACCAATCATATCGCTTCTCATTTGGGCATCAGTCCGGGTAACTTGTATTACCACTTCAAAAATAAACAGCAGATCATATTTGATATCTATTTAGAGTATGAAAAACAAGTGGATCAGCAGCTGCAGGTACCCTTAGACCGCCCATTAATTATTAACGATAAATTGATTTACTTGCAGGTGATCTTTCAAGGGTTGTGGGATTATCGCTTTTTACATCGTGATCTTCAGCACTTGTTAGACATTGATGAAGATCTACATAAACGCTATAACGACTTCTTCAAGCGATGCTTAGCGCAAGTACACAGTATTTATTCGGGTTTACGTGACAGTAAAATCATTGATGCAACAGACCAAGAGTTACGCTCGTTAGGACTGAATACTTGGATTTTGGTGACGTCTTGGTTTGGTTTTATGCACACCAATTTATTGGTAGAAGAAGGCCAAGAAGAGAGTCGCGAGTTATTGAACGCCGGTATCTATCAAATTTTTGCACTTGAGCGCCCGTTTTTAACTGACGAGTACCGTGATCCAGTTTCGAACATGGTGTTTAAGTTAGGCGAATCATTGGATAACGTGATCAGCTTAAAATAGTCACTAAAAGCAAATATTGTGCTGAATCCATGCATAAAAAACCGCCTTACAGCGGTTTTTTTGGTTCTATTGGTAAGTCTACTCAGGCTCTACCTGAAATAATCTAAGTACCACCATACCCGCTTTCTTTTCTCTGTGTAGATGCCAGTGCTTCGGAATAGGCAGGTCGCTCAGGTCACTTTCACTTTCTATGTAAACCCAGCCGTTGGTATCAATGAGTTTTTTGTCACTAATCAGTTGAATACAGCTAGGCAATAACCCCTTGTTGAATGGTGGGTCCAAAAAAATTAGATTGAATGTTTGTTCACAGGTTTGTAGCCAGGCCAGTGCGTCGGTTTGCACAATAGTGGCATTTTTGGCCCCCAGCGAATTGGCATTTTCGTTTAGGTTTTTAGCAGCTTGTTTGTGCTTCTCAATAAATACCGCTGATTCGGCTTCGCGGGATAAAGTTTCAAATCCCAGTGCGCCAGAGCCTGCGAATAAATCCAAGACTTTCGCACCGTAAATAGACGGCTGAAGCCAGTTGAACACGGTTTCGCGAACGCGATCTGTGGTGGGCCTTAAGCCTTCGGCATCAGCAATGGGTAGCATGCGGCTACGCCATTTTCCGCCAATAATACGTAATCGACTTCCCGTTTTTTTAGCCATTTTCTATGCAACCTAACTGCGCAAATAATCGATATGCAGGTATGCCGCTAAATAAAGTTAATCTTTATAAAGCCACGGCAATAACGTTTCAGAGGCGGTTTCCCAATCATCGTCATCCCAGCCATCAAGGGCAATGAGGTTCTTATTGAGTTGATTAACCGGAAGTTGGTATGCGTTAAGTTGAACTAGATACTGACTTAAACCTGAGGCGTTATTTACCTGCGCTAGCCACTTTTTGGCTAGCTGGTGTGTTTGGTGCGCTATCATATCTGAATCTATTTGATCCTGCACAGCGTGTTTTATCTGATTAGATTGTTGGATCAACAAGGTGCTATTGGCTTTACCTGGATGCCACTTTACCGAATCACCGTGTACCGCTTTTAATAACTGCACCACCATTTGCTTGTTAATGTGTGTAGTTATCTGTTGCTTTTGAAGTTTGATAGACGCTTCTGTTAGTTCGTTTCCTTGGAGTATGACATTACTTTCACCGGGCCATATGGCAATCAACTGCTGGCGGTTTTCAATATTGCTTGTGGGTTTGATGGGTAATACGTTCTGCTTAGCTGCTTTGTACTTAGATGGTGGCAGCAAGCTTTCCATGATGATTTGCGCACCTCGTTCACTGATATCTCCTACTACACTGGCATTGAGTCGTTTTGGGTGAATATGGCTGCGCTGGTACTTTTGTAGTTGAGCGCGCGTTACTTGTGAATGAGTCGCTGATAACTGACCATAAGGGTGTTCGGCGTAGGCTTGTTGCCACAACTCGTCACTTAACGTTGGCACCTTGCTTATGGCTTGTAAGGCTTTTAATCCCTTGCTGGGTAGGATTGGGCGGTAAAGCAGAGCAACACTTTTTTCAATTTGCTGCTTCATTTGCATAGGGTCGGTGCTTAGGTGCAGGGTGACTTTTAAAAAGTCTGCATCCAGAGCTACTTGCATGGGCAATTGCATGCGCTTGCTTTCAAATTTTAAAAGCTTGGCCAATAGGCTTGCACGGCCAGAGTACTTATTATCCAAGGCATAGCCTGCTTGGTACCAAAGTTGAATCTCTAGGGTTTCGCTAAAATACGGGCTGTACCAGATCTTAGCACCACTGTCGGCGTGCCAAATACTGATGTCTAATTTAGGGGCTGGTGGTAGGGGTTTTTGATCCATTTGACTGACACTTTGACCAAATATCACAATCAGCGCTGCGCTTGCTAGCATCAGCACGTTCAGGCTCATACGATTAAATTTAGGCTGGTATTCAGTGCTCATTCAGCGTCCTTGCCAATTGTTTATTGTTATTGTGCATTCGTTGCATTACAGGCCGAAGTGATAGCAGTATTTAAAGGCCACTAATGTTAGGATAGCCCTTTTATAGCATCAGGTGGAAGTAGACCCATGTTCGGTTGGGGAAAATCCAAAAAAAAGGCAGAAGATCAGCCTACACAAACAGATTTAGATACGCAGATTACGCCAGTTACTGAAGAAGTGTCAGAGGCCGGATTTTTTGCGCGTATTAAAAAAGGCTTAAGCCGTACACGTTCCGGTTTATCCAGTGGTCTAGGTGACTTATTACTGGGTAAAAAAGAAATTGATGACGATTTATTCGAAGAAATCGAAACTCAATTACTGATGGCGGATATTGGTGTAGCTGCTACACAAGATATTATTAGCGATCTAACAGACCGTGCTTCTCGTAAAGAGTTAAACGACAGTGGTGCGTTATATCATGCGTTAAAAGAACGTATGGCCGAATTACTGGAACCTTGTCACCAGCCTTTGGTGATCGACACTGATAAAAAGCCTTATGTTATTTTAATGGTGGGTGTGAACGGTGTGGGTAAAACCACAACCATTGGCAAAATGGCTAAACGCTTTCAAAAAGACGGCAAGTCTGTGATGTTGGCTGCTGGGGATACGTTTCGCGCAGCAGCGGTTGAACAGCTTCAAACCTGGGGTGATCGTAATCAGGTACAAGTGGTGGCTCAGCATACAGGTGCCGACAGCGCATCAGTCATATTTGATGCTGTACAATCAGCCCAAGCCAAAGGCGTTGATGTAGTAATAGCGGATACAGCGGGTCGCCTACAAAACAAAGCACACTTGATGCAAGAGCTTGAAAAAGTGGTTCGAGTGATGAAAAAACTGGACGACTCAGCTCCCCATGAAGTGATGTTAGTGCTAGATGCTGGCACAGGACAAAACGCCTTGAGCCAAGCTAAAAACTTTCAAGCGGCAGTGGGTGTTACTAGTATAAGCCTGAGTAAATTAGATGGCACAGCGAAAGGCGGTGTAATTTTTGCGATTGCCAAAGAATTAAAACTGCCAGTACGCTTTATTGGTGTGGGTGAGCAAATTGATGATTTACGTCCGTTTGACCGTAATGAATTTATTGACGCCTTATTCGCAGAAGACGAATAAATACATCATTAATGAATACAGCGCTGCCGCGGGACTGCGCCAGCGTAGATAACAAAACAATAATAAAAAAATAAAAACGGAGATGTCAGCTTGGCAAATGTTCTCTTTGACCATGTGAGTAAAAGCTATCCCGGCGGTCACAATGCCCTTACGGATTTGAGCTTTGAAATTGCCCAAGGGGAAATGGCATTTTTAACCGGCCACAGTGGCGCGGGTAAAAGTACATTATTAAAACTGATCATGCTGATGGAAAAAGCAAGTCAGGGTCAGGTGTTGGTAGACGGTGTAAACCTTGCCCGTGTTAACCCAAGACAAATTCCTTTTCACCGCCGCCGCGTAGGTGTGGTGTTCCAAAATCACCAACTATTATTTGATCGCAGCGTATTTGAAAACGTTGCATTGCCCCTTCGTATTAGCGGTTACACCAGTCGTGACTTAGAGCGACGAGTGCGTGCAGCTCTGGATAAAGTCGGTTTGCTCAGTAAAGAAAAGCAAAACCCCATTGAACTCAGTGGTGGTGAGCAGCAGCGAGTGGGCATTGCCCGTGCTGTTGTGAATAAGCCCAGCCTGATTCTGGCGGATGAGCCAACAGGTAACCTTGATCCCAAATTAAGTGCTGAAATCATGAATTTATTTGAACAATTCAATGATGTTGGCGTTTCTGTGTTAATTGCATCCCATGACCTTCCCTTAATTAATAGATTGCCGCACAGAGTCATTGGTTTAAATCAAGGGCGACTAGCGGGTGAACGTGCTGCTGGCGATAAAAAATCGGCTGAACGTTCAAGCAGTGATGCCAGTGAGAGAGGTCATAATAATGGCCAATAGTACCTATAACAAACCAACTGGTAATAAGCCGTCACCTCAAAAATCACCAAACAAAAAAGTCACCCAGAAACCAAAATCCAGTGGTTTTAATAAACGCAGTTCTATCACGCTGCGCGGCCAGTGGCAGGCTTACTTACAACATCATAAATTGATGGCGGTAGATAGCTTGCAGCGACTGTTATCGTCATTTGGATCAAGCTTAATGACGTGGCTAGTACTAGCCATCGCGTTATCGCTGCCAATGACCTTATTTGTCTCACTAGAAAATGTGAAGCAGCTTAGTCGTACTTGGGATCAAAGCAGTCAGATGAGTGTGTATCTAAAGCAGGGTACCAAAGATCGTTTTGCGCAATCACTAACCGATGAGCTAAGAGACTGGCCGCAGGTGCTTTCGGTGGAATACATTAGTCCAGATCGTGCACTAAGTGAATTTAAAGCAAGTACTGGGTTAACCGATGTTATTGAGGGGCTGGACACAAATCCATTGCCCGGGGTAATCAGCGTGATTCCAAAGCTGGGCGATCAAGACACGGGTGGCTTAGAAGCATTAGAGCAAAAACTGTTGCAACAACGGCATGTAGAATCGGTTCAGCTGGATCTATTATGGGTGAAGCGCCTGTATCAGTTTATGGATTTAGGGCAACGACTAGTGTGGGCATTAGCCGCATTATTAGGATTGGCTGTGCTGCTGATTATTGGGAATACCATTAGGCTGTCTATTGAGAGCCGCCGAGATGAAATTCGAGTGGTTAAGTTGGTGGGTGGCACAGACGCGTTTGTGCGCAGGCCCTTCTTATACACAGGGATATGGTTTGGCTTAGGCGGTGGATTAATTGCATGGGTATTACTGAGCGCTGGGCTTTATTGGCTATCGGGCCCAGTAGAAAGCTTGATCAGTTTATATGGAAGCGAGTTTGTCTTAAAAGGCTTGGGGTTCAGCGATTCAGTATTATTAATTTTTGATGGCGTGATCCTTGGCTGGCTGGGCGCTTGGCTGGCTGTAAGCCGTCATTTGAGCCGGATAGAGCCATAAGTTCACCATTAACGTCATCGTTCGGTATATGAGACATTGATTTGCGCTAAAAAAGCCTAATGGAACCTTTTCTGGCCTTGGCGCTCTAAATTCTCAGTGCTACACTGCTAACACGTTAAATTTGGTTGTTACTATATGTGGCTACCGGATATTCATAGAAATTTAAGGAGAATGTATAAACATGAGCACTAGCTTAATGGTCCCTAACATCGCAAGCCTGACGCCAGGTCGTGACCTAGACGGTTACATGAATGCGATTGGCGGCATTGCTGTGTTAACGGCTAGCGAAGAAAAAGCGCTAGCAGAACGTTTATATTACGATGAAGACTTAGATGCTGCACAACACTTAGTTGTGTCCCACCTTCGCTTTGTTGTACACATTGCTAAAAGTTACAGTGGTTACGGTTTGAATCAATCAGACCTTATCCAAGAAGGAAATCTAGGTCTAATGAAAGCGGTTAAACGCTTCAACCCAGAAGTGGGTGTGCGTCTAGTGAGCTTTGCAGTTCATTGGATCAAGGCTGAAATTCACGAATTTATTTTGAAAAACTGGCGCATTGTTAAAGTGGCCACGACTAAAGCACAGCGTAAGTTGTTCTTTAACCTTCGTAGCACCAAGAAAAAAATGGGCTGGTTGAATGAATCAGAAGCGCAGCAAATTGCAGATGATTTAGGTGTAGGCTTACGTGATGTACAAGAAATGGAAGGTCGTATGACCGCCCATGACAGTACTTTTGACAGCCCTGTTGCAGATGATGACGATACGGCATTCCAAGCTCCGGTTAACTATTTAGAAGATCGTAACTTTGACCCTGCTGCTACGGTTGAGAACTCAGATTATGAGCAAGACTCAACCGCTCGCTTGCAAAATGCAATGTCAGAGCTGGATGATCGTAGTCGCGATATTATTATGCGCCGCTGGTTATCAGATCAAAAATCAACCTTGCATGAGTTGGCTGCAGAATACGGTGTTTCAGCTGAGCGTATTCGTCAGCTTGAGAAAAATGCCATGAATAAAGTCAAAGGCATTATAGGAGAAGTCGCATAGGCGGCTTGTTCCTTTCTAGGTGTTATTATAAAGCGGCTTAGGCCGCTTTTTTAATGGGCTATTACAAGCTTAAATGGTGTTGCAGGGCAGCTAATCCATAGCATCAAACCACATGATTAATTATGACCTCTAATTAGGCAGAAGCTCTTATTGGTTGTAACTCTACTTGAGAGTTATTACCCATTCTTGATTTTTAGCCATATCCCCGTATCGTTCCTCTCATGAAAAAACACGATATTATATTACTGCTAGGTGCTTCGTTTTGCGGGCTGAGTGTGGCCATTGGAGCGTTTGCAGCACATGGTTTAAAAGCCATATTGGACTCACAGGCTTTAGGCTGGATTCAAACAGGTGCTCATTATCAAATGAGCCATGGTCTAGCCTTAATTGTGCTGGGTTTTGCGATGAAACAATGGCCTAACTGGAGGGGGTTACTACCAGCCAGTTGCGGTTTTAGTGTGGGTATTCTATTTTTTAGTGGCAGTTTATACCTGATGGCCGCGACCCAGATAAAAGCTTTAGGTATAATCACGCCCATTGGCGGGCTGGCCTTTTTAATAGGCTGGAGCTGTTTAGTGTATGCAGCCACCCGTAACACCGACAAACCGATTGAGAATACCCATGTCAGATAATGATTCTAAAGATTTAGCAGAATCTAATGTACCTGCATCCGAGCCAGTTGAACGTGATGAATACGGGGTGCCACTAAATGTACCCCATGCAAAGCGTATTAAATCGTTTGTTGTACGTGCAGGCCGAATGACGGCTGATCAACGAGAGTTATTTACACAGCAATTTGCTGAAAGTGGATTAACCCTTGAAGGTGGTATGCTGGATTACTCAGAAGTATTTGGTAATGATAATCCGGTGGTTTTAGAGGTGGGCTTTGGCATGGGTGGTAGCTTGGTAGAAATGTGCAAAGCGAACCCAAACTTAAATTACATTGGTATCGAGGTTCATACTCAAGGTGTGGCAAAACTATTACGCGATGCAGCTGAAGTGGGTGTGACCAATATACGTGCATACGAATTTGATGCGATTGAAATACTGGCTCATTGTATTCCAGATAATTCACTGCACACCATGCAATTATTTTTCCCAGATCCTTGGCATAAAGCCCGTCATAACAAAAGACGAATATTAACCGGTAAGTTTGCTGAAACTATTCGTCAGAAACTAACCGTAGATGGTAGCTTTCACATGGCGACCGACTGGGAGCATTACGCAGAACAAATGCTAGAAGTAATGGAAGCGGCACCCGGCTATGAAAATATCTCAGGAAAAGGAAACTATCACCCTCGCCCAGATTTTCGTCCATTAACAAAATTTGAGAAACGTGGTGAAAAATTAGGCCACGGTGTTTGGGATTTAATTTACAAGAAAGTAAATTAAGCCAAAATTCTTATTACGTAATATGCGCTAGATATAATTAAACGAATTTAAGTACCTATTAGAGAAATTAAAATGTCATTAAAAAAAGATAAAGAAAAAGTATTTGGTGGTGAGTGGACTGAAGACAGTATGCGTTTCTTTTTAGAAAGCGAAAGTTATGACGGTACAGATGTTGATTACATTAACATTATGAAAGCGTATCAGCATATGACTGCTGAAACCTTTTCAGAATTCATTGCCTTCTTTAAAGCTGAAGGACATAACACCAGTGCAAAAAACTTAGAAGGTGAATCAGCGGTTAGTGTGATTGCATCACACGCACCAGGTAAAGATTATGCATCAGCGTTAACAGCTGCTGGTGCGGTTTAATTTATTTGGTATCTAGCTAAAAAATTAACGCCGTAAAATAAAAAAGCGAGCCTGAATGATATTTCAGGCTCGTTTTTTTTATGTGTATTTCATCGTATTCTGCGCGAGTAATTTAATGGAATAACTCGCTTGGATACTAGCATCTACGATGAGTTAATTACTTTTTATCAACGATGCCTTTTATGTAAGATGCCCCGTTTTCTGAAAAATCTGACAATAAATCCGAAATACTATCTAGCAACGATTGAACGCCTTCATCACCTGACTCCTGTTTCACAATCTTGATCAATTCTGATTTAACGCCAAGGTCTGAATACTCAACGGTGACATCACTTACAAAATTTTCAGGCATGGTTTGATCAATTACATCATTAATATGTTCTGATTTGTCATACGACCCTTTGGCAAATACATGAATGATATCGGCATGTTTGTATTCGCGTGTGGTTTCAGGGGCGTGCAAAGCTTTAATAGTTTGATGTTCGTGATTATGATTCTCAAAAGCGGTGCTCATGATCAAGCTTTGAAAATCCTCTAACACTGTATGTCGGTTTGACACCAATTGCGTTGCGTCTTTTTGTGCTTGTGGAAATCCGGCTAAGCCTAATATTCCAGGATAAAGAGTATCTAAAGTACTGTTACCTGGGACCGGTGTGATGTGATATGGATTAGAGAAATCTCCAATATAGTGCATGCCCCAACCCATGAAGCGCCAGCCCCAGTAATCGTGTCCATTCTCAAAAGCAAACTCAGAAAGTTGTTTAAATAAACTGATGCGATATTCAGGATAGGTTTCTTTTAAAAATGCACCAGCGGCATAAAGCAAAGAAGACTCGTGATAAAACCCCATATGGAATGGTGCTTGCGTGCCGTATTCTAAATTTGGATTACCAAAGGGTTGCACCCCAAAACCATATTCTTGTCCGTAATCGGTTTTACTATCGGTGAACAAGCCAATGTCTAAGCCGTGGTCAGGTTCGTCGTTGGCCGTGGTAGCAACATCAACAGGGGCCACCATATCACCTTCCGATAATTGTACTAATTGAACATCGGCTAGGTAACCTACGTCATTAAAAATGGTTATGTCTTTTGGTGCGATGGCCTTGTTGTCACGCTGAACGCCCGGTAGTAGCTGTAAGTACAAAGGCAGCTTCATGTTTGGGTTGATGCGAATCGCGCGGGTAAAGCGATCACGAATAGTGTCGGCATCGCCTGTGGCTTTAAACGCTAATGCATCAGGCCTTGGGGCATAATGCCAAAGGATGCTGCGCATCTGAATTTCTTGTGAGGCCAAAAAGACTTCAAGTTTTTGTTCGTTGGCTATTAGAAAAGACTCGATTGTTTCAACCTTTACAGGTTGAGCATCGCGCACTTCAGGCAGAGTAGACAGCAAGGTATGACTGACCAAGGTATGGTTAGACCAAGCGAGGGTCGCAGCAGACGCAAAGCCCAGAGATAGCGCAATAAGAGGTTTTATTATTTTCATTGTGATGCCATGAATCAAACAGTATAAGTAGTACGATACAGGCAATTGATTAGGGTTTATATGACCTATTAGGCGAGTTTTGTATCTTTTTATGTCGGTTTAGAAAATGTCTGTTTGCCTTATGCTTGGATTACTTGAAAGACGGGGCAAAAGTTAGCCTGCTTATCTCTGGGCAGGCTAAAGTCCTTTAACTAATTTACGAATACTGGCCACATGGCGGCGAGATATGGCAATGGGCTCTTCAAAACCGTTTAAGCGTAAGGCATAGCCACCATCGCCTACTTTTTCAAAGCCGCTAATGGCTTTAACAGATACCAGTGCATTACGATGAACGCGAACAAATTCACCTTCAAATTCATCTTCTAATTCTTTTAAAGGTTCATCAATGAGTAGCTCCCCCAGCTTGTGAAATACTGAGATGTATTTATGGTCAGCCCGAAACAGGGTGATATTTTCTATAGGGATTAGCTCAAGCCCTTGATGGGTTTTGGCGCTAATATGAGAGCGCCTAGGACTTTTGTTTAACGCTTGCGCCTGAACTTTATTGATCTTATTTAACTTAGATAAAGCCGTTTTTAAATCATCCAGTCGGACAGGTTTTAATAGATAGCCAACTGCTTGGACATCAAATGCTTGCAGCGCATATTCGTCATAAGCAGTGGTAAAGATGATCGCAGGTGGTGTTTCTAGCTGACTTAAATGTTGGGCGGCTTCTAATCCATCCATGCAGGGCATTTGAATGTCCATTAGCACTAGGTCAGGCGAAAATTTTTCAACGGCTTTAATGGCTTCAACCCCATTTTCAGCCTCGCAGGCAACTTCACCTAATGCGGCCGTTTCAATAAAACGGCAAAGGCGAGCACGTGCTAAAGATTCGTCATCAACAACCAGTATTTTCATATTTTATTCACAGTTTTGGTTATGGTGTTCATCAGTTGTCATGTTGAGAGTCTGAATAAGAATACTCAATGGTAATTGTAAATTGTTGAGCTTGTTGTTCCGCTGCCATGGTCACATTTTCGCCATAAAGTGCATGCAATCGATGGCGAATATTTTCAAGCGCCATGTGATTACCCTGCTCTTTGCGGTTATTGTGCCTAGCTGGGGCAACAGGATTGTTTACCTGTATAAATACGCGCTTGTTTTTGTGTTTAACCGTCACCGTCACCGTACCACCATTAGAGCTAGGGGCAATGCCGTGATAAATGGCATTTTCAATTAACGGCTGCAATGTCAGTAATGGAATGCGGGTTTGTTCGGGGGCATCAATGTTCCAATCAAGGTGTAAACGATCTTCTAAGCGCAGTTGCTCAATGTTCACGTACTTTTTACACAGTTCTAATTCTTGTTTCAGACTTACTTCGCTGCCAGCCTCTTTTAAACTGGCGCGAAACAATTCACTTAAATCTTCTACGGCTTGTTCGGCCTTATCTGGGTCAACATGAATTAAGCTGGCAATGATATTCATGCTGTTAAATAAAAAGTGTGGGCGTATACGGCTGTGTAAGGCTTGTACTCGTGATTGTAATTCACTGCGTGCACGTAACCGGCTTTCCATTTGCACGTAAAAATAATGCAGCACCAGAGCCGCTAAAATACTGCTAATTAACAAATTTCTTAACAGCCAATCCCAGCCTAGGTTTTCGAGTAAAAAGTAATTTAAAGCCCATTGAGTTAATAAGCACAGCCCTAAGTTCACAGTGACAATAACAGTGAATGCACTGCCCGTGACGGCATTAATATTCATTACAGGTAAATGCAGGCGTAAGCGACATAAGGCGGCGGCACACATTAATACCATCCACTGAACATACAGGGATAGCATGCCAAATTGTTCCCAACTGAAATCTAGCGCGCCACTTGATAGCAAGGTCAAAACAATGACCAAGGCTTCACTAAAAAGAATCACCCACAACACGCTTCGCCCTTGGCAAAGATCAGGAATTAACTCTTTAGGGTCAGCCAAGCTAGCCCGATAGTTTAGCTGGCCGTTGGTCGGGATTGGCTTGGTCTGTCTGTCACTGGACTTGGGCATAGAGTAGACGTCAGGCTATTAGAGTGGTTTGAAAGTAGGCCCAGTTTGGATGATTCCTGTGTTGTGCTCAAGTTGAGAAGGCTGTAGGCCACTGAAATAGAGATAAATGGCTCTATTTCAGTGTTATTCGTGTCTCTAATCAAAGATGAGACACCCGTTGATAATGAAGAAGTGGACTAACCTCTGTATAATGCGCAGCAATTTAAAGCTATCTCAATTTCCGACCTGTGTTCAGAACCAAGTGTTCATATCAATGCAGTTAAACGGAATTAAAGACAAAAGGTAATCACATGACTGAACAAACAAACTCTGCCTGGGGCGGTCGTTTTTCTGAGCCAACCGATGCATTCGTACAACGTTTCACAGCATCTGTTGAGTTTGATCAGCGCATGTATGCTCAAGACATCCAAGGTTCGGTAGCACACGCGACCATGCTTGCTAAGATCGGTGTATTAACAGATGCCGAGCGCGATCAAATCATCCAAGGGCTTAGCGAAATCAAAGCCGATATTGAAGCCGGTAATTTTGAATGGTCAATCGCACTAGAAGACGTGCACATGAACATCGAAGCTGCGTTAACAGCCAAGATTGGTATCACGGGTAAAAAATTACACACAGGCCGTTCTCGTAACGATCAGGTAGCAACGGATATCCGTTTGTTCTTGCGAAGCGAAATCGACCATATGACAAGCGAAGTAACACGCTTGCAAGCTGGTCTTATCGAGCTAGCCACTAAAGAAGCCGACACCATCATGCCGGGCTTCACACATTTACAGACCGCACAGCCAGTTACATTTGGTCATCATCTACTAGCATGGAACGAAATGTTAGAACGCGATTTTGCACGTTTAATCGATTGCCGTAAGCGTGTGAATATTATGCCACTAGGCGCTGCGGCATTAGCGGGTACTACCTACCCAATTGACCGCAACATGACAGCTGAACTGTTAGGATTCGATGCTCCAACAGAAAACAGCTTAGACAGCGTATCGGATCGTGACTTCGCCATCGAATTCACCGCCGCCTGCGCCACTATCATGATGCACCTTAGCCGCTTCAGTGAAGAGCTAGTATTATGGGCCAGTGCCCAGTTTAACTTTATTGATCTGCCTGACCGTTTTTGCACAGGCTCCTCAATCATGCCGCAAAAGAAAAATCCAGATGTACCAGAACTAGTACGTGGTAAAGCGGGCCGTATTTTTGGTCACCTAATGAGTTTGTTAACGCTAATGAAATCGCAACCATTGGCCTACAACAAAGACAACCAAGAAGATAAAGAACCTTTGTTTGATACCGTTGATAATGTAGGTGGCAGCTTGCGCGCATTTGCTGACATGATGCCTTACGTAGTGTCTAAAAAAGAAGTGATGCGCGAAGCAGCGCTTCGTGGCTTTTCAACCGCAACCGACCTTGCCGATTACTTAGTTCGCAAAGGCGTTGCCTTCCGTGACTCACATGAGATTGTGGGCAGTGCTGTAGGCTATGGCGTTAAAACGGGTAAAGACTTAGGTGAAATGTCACTAGAAGAACTGCAACAGTTTGGTGACATGATCACTGACGATGTATTTGATGTGCTAACGCTTGAAGGTTCTGTAAGCGCTCGTGATCATTTAGGTGGCACCGCCCCTAATCAAGTTCGCGCAGCAGCAAAACGTGCAGCGGCTAAAATCGCTCAGCGTTAATATTATTTTGTAAGAGAGTGTATTGAACTCGATTATAAAAATAAGACATAAAGCCGGATGAAGTCATTCATTCGGTTTTTTTGTGTCTATTGCTTAAGTCCAGCCCACTTCTCATGATACCTAGCTTATGGAAAATAGTGGGATAAACACATATTATGCCTCACGTGACTGAATGAAATTCTGTCTGGTGATTTAGAATTAACGATTATAGTTGAGGTGGGTTACTTGGAAATAGAGTTACTATTAGGATTGATATCATTTGTTACATCTCTTATTGCTGGTGTGATTGGCTTTGGCGGTGGCATGTTATTAATAGCCATACTACCAATCTTGATAAATCCAAATATTATTATTCCTATTCACGGCATTACACAGATAGCCAGTAACTCATCGAGAATGATATTTTCATTTACCCATGTTCAATGGTCGCTATTTCCAAAGTTTTTGATTGGCTCAATTGTTGGTACGTTATTATTTGGTTTTGCATTGTTCAATGTACCTACTGATTACGTACCAATCGCAATTGGTTTATACATCATACTTAATCTTTGGGTTACAAAGTTTTCAAACTTTATAAGTAAATTCGAAAGCTATTATTTGATTGGGCTTATTCAAACAGGATTAGGCTTAATTGTTGGTGCCACCGGACCCCTTTCGCTCTCTATTTTAACGAAAGAGCTAAAATCAAAAGATCAAATAATAGCAACAAGCTCTATGTTTATGACAATTAGTCATCTGGCTAAAGTTCCAGTTTATTTAGCAATAACACCCTTTCTTCAAGGAAGCATTTCCTTAATAATCTATATGGTCTTAGGCTCTATAGCGGGATCTTTTTTTGGTACAAAATTAAGATTAAAAGCAGATAATGAGAAGTTAATTTTAGCGATTAAAATATTATTAAGTTTATTGGCTGCTAACATGCTCTTAAGTGCAGTACTGCAATGACACAAATTACGCTATCAAGACGTTACCGATTATCTGCGTCATAACCCCACTATAAAGCCAATAAGGTAGCAGGGAATATGGGAATAAGCCTTGCGCTTATTTCCCCATTAAATTCTTTAGTCCAGCCAGTGCTGATTCGCCGCGGGCTTTCACTTGTTCGGGTGGTGTATCGCCAAATCCAGTGCGCTCTACATCGTCTTTTGGGAGTTCTTCTAAAAATCGACTTGGAGTCGGTTCATATGATTCACCATAAGATCTGCGTTTAGACGTTAATGTTAGGGTGAGGTTGAGCTTTGCACGAGTAATACCTACGTACATTAGGCGACGCTCTTCTTCTACCGTTTCGGCTTCGATGCTGTTTTTATGAGGTAGAATGTCTTCTTCTAATCCCATTATCCACACGTATGGAAATTCTAAACCTTTGGATGCGTGTAGGGTCATTAACTGCACTTGATCCAATTCATCATCATCTTGTTGTTGTTCTAGCATGTCGCGTAAAATTAATTTGCTGACGGCTTCTTCAATGTCCATCTCTTCGCCTTTTTCATCGGCTTTGTCGAGCATGCGTTCAATGTTATCAATTAAAAACCACACGTTTTTCATGCGGGCTTCTGCTTGATTGGGTGTGTTGCTGGTTTCTTGTAGCCAAGCTTCGTAATCAAGGTCATGAATCATTTCCTTAATGGCTTGAACTGGGTTTTCGGTATAGCAACGTTTTGTTGTGCTGGTTAGCCAGTTGCCAAATCGTTTTAGCTTATCTGCAGCCAATGGTGTGAGCATTTGTTCAAGGCCCATTTCAGAGGTAGAGGTCATTAAACTGATGTGACGTTTGCCCGCGTATTCGGTCACTTTTTCTAATGTGGCTGGGCCAATTTGGCGGCGTGGTACATTGATTACGCGTAAGAATGCAGAATCGTCAGTTGGATTCACTATGAGTTTTAAATAACTCATGATGTCTTTGATTTCACTTTTTGCAAAAAAGGATTGGCTACCGCTGAGTTTGTAAGGGATTTGAAATTGCTGCATTTTCATTTCCATCAAACGGGCTTGATGGTTGCCACGGAACAAGACGGCGTAATCGCTGTATTTTCCATTTTTACGTAATCTGTGCTCAATGATTTCGGTGGCAATACGTTCAGCTTCATTGTCTTCTGATTTGCATCTAACTATTCGGATTGAGTCGCCGTAGCCTTTATCGGACCATAGTTTTTTAACGAATTCGTGTTCGTTATTTGAAATTACCTGGTTGGCTGCGTTTAATATTAATCCAGTTGATCGATAGTTTTGCTCAAGCATCACTACTTTTAAGCTTGGGAAATCTTTTTTCAATAAGCTTAAGTTTTCTGGTCGGGCACCACGCCAAGCATAAATAGATTGGTCATCGTCGCCCACTACAGTAAATTTACCGTGCATGCCCACTAGAATTTTTACCAATTCGTATTGGCTAGTGTTGGTGTCTTGGTATTCATCGACCAATAAATAGCGAGTATTTTTTTGCCACTTGGCTCGCACCGCATCGTTATTTTTAAATAACATGGTTGGAATGCGAATAAGGTCGTCAAAATCCACAGCGTTATACGCTTTAAGAGATCGGTCGTAGGCCGCGAAAGTGGTCGCCACTAAAACTTCTTGTGGGCTTTTTGCTAGGGCAACGGCGACTTCTGGTTCGATTAAGTCGTTTTTTAACTTACCAATTTCAGCACGTACCATGTCTACCATATCGCCATCGGTACCGTGATCTCGATGCATTAGGTCTTTTAATAATGCCTTTGTATCGCCGTCATCAAAAATTGAAAAGCCTGAGCGTAACCCTAGGTGTTTGCATTCTTTGCGAATGATATTTAACCCAAGGTTGTGGAAGGTGGAAACGGTTAAGCCTGATGCGGCTTTACCCTGAACCAATTTACTCACGCGCTCTTTCATTTCTTTAGCGGCTTTATTGGTAAAGGTTAGGGCGGTGATGTTGCGAGCAGGAATGCCGCATTGCTGAATCAGGTATGCCATTTTAGTGGTGATTACGCTGGTCTTACCTGAGCCAGCACCTGCCAGTACTAATAGGGGGCCGTCGATGTGTAAAACAGATTCTTTCTGGCGAGGATTTAAATGATTCACAAAGGTAACTTGTACGGCAAAAAACAGGACGCATAGATTACCAAAATTCCGCCTACATGATTAGGCTAATTTTGTATCCAGCAGGCTTTATTACAAACATCGGGCTTTAAGGGGTTGCCATGGATTGGCTGGGGTTCAGGCGACGCTCCATTTGGCGATAGGAGAGTGCTTCAAGTAAGTGACTTTTTTCGATGTGTTCTTTATTGGATAGATCAGCAATGGTACGAGCCACTTTTAAAATGCGGTGATAGGCTCTAGCGCTTAGGCCCAGCTTATCAAGGGCATCTTCCAGTATGTTGCTCAATTCAGAGGATAAGTGACAAATGGTTGATATGGCTTTTTGATCCATTTGAGCATTAGGACAGCCCTGTCGACTTAATTGCCGAGCTCTGGCTTGTACTACACGTTCACGCACTTGAGCGCTGGATTCAGCTTCACTGGCATCAGTAGAAAGTAAGCCCTTTGGCAGGGCGGGTACCTCAATTTGAATGTCGATACGATCTAATAATGGCCCAGAGACAGAGCTTTGGTATTTCAACGCTTTGGCTTCAGAGCACTCGCCGCAACGTTTATTGGGCTGTTTAAGATATCCGCAGGGGCATGGATTCATTGCTGCAATTAATTGAAATCGAGCTGGGTAATCCACTTGTTGGGCTGCGCGACTGATGCTGATATGCCCTGTTTCTAGTGGCTCCCTCATTACATCCAGTACGGTGCGGCTGAATTCAGGGATTTCATCTAAAAACAAAACCCCATGATGCGCCAAAGATATCTCCCCTGGCTTGGGATGAGCGCCGCCGCCCACTAAGGCAACACCCGATGCTGTGTGATGAGGCTGCCTAAACGGACGCGTTAGAAAATAAGGGCGCTGAGGGTGATTTGATACACTGTATAAGGCCGCTACCTCTAAAGCTTCGTGTTCATTTAAAGGAGGTAAAATACCCGGTAGGCAGTGGGCCAGCATGCTTTTACCTGTGCCGGGAGGCCCAGAAAAAAGTAAATTATGGTTGCCAGCAGCGGCGATTTCTAGGGCCCGTTTTGCGTGGTGTTGGCCTTTAACCTGCGCCATATCAGGGCCATGATACTGCTCTGTGGTCACTTGCATGGGCTCGATTTGTTGCAAATGCTGCTGATCAGTTAGGTGTTGGCAAAACTTTAATAGGTGATCGGCGCATATGGCATCGCTTTTACTTAGGCTGGCTTCTTCTTTGTTAAATTCAGGTAGCAGTAATATTCGGTTGGCTTTTTGGCAGGCCAGTGCGGCGGGAATCACGCCATCGACTTTTCGAATAGCGCCGGTTAATGCAAGCTCGCCAATGCATTCGTACTTGTCTAAGTCTTGATCGGGCAGTTGGCCGCTGGCGCATAAAATGCCAAGGGCAATGGCAAGGTCGAATCGACCGCCTTCTTTTGGTAGATCAGCTGGGGCTAGGTTTACGGTAATGCGCGATGCAGGAAATTCAAATCCGCTGTTTAATATGGCGCTGCGAACGCGATCTTTACTTTCTTTTACCGCTGTTTCGGGTAACCCCACGATTGAGAAACTGGGGAGCCCATTCGATAAGTGTGTTTCAACATGAACAAGTGGGGCATCTACTCCTACTTTGGCTCGAGAGAGCATTACAGCTAGCGACATAGGCATCCTTGCAGTCGAAGTACAGGTTGGCCTCTAGTGTAATGTTCTTTCAGGCAAAGGGCTTTCAGTAAAGAGTATGAAAAAACCGTTATTTTGTCAGGTGTTTCTCTAATTCAGCTACTTGTTTTTCTAATGCTTCTAGTTTTTCACGTGTGCGCAATAAAACCGCTTGCTGGGCTTCAAAGTCATCACGGCTAACCACATCTAGCTTATTCAGTTGTCTGGCCAGCACCTGTTGAATGTTGTTTTGTAAATCTTGGCTGGCTTGTTCAGGAATAAGTTGGCTAATCTGAGAGGCAATTTTATTCAAAATACTGGGGTTCATAGCGAGGCTCCTTTAATAGCGAAATTCTATCACAGCTCATATAAATTAAGATGCTATTTACAACGGGTTAGACCTAATTGGCCAATAATCAGATTATCCCCATAAAAAGGCATTATTTTTTTCAAGTACTTGAAATAAAACCGCAATACAGCATAAGTTATGATCTAACGCGCAATAAGAGTGCTTCGTTAAAATGGAAGCAAAATTAGGCGCACTGCTTTTAGAAGCTAGGTGATTGATTGACCAATAAAGTACGTATTGGCCTAGGGCTATGACGTATTTTTTCCAGGTTGGCAATCCTTGACTGAAAAACAAGTATTTCTCGCATTTATTTAGTGCGTGAGTGTTGAGCGGCGCTTAAGCATGGAGCAGAATGAAGGGGTAGGCCCCCTTTTATGATAATTATAAAATTCTAGTCAAAGGAAGCAAAAACATGAAAACTTTATCAAAAGCAATTGCTATCGCCAGCTTGGTTACTGCGGGCGCCCTATCTGCGCAAGCAGCCAATGCTGAAGTATCCTATAACGCTGCCGTGGTTTCTGACTACGTATGGCGTGGTCAATCTCAAAACGATAATGGTTTTGCGTTTCAAGGTGGCGCTGATGCTGATGTAGCTGAGAACATTTCGGTGGGTGTTTGGGCTTCAACAGTATTTTTAGATGCTGATGCTGATGCTGAAGAGGATATGCTTGAACTGGATGTATATGCATCATATGGGTTTGATCTTGGTGGTATGGATGCAAGCGTTGGTTTTATTAGTTACATCTATGATGAAAGTGATATGGAATCTGAATTGAATGCATCTATTGCTAAAGATGCTTTCACAGGAATGGTGTCTATTGCTGTTGGTGCTGAAACAGATGAAGGCTCTACATATCTAGAAGGTGGTTATTCAATGGACCTACCTGAAGAGCTGGCTTTGGATCTACGTGTTGGTTATGCAATTCCTGAAGCGTCTGCAGCAGATAACTCTTTAGATCTTGGTGCAACTGTTGGCAAAGAGATCTCTGGATTTGATTTGGCATTAGGTTTGGCATGGGCTAGCGAAGAGCGAATTGGTGACGATGCGGAATCTGTCGTATATCTATCGGCTTCTAAAGAATTCTAATATTCATTTGAATAGTATTAGTCTAAAATCAGTCAAGCTTCGTGTTTGACTGATTTTTTTATATCTATAGGAATGACTTATGAAACTGGTTACGGCCGTTATCAAACCATTTAAATTAGACGATGTTCGTGAATCGTTATCAGAAATTGGCGTGCAAGGTATTACCGTAACAGAAGTTAAGGGTTTCGGTCGCCAGAAAGGGCATACAGAACTGTATCGTGGTGCAGAGTATGTTGTGGATTTTCTACCAAAAATTAAGCTAGAAATAGCCATAGATGACAGTCAGGTTGAGAAAGTAATCGAAAGCATTACGGCATCGGCTAATACTGGTAAAATTGGTGACGGTAAAATTTTCGTGACCAACCTAGAGCAAATCATCCGCATTCGTACAGGTGAAACAGGCTCTGAAGCCGTTTAATTCAGCGTTTGCTTGATCTGATGAAAGCCTCCTTATTAGGGGGCTTTTTTGTGGGGCATCGAACGGAATTGTGTGCCACGGGTAACGTCATAAAATGCGTCTATGGGTCAGTAAAAAAAGCTTACAAGTATTCATTAATTCGGGTTGTTTGGCGTGATATAGCAGCTCTATTCAAAGTATTACCTCAATTCCAACTACTCGTTCCTATCAAACGTTAGGCTTTGTCACGTGTCACGCAAGCTAAGCTAATCAAGATCGTTTAATCCAACAAAAAACCAAGTGAATTAATTTTTTGTAAGGTTCCCATGCAGAGGCATGGCCAAAACAGTTCTGGACTGCCTCAGGGTGAGATTAGAAGAGTCTGTGCATAAAGAAATGATCATCGAGCTGATCTTAAACCCCCTTAAAAGCAATGAGTCACGATAGTCTATATAAAAATCAGTACTAAAAATTAGTACTGCATATAAAGCCCTTTTCTCAAAACATTTTATATTGGTGATGTGTTTGTTTAAGGCGTGCTCGTAAATGATGCTTCTAAAACTAATGATTATCTTTCTTGTTTTTTTGCCCACTCAGCGTGCAATTACCTAAAAAAATCGGTGCAACAGAAGTAATTTTATCTTACCGCTCATTTTATGCGCACTTTAATATTGCCCTAGAAGTGATGCAGGGGTTAATTTGGTGCAAATAAAATACTCGATATTGGCAAAAGAGTAGTGATTACGGACTTTTATTTTTCTGGCATACCCGTTGCAATAGAGGCGTAGACCAATAAATAAAAAATAGGGAAACACGCTATGAAAAATAAATTTGCGAAAGTAGCTGGTATTGCTGCTTTAACGTTAGGAGCTGCCATAGCGCAAGCCGCTGACACCATTAAAGTGGGGGTTTTGCATTCCTTGTCTGGCACCATGGCGATTTCTGAAACCACATTAAAAGACACTGTTTTAATGATGATTGAAGATCAAAACAAAAAAGGCGGTTTACTGGGTAAGAAGTTAGAGGCGGTTGTAGTTGACCCAGCTTCTAACTGGCCTTTATTTGCAGAAAAAACCCGAGAGCTTTTAGCGAAAGAAAAAGTAGACGTTATCTTTGGTTGCTGGACATCGGTTTCTCGTAAATCTGTATTACCAGTTATCGAAGAATTAAATGGTTTGCTTTTCTATCCTGTTCAGTACGAAGGTGAAGAATCTTCTAAAAATGTTTTCTACACAGGCGCCGCGCCAAATCAGCAAGCGATTCCTGCTGTTGACTATTTAATGGCTCAGGGTGTTAAGCGCTGGGTACTTGCAGGTACTGATTATGTTTACCCGCGTACAACCAATAAAATATTAGAAAGCTATTTGAAATCTAAAGGTGTTGTTGCCAAAGACATCATGGTTAACTACACGCCATTTGGTCACAGTGATTGGCAAACAATTGTTTCTGACGTGAAAAAGTTTGGTTCTAAAGGTCAAAAAACAGCGGTAGTGTCTACAATCAATGGTGATGCAAATGTTCCTTTCTATAAAGAGTTAGCTAACCAAGGTGTTGGTTCGGATGACATTCCTGTTGTTGCATTCTCAGTTGGTGAAGAAGAGTTATCCGGCTTTGATACAAAACCTCTTGTTGGTCACCTTGCTGCATGGAACTACTTCATGAGTGCTGAGTCAGAAGCCAATGATGAATTCATCGAAGCTTGGCACGCGTTTACTAAAAACGAAGATCGCGTAACAAACGACCCAATGGAAGCCACTTATATCGGTTTCAAAATGTGGGCTCAAGCCGTTGAGAAAGCAAAATCAGTTGATGTAGATAAAGTACGTTCAAACATGTACGGCCTTAAAGTAGCTAACTTGACTGGTGGTACTGCGGTTATGAACACTAACCACCACTTATCTAAGCCTGTATTAATTGGTGAAATTCAAGAAGATGGTCAGTTCGATATCGTTTGGAAAACAGATGGCGAAGTGAAAGGCGATGCTTGGACAGATTTTTTACCTGAAAGTAAAAATCTAATGTCTGACTGGACTGCTCCAGTAAACTGTGGCAATTACAATACAGTTACAAAAGTATGTGCAGGGTCAGCAGTAGCTGGTCAATAAGTAATACATTAGCCTCTTTATTGATACTTTATCGATAAAGAGGTTTTTTCATCTAATAATAAATATTCCCCCCGAATCATTTTCCAAGGCGACCCCCATGAGTATCTTCAGGACATGGATTCTCTGCATGTTGGCGATCAGTTGTGTCAATGCAGTTAGTTCAGAATCAAATAAGGCCCCCGCTCTTGTCGAAAGTGTTTCAGTTGTTACATTTGAAGAATCGGTCAATCGTTTTCCTAAAGCTGATTATGGTGTGAAGAAAGAAATCATAAATAATCTTCTAAAAGAAAAGCATGAACGTGCACTAGAATTATTTACATCTGTACTAAATGGTCAGCTGTATTATGTTAAAAAAACAAGCGAGCTTGTTTATTCTGTTAAAACAGAAGAAAAAAAATATTTAGCTACATCTTTTATTACCGGCCAAGAAGTTGGTTTGTTTAAGAAAAGAAAGCTTAAAAAAGTAGGTATAAACAATAAACTGCGTGGGCAGCTTAAGAGTGCTATTGCAGAATTAGAAATTTTCTCACCAGTATTGAAAGATCGTGAAAACGCCGCTTTATCGATATTGAAATCAGCAGAAAACAATCATTTAGCCCTAATTAACGAAGCACTGGCTTACGAGAAAGGCAATGACCAAAATGAACGCGTAATTGAAATACTCAATACAGCAAAGTCATTAATATTACTGCAATCAAAAAATGCCAATGAGCGTATTCAAGCCATTAAAAATTTAGACCGCTCTTTGTATGCTGAAACTAGAAATGGTTTAAATAAATTCATTGATCATGCCTTAGTGAATATCGAAGACTATTCCCTATCAGAAGTATCTCTAGCGAAAAAGACTCTAGATTCAATCGATCAACTTATGCAGCTTAATGGCGTACTAGAAAACGTCTATTTTGGTGTAGCACTGGGTGCAGTTCTTCTTTTAGCTGCAATTGGTTTAGCTATTACATTCGGTGTGATGGGTGTGATTAACATGGCCCATGGCGAAATGATTATGCTAGGCGCGTACACCACATTTGTTGTTCAACAAATCATGCCAAACAATATCGGTATGTCATTATTGGTTGCTGTTCCCGCCGCATTTTTAGTGAGTGGGTTAGTAGGCGTATTAATTGAGCGTTCAGTTATACGTCATTTATATGGCCGCCCTCTAGAAACGTTATTAGCCACATTTGGTATTAGCTTAGTATTGCAGCAAGCGGTAAGAAGTATTTTTGGTCCGTTAAACCAAGATGTCATCACCCCAGAGTGGATGGCAGGCACTTTTACTGTGAATGCAGGACTAGAACTTACCTATAACCGTTTATATATTATTATATTCAGTCTAATGGTGCTTGCTGGCTTGGCTCTGGTTTTAAAGAAAACATTATTTGGTTTGCAAATGCGTGCCGTTACCATGAACCGTCCCATGGCAAGCTCTATGGGCATCAAGACTGGCTGGGTTGATGCGTTAACGTTTGGTTTAGGTGCAGGCATTGCAGGTATTGCAGGCGTAGCACTTAGTCAGCTTACTAACGTCGGACCTAATCTTGGTCAGGCATACATCATAGACAGTTTTATGGTGGTGGTATTTGGTGGTGTAGGTAACTTATGGGGCACATTAGTGGGTGCAATGTCATTGGGCATTGCAAATAAAATGATCGAACCTATGGCCGGTGCGGTATTGGCAAAAATTATAGTATTGGTTGCGATCATTTTATTCATTCAAAAACGACCTCGTGGATTGTTTGCCTTAAAAGGCCGAGCGGTGGAGGATTAAGTTATGTCGACAATTAATCAGTTAGATAATAAAACCTCTCAGTTAAAACTGGGTCCGCTTGCTACGTTACTTGTGGGTGATAAAGGTGGGCAGCGACTTGTATTGGCATTGATTGCCATCGCGATCATTTTTCCATTTTGTAATCTGGTCTTTCCACAAGATTCTATTTTTCATGTTTCCACGTATGCATTAACGCTGACTGGAAAATATTTGTGTTATGCATTACTGGCTCTGTCTGTGGATTTAATCTGGGGTTACTGCGGTATTTTAAGTTTAGGTCACGGTGCATTTTTTGCGTTAGGCGGTTATGCCATGGGCATGTATTTAATGCGACAGATTGGCGAACGCGGTGTGTACGGTAATGCTGATCTTCCTGATTTTATGGTGTTCTTGAGTTGGGATGAATTACCTTGGTACTGGCTTGGGTTTGATCAGTTTTGGTTTGCCATGATCATGGTGCTGGTTGTACCGGGCACACTAGCCTTTGTATTTGGTTGGTTAGCGTTTCGATCTCGTGTAACAGGTGTGTACTTATCTATTATTACGCAAGCGCTTACTTATGCATTGATGCTGGCATTCTTTAGAAACGACATGGGCTTTGGCGGCAACAACGGCTTAACCGACTTTAAGGATATCCTAGGATTCGATTTGCAAGGTGCCGGTACTCGAAATGCATTATTTATAGCATCGGCTCTGGCATTAGTTTTGGGTTACCTCCTTAGTCGATTTATCACCACATCAAAACTGGGCCGTGTATTGGTCAGTATTCGTGATGCTGAAATGCGCACACGATTTCTAGGTTATAAAGTTGAGTATTTTAAGTTATTTATTTTTGTTGTTTCTGCCATGTTGGCTGGCGTTGCAGGTGCTTTATATGTGCCGCAAGTAGGTATTATAAATCCAGGTGAATTCACCCCAATATATTCCATTGAAATTATTATTTGGGTGGCCATTGGTGGTCGCGGAACATTATTTGGCGCTGTGATTGGTGCCATAGCAGTTAATTATGCAAAAACGTATTTCACAGGTGCGTTTGCTGAACTTTGGCTATTTATGCTGGGCGGTTTGTTCGTACTCAGTACCTTGTATCTACCAAAAGGCATTGTGGGCGTTGTTCAAAATATTAAGCAAGGCGATGGCAAGGCCAGTCAGATTTACTTTTTCTTAAAAGAAAAAGTCGCATCTATTAAAGGAGGTGCATAACCATGGCGATTACCATTCCTAAGCACGTAGAAAATGAATTTGCTTTGTACCTAGATGGCGTTAACGTCAGCTTTGATGGTTTTAAAGCCATTAACAATCTATCGCTGTGTATTGAACCCGGTGAAATGCGGGCTATTATCGGACCCAATGGAGCGGGCAAGACCACCATGATGGATATCATCACAGGTAAGACACGCCCTGATTCAGGCACCGTACTGTTTAAAAACTCTATTGACCTGACTCAGCATGATGAGGCTGAGGTTGCTAATCTTGGTGTAGGCCGTAAGTTTCAAAAACCCAGTGTGATTGAAAGTTTAACCGTATTCGAAAATATAGAATTATCTTTAAAAGGCAGTCGCAGTGTTTGGCAGGCTTTGTTTTATAAATTAAATGAAGAAGGCCTAACAAAAATCAATGATATTTTAGAGCTCATCAATCTAGATGATAAACGTGACGACACAGCGGCTAATCTTTCACACGGTCAAAAGCAGTGGTTAGAAATTGGTATGTTAATCAGTCAAGAACCAGAATTATTATTGATTGATGAACCAGCCGCGGGCATGACAGACGAAGAAACGATGAAAACGGCCGAGTTATTTAAAAAGCTGGCAAAAAACCATTCACTAGTAGTGGTTGAGCACGACATGGATTTTATCGCTGCATTAGAGTGCAAGGTAACGGTGTTGCACGAAGGCAGTGTTTTAGCAGAAGGCTCGCTAGAAACCGTGCAAAATAATCAGAAAGTCATTGAAGTATATTTGGGGCGCTAACATGTTAGAAGTAAACAACTTAGATGTCTCTTACGGAGCAAGCCAAGCACTTTACGATGTTTCTATGAAAGCAGAAATTGGTAAAGTTACCTGTGTTCTTGGTCGTAATGGGGTTGGTAAAACCACATTAATGAAAGCCTTGTCAGGTCACATGTCACCAAAGGCTGGTGACATATCTTGGAATGGCCAATCCATTACCAAGCAAGCGCCGTATGATCGCGCTAAAAGTGGGATAGCTTATGTGCCTCAAGGT
Organism: Bermanella sp.; assembly: GCA_034112345.1. Taxonomy (GTDB): domain Bacteria; phylum Pseudomonadota; class Gammaproteobacteria; order Pseudomonadales; family Oceanobacteraceae; genus Bermanella. The sequence continues at coordinate 8,570 of JAWUVN010000022.1, read as the reverse complement.
CGTGATATATTTTCTCAGCTCACGGTTGAAGAGAATTTAAAAACAGCCTTTTCTAGTTTGAAAAAGAAAGATCGATTCATCGATGAAGAAATTTTTGAATTGTTCCCAGTATTAAAAAAGATGCTGGGCAGAAGAGGCGGTGATTTATCAGGTGGCCAACAGCAACAGCTTGCCATAGCCCGTGCCTTATTATTACGCCCTAAAATGCTGATTTTAGATGAGCCCACAGAAGGAATTCAGCCCTCAATTATTAAAGACATTCAACGTGTAATTGAGTTGCTACGAGATAGAGGCAATATGGCCATTGTTCTGGTTGAGCAATATTTGGATTTTGCTACTGCGCTAGCAGATAACTACATTATTTTAGAGCGTGGCCGAGTGGTATCTGAAGGCGACCAGCATAAGCTCAAGTCATCTGACGATGTTCAGCGCTTATTAGCAATTTAAAACACAAGCACACAACCAATTGTTAATTTAATCGTTTATGTGTCGAACCTGACCAATTGGTCATGTATTATTACACCAAATTTGTATTATTGAAAAGTTGCAGGCATGGTCTTATTTGAATGCTACTTAGAGCTTAAAGATTAGAATGAATAACACCGCTCAATCATCTCACGGTGAATTCGATATAAAGCGCTGGCGAGCCAAGTTCAGCGGCGAATTCATCAGTGTGAATGGCCACACCCGAATGGGCCGAACCGAACACTTTGGCCCGTTAAGAGTCCAGCGCCCTTTTCACCCTGAGGGGCCGGGCTGTTTACACTTGTATCTATTACACCCTCCGGGTGGTTTGGTGGGTGGTGACAAATTATCGATCAACATCCATGCGCAACCCAATGCACATGTACTGGTAACAACCCCGTCAGCCGGAAAAATTTATCGTAATATCAGTGGCATTAAGCAAGGTCAGCATGTGGATATCACTATTGCTGATCAGAGCATTGTTGAATATTTACCACAAGAAAATATCTTATTTGACCAAGCAGATGGAGAGTTAATTACCCGCGTTAATATTACAGGTAATGGTCTATATATAGGCTGGGAAATTACTTGTTTGGGTCGATTAGAAAGTAATGAGAAATTTGAATCCGGCGGTTTATATCAATCGCTTCAGATCGCCAAAGACAGCAAGCCCTTGTTCAGCGATCGACTGGTACTAACGGCGCCAAGCGCTATTCAAAAAGGCATTGCAGGATTTCAAGAAAAAAGTGTGTTTGGTACGTTTGTGATTACCTGTGATGTGGTAACACGTGAAATTGAAAGCCAGTTACACGAATGGCAAGAACAGGTTAATCAAGCAATTGCGCCAGCTTATGTGGCGATCACACAAAAGCCTGGTGTATTTATTGCTCGTTTTTTAGGCGATAAAGCCGAGCAAGCCAGAGACACGTTTGAAGGTCTGTGGGATATTGTACGACCACATACTATCGACAAAACAGCGTGCGCCCCTAGAATTTGGCGGACCTGATACTTTAAATAGTAGAGCCTTGTTAAAACAAAATTTAGATAAGATTATTACGTGATGTCACGTCACAATAAAAAAATAAAGGAATACTCATGGAACTGTCTCCAAGAGAAAAAGATAAATTGCTTTTATTCGTCGCGTCAGAGTTAGCGCAAAAACGTTTGGATCGCGGTGTAAAGTTAAATTATCCAGAATGCATAGCTTTAATCAGTGCTTTCATTATGGAAGGGGCAAGAGACGGCGAAACTGTGGCGCACCTAATGAATGCCGGTCGCCAAGTATTAAGTCGTGAGCAAGTGATGGATGGTATCCCTGAAATGATTCATGACGTACAGGTTGAAGCAACGTTTCCAGATGGAACAAAGCTAGTCACCGTTCATAACCCTATCGCCTAGATAAAGAAGAGGCCGTTAGGTTGCAGATACTGTTTAACTTAGTTCCTCATAACGCGATCTTATTTTAAAATTATAATTTTAATTAATTGTAATATGACGACGAACACAATGGAGTGCTTATGATCCCTGGTGAAGTGATTTACGCTGACGGTGATATCGAAATAAATGTAGGCCGTAAAACCTTGAGTATTGAAGTAGCTAATACAGGGGATCGCCCCATTCAAATTGGTAGCCACTATCATTTTTATGAAGTGAACCCAGCATTAACCTTTAAAAAAGAACACACAAAAGGGTTTCGATTAAATATTGCAGCTGGAACAGCGGTTCGTTTTGAACCTGGGCAAACACGCACGGTTGAACTTGTAGAGTTTGCTGGTAAAAAAGAAATGTATGGTTTTCGTGGCGAAATTCAGGGCAAGGTTTAGGAGCATAATATGGTAAAGATAGATCGCAAAGCCTACGTCGACATGTATGGCCTAACCATTGGTGACAAAGTACGTTTAGGTGATACTGAATTATTTATCTCACCTGAAAAAGATTACACCGTTTACGGCGACGAAGTAAAATTTGGTGGCGGTAAAGTAATACGTGATGGCATGGGTCAAAGCCAATCTGTTAGTAAGCATGTGGCTGATACCGTTATTACAAACGCTTTAATTTTAGATTATTGGGGAGTGGTGAAAGCAGACGTTGCAATCAAAGCCGGCCGCATTCAGGCCATTGGTAAAGCGGGCAACCCTGATACACAAGAAGGCGTGACCATTGAGGTTGGACCCGGCACCGAAGTTATCGCTGGCGAAGGACAAATTTTAACGCCAGGCGGAGTCGATGCGCACATTCATTTTATTTGCCCTCAGCAAATTGAAGAAGCATTAATGAGCGGTGTAACCACCATGCTAGGCGGTGGTACCGGCCCAGCGACTGGCACCAATGCAACTACTTGCACGCCGGGACCATGGCACATTGGAAAAATGCTACAAGCAGTTGAAGACTTGCCCATGAACATTGGTTTTCTAGGCAAGGGTAACGCAAGTTTACCAGCGGCATTAACTGAACAAGTCGAAGCCGGTGCAATGGGTTTAAAACTGCACGAAGATTGGGGCACAACCCCTGCGTCTATTGATTGCTGTTTAACAGTGGCCGACGAACAAGATGTACAAGTTGCCATACACACCGACACATTAAACGAATCAGGTTTTGTCGAAGATACATTAGCTGCGTTCAAAGGTCGTACGATTCATACCTATCACACTGAAGGTGCTGGCGGTGGTCACGCTCCTGATATTATTAAAGCGGCTGGTGAACCGAATGTATTACCTTCTTCAACAAACCCTACACGGCCTTATACCGTGAACACGGTTGACGAACATTTAGACATGTTAATGGTATGTCACCATTTAGATCCAAACATTCCTGAAGATGTTGCATTTGCCGACTCACGTATTCGTCGAGAAACCATTGCCGCTGAAGACATTCTTCATGACCTGGGTTGCTTTAGTATGATCTCATCGGATTCTCAAGCTATGGGCCGTGTTGGCGAAGTCATTACACGCACATGGCAAACAGCGCACAAAATGAAAGTTCAGCGTGGTGCTTTACCAGAAGACACTCAAGGCCATGATAACTTTCGCTGTAAACGTTACATTGCGAAATATGCCATCAACCCTGCGATCACAATGGGCGTTTCTCACGAAGTCGGATCCATAGAAGTAGGAAAACTGGCAGACTTGGTTTTATGGAAGCCGATGTTCTTTGGGACCAAGCCTTCTTTGATTATAAAAGGTGGCATGATTGCTGGTGCGCCAATGGGTGACCCTAATGCATCTATTCCAACGCCACAGCCTGTGCATTATCGAATGATGTTTGGCGCCATGGGGAAAGCCGTTCACGAGACAAGTATCAGCTTTGTTTCTAAAAGCGCATTAGAAAAAGGCACGCTTAACCATTTGGGTTTGAAAAAACAATTAAGTGCCGTTAGAGATACTCGTAAATTAACCAAATCTGATATGAAGCTAAATGACTACCAACCTAAGTTAGAAGTGGATCCACAAACCTATGTGGTGAAAGCAGATGGGGTTGAGTTAAGCTGCGAGCCGGCAGAAGTATTACCCATGGCACAGCGCTATTATTTATTCTAATTGTAGGAGTCGCACTCTGTGCGCGAACCCAAATAATTAAATATATTAAAAGAGCAGATGGTGAAGGAATTAATTAAAACAAACATTACCATTTCAAGCAGTATGATTTGTAATTTACGGGTCGCGCACAGGGTGCGACTCCTACGGGTTTTAAGTTAAAAATGAAAATATTTACAAAAATTTTAGAGACAAGCATAGCGCCAGAAACAAACAGCGAAACCATTAGCTTGAGTTTTGACGATCGTAAGCGTGGCCGTTTAAAACTTGTAACTGACAGTGGTAACGATGCAGGCATTCAAATTGAACGGGGCCATGTATTACGACACGGTACTATATTGGCGAGCAATCAAAATGAATACTTGATGATATTGGCCTCCAATGAAAAAGTGTCCACTGCATATGTGAAGGATGCTACTTTATTTGCCCGTGGCTGTTATCACCTTGGTAATCGCCATGTGCCATTACAAATAGGCGATGGTTTTTTACGCTTTCAAGAAGACTATGTTCTAGACGACATGCTGCATGGGTTAGGCATTCATGTGACTCATGAGATGGCGCCATTTGAACCTGAAAACGGCGCATATGCACCGGGTACTGGTGGGCATCATCACCATGGCGAAGATGATGGCCATGAGCATTCCCACGGTGAAGGTTCGGACCATGGCCACAGTCACTAATTTAAATAGTGAGACGCCGGTAAAGGTTAATGCCAAAGCCAGTAGTTTGTTGGCTTTGTTGCACTTATCGAGCCCTGCCTTACCAGTGGGAACATTTGCTTACTCGCAAGGGCTTGAATTCGCACTGGACAAAGGCTGGTGTAAAAACCGCAATGACGTTCATGCTTGGATTAAACAGAATTTAGAATTTGGGTTGGGTTTATTAGACCTGCCCATTTTTATTCGTATGTTTCATGCATGGGAAGTGTCAGATCAAGCGTCCATTCAATTATGGAATGATACGCTTTTATCGTTTCGTGAAACCAAAGAGCTGTACCTTGAAGACATTCAAGTTGGCAGCGCATATGTTCAATGGCATCTGGGTCAAGATCAAGGGCGAAGAGCATTACTTGATATGTGTGATAAACCCAGTGTGGTTGCTATGAGTTCACTGGCGTCAGTGGTTACGAATATTGATATTGAAAACGCATTATTGGGTTTTGTTTGGAGTTGGGTTGAAAATCAAATCACTTGTGCCAGTAAAGCCATGCCTATGGGGCAAACAGATGCACAAAAAACATTACAAAGCTTGATACCCGTAATAGCTCAAGTATGTGAGCACGCATTAACAATTAAAGATGATGAGATTGGAACGGGCCTCTTGGGCACCGCCATCGCATCTTCATTACATGAACAACAATATTCACGACTATTTAGGTCGTAAAGTTAATAAATTGAGTTAAGGAAATTATTATGAGCCAAGTATTAAGAGTAGGTGTAGGCGGCCCTGTAGGTTCAGGTAAAACAGCGTTGCTAGAACAAATATGTCAAACCATGCGTGACCATTACAATATTGCAGTGGTAACCAACGATATTTACACCAAAGAAGATGCACAATTTCTATTGCGTAATAAAGCACTAGAAGAAGATCGTATCATGGGTGTTGAAACAGGTGGTTGCCCGCATACTGCGATACGTGAAGATGCTTCAATGAATCTAGCCGCGGTTAAAGAGCTGCAAGACCGCCATGAAGGTTTAGAAATGGTGATGATTGAAAGTGGCGGCGATAATTTATCTGCAACGTTTAGTCCTGAGTTATCCGACCTTACTATTTATGTGATTGATGTATGTGCAGGGGATAAAATTCCTCGTAAAGGCGGCCCGGGTATTACCAAGTCTGATTTATTGATTATTAATAAAGTGGATATTGCAGAACACGTGGGTGCGTCTTTAGAGGTTATGAATCGAGATACCAAAAAAATGCGCGGAGATAGACCGTTTGTTTTAGCGAATGTTGAGAGTACAAAAGGCATTGCTGAGATTATTCGTTTTATTATTGATTTTGGCATGCTAGAAAAGCGCGAAAGTATTCAACTTGTTTTAGATAAAATGATTCCGGCGCATCAGGTTTCTGAACATACTGAAATATTATCATCACGCTCACTATAACGATTGAGCTGTGTATCACATAGAATTTAAAAGTAGACAGGCTGTTGTATTGGCGGCTAAGGAAAACGTTATGAAAAGGTTCTTCATTAAATTAATGACTGTCATGTCAGCTGGGCTTATATCGAGCTTGGCGATTGCTCATCCAGGGCATGAAGGTACTGTTATAAGTACGGGTGTGCTTTCAGGGGCGCTTCATCCTTTATTAGGCTTGGATCATTTGTTGTCATTAATCGCTGTGGGTATCTTAAGTACGCGCTTGCAAGGTAAACAGAAATATTTGGTGCCATTATGCTTTGTAGGCTTAATGCTAGCTGGCTTTGTATTCGCCCATGCAGGTTTGCATCTAATATCCGTAGCCACAATGGAAAGTATGATACTGGTATCTTTAGGCATGGCTGCTATGTTCATGCTGCTTGGGCAAGTATTGCAAAATAACACACGCTTTCACGAAGTTTCAGCTTGGTGTATGACGGCTTTTGCCAGCATTCACGGTATGGCTCATGGATTAGAAATTCCAGCAGGTGCCAGTGCCTTAGGTTTTGCAGCGGGTTTTTCACTGATGTGCTTATTGGTGATGGGACTGGTGCTATGGATTGCTCATTCTTTTAAGACCCTTGTTTCCCAGCCTACGATTTAGATCTTAAGTCTCACTTCTTCTAATGCCCTTGATGCTTTAATCAAGGGCATTTTTTTTATCTGTTTAAAACACTCCAATTTCACGCCCTATAGTTGTTCATTAAATACTTTTCTTGGCGTGGAATGCCTGTAAATCACTAATAATTATCGCTTATAGACTTGTTTCAAGATGGTGCCTGCCATAACAAAGGCTGATATTAGTGCACCCATACGGTGCCTTAGGATGCTAAATGCAACATGCTAGGGCTTTAATAAAATTAGAAATACTCACAGAAATAGGCTGTATAGCCCATGAATAAAGGGTTTTTAAAAGTTGGCATCACCATTGCTATATTACGATCAGAATATTAATTAACACTAAATACATGCGCTAAAGCTGAGCAAGCACCAATAGCAACGCTTTTAAAACGGGTCACAAGCCTGCGCATCAAAACTTAACTTTTAAAACTAAACCTATGAAGGAAAACAATAATATGAAAACTTTATCTAAAGCCATTGCACTAGCAAGCCTTGTATCAGCAACAGCATTAACTGCACAAGTTGCTAACGCTGAAGTTGAATACTCAGCTGGAATTGCCTCTACATACTTATGGCGTGGTACTGATCTAGGTGGAGCTGCGTTCTCTGCTGCTGCTGATTACTCTCATGAGTCTGGTGCTTACGCTGGTCTTTGGGCTTCTTCTGGTGATACAGGTACTGGCAATGAATACGACCTTTATGTTGGTTACGGTATGGAGATGGGTGATTTCTCTGTTGACTTAAGTGTTGCAACTTATATTTACAATAATAATGTTGAATATGATGCTGTTGCAGATGAGATGGTTGATGCTGGTCTGGGTTCTCCTGGTGAGCTATCTGAAGCAATCCTTGGTTTAGGTTATGGCGATGCTTCTTTGACTTACATTGATAACCTAGGTGATGAAACTTATTCTTACCTTGCTCTTGGATATTCTGTTGCAGGTGCTGACTTAACTTACGGCATGAGCGATGACGATGGTGCTAAATACTCTCACATCGACGTTTCTTACGGTTTAACTGATGAACTAGGTATCACAGTTTCTAAGCCTATCGATGACACTGCTGGTGTTGATGAAGACGTAATCGTTGTTATGTCTTACAGTATTGCTCTTAAGTAATTTTAGATTATTCATATAAAACTGGGCTCCGGCCCAGTTTTGTTTACCACTCATTAAGGAGTTTGATATGAAATTAGTTACTGCCGTTATCAAGCCATTCAAGTTAGACGATGTGCGTGAAGCACTGTCTGAGATTGGCGTTCAAGGCATTACCGTGACTGAAGTGAAAGGCTTTGGTCGTCAGAAAGGTCACACTGAATTGTACCGTGGTGCAGAATACGTTGTAGACTTTCTACCAAAAGTAAAATTAGAAATAGCGATCGACGATGCTTTAACAGATAAAGTTATTGAAGCCGTTACTAAAGCAGCAAACACAGGAAAAATCGGCGACGGTAAAATCTTTGTTACTTCTTTAGAGCAAATCATCCGTATTCGTACGGGTGAAACAGGTAGCGACGCGGTTTAATTTTAAAGCCTGGGTTGATCCCGAGTTTTTAAAATTACACTGTTTCAAATTTTTATTTATATTTTTTACGTTTATATAAAACGTATTGAAGACTCAATGTGAGGGCATTATGGAAGACAATATTTTCCAACTTCAGTACGCCATGGATACCTTTTATTTCTTGGTATGTGGCGCACTAGTAATGTGGATGGCGGCTGGTTTCGCTATGTTAGAAGCGGGCCTTGTTCGCGCTAAAAACACCACTGAAATTTTAACTAAAAACGTTGCGTTGTTCGCAGTGTCTTGC